>CAITJF010000268.1 GCA_903892645.1 uncultured Nitrosomonadales bacterium | reverse complement strand
AAGCTTTGAACTTGATCTCGGAGTTGCACAGGATGTCCGGGTTGGGCGTGCGCCCGGCCTCGTATTCGCGCAGGAAATAGCTGAACACCCGATCCTTGTATTCACCGGCGAAATTTACTGCTTCGATGGGAATGCCGATGACATCGGCAGCAGCAACCGCATCAATCAGGTCCTCGCGCGAGGAGCAGTACTCGTCGTCATCGTCATCTTCCCAGTTCTTCATGAACAGTCCGGTGACGTCAAAGCCTTGCTGTTTCAGCAATAAAGCGGTGACGGTGGAGTCCACACCGCCGGACATGCCAACTACCACATGGCGTTTAGTCATAGTGCACGAGCAGCTCAAGCGGATAGCGTTTGCCGGAAAGATAATCCTCCACGCAACGCAATACCAGCGGGCTGCGGTGGCGTATTTGGCTTGCATGGATTTCTTCCTGTGTCATCCAGGATGCACGGACAATGCCTTCGTCAAGCGCTTGCTGCGGGTGATGCAAGAGAATGCGCCCGGTAAAGGCAAAGCGCAGGTATGTAGTGTCAGAGGCGGGCGAGTGCCAGCGATAGATGCCGATCAGGTGCTGTGGCTCAAATTCATAAGCGGACTCTTCCAGTGTTTCGCGCACTACTGCGGCAAGCAACGATTCGCCCGGTTCCAGATGCCCGGCGGGTTGGTTGAACAGCATGCCTTGCGTGGTGTGTTCTTCCACCAGTAGGAATTTTCCGTCTTGCTCAAGGATGGCAGCTACCGTGACGTTGGGTTTCCAGATCATCTGTGCTCCATAAAATAAAAAAGGCAGGGTCACCCCTGCCTTTTTAGAAGTGCGCTAAATTACTTAGCTTCTTCAGCTTTCTTGGCTTTCTTGGCTTTCTTGTGCTTCTTGGCTGGCTTGGCAGCAGCTTCTTCCTTGGCGGCAGGAGCAGCAGCTTCAGCCTTGGCAGGAGCAGCAGCCTTGGCAGGGGCAGCCTTGGCAGGAGCATCACCAGGCACATCCATAGCAACAGCGGAGAAAGAGGCAGCGGCGAAAACGGCAGCGATCAGTGTGGACAACAGTTTCATGTGAACTCCAATTCTTAGTAGGTTGATAAACGTTTACGACACTACTAGTGTCAATCGCAATAACGCACCGCCATCCCTTTGGTTGACAGCCGCCAAGCAAAATTGTTGGTGCCGGGAGGGGGAATCGAACCCCCACATCCTCGCAGATACTGGATTTTGAGTCCAGCGCGTCTACCAATTCCGCCATCCCGGCTCGGAACGCGGCGGATTATCCATGAAATGACCTGCTTCATCAAGCTACAATGCGGTCTTTCCAATGTATGGACAGCACGTTGCATGCGCACCAAAGAATTTGATTTTGTACTTCCCGAGCGCTTGATTGCGCAACGTCCGCCCGAGCGGCGCGGCGCCAGCCGCCTGCTGCACGTGCGTGGATATGAATGGAAAGACTGCCTGTTTACGGATTTGCCGGACTTGGTGCGGGAGCATGACGTGCTGGTGTTCAACAATACCCGCGTGTTGAAGGCGCGCCTGTTCGGCAATAAGAAGAGTGCAACACCCTCTGTACCCGCAAGGGGTACGCCGCCAGACACTCGCCTTTCTGGCGGTCTTGGCGCAGGGTGCAAAGACCTCTGCGAGGCAAAGTTACGCAATTTTCTATCGGCTAAAGCTGATGAGGAGTTCACAGGCGGCAAGGTTGAGGTGTTGATCGAGCGCCTGCTCGATGAACATCACGCACTGGCGCAAATCCGCGCCAGCCATGCCCCGCAGCCGGATAGCCGGCTGCGGCTGGCCGGGTTTTTAATCGTCACCGTGCTAGGGCGCGAAGGGGAATTCTTCCGCTTGCGCTTCGACAGCGAAGAAAGTGTGGCTGCCCTGCTGGAGCGATACGGCCAGTTGCCGCTGCCGCCCTACATCACCCATGCTGCAGGCGCTGAAGATGAAGAGCGCTACCAGACGATGTTTGCGTGCCAACCTGGTGCGGTGGCTGCACCCACGGCAGGCTTACATTTCGATGATGACATGTTCACCGCTTTGCGCGCACGGGGTGCACAGATTGCCTATGTGACGCTGCATGTCGGTGCGGGCACCTTCCAGCCGGTGCGCGCGGAATATACCCATGAGCATGTCATGCACAGCGAACGCTATACCATTCCGCAGGTCACGGTGGAAGCCATACGCCAGGCACAGGCGCAGGGCGGTCGCGTCATCGCGGTGGGCACCACCAGCCTGCGCGCATTAGAGAGTGCTACACAGGCTGGCGAATTGCAGGCGGGTGAGAGCGAGACAAGAATTTTCATTACGCCGGGTTATCGCTTCAAGATGGTGGACACGCTGATCACCAATTTTCATTTGCCCAAGTCCACCCTGCTGATGCTGGTGTGTGCATTTGGCGGGATGGAGCAAATGCTGGCGGCCTATCGCCATGCGGTGAAAAATGAGTATCGCTTCTTTAGTTATGGCGATGCGATGTTGATCGAGCGTTTAGATATGGCAGGAATAACAAAATCATGAACTTTACTCTTCTTGCTACCGATGCCTTTGCCCGTCGCGGCACTTTGCAACTCGCCCACGGCACCGTCGAAACCCCCGCCTTTATGCCAGTTGGCACCTATGGAACGGTGAAGGCGATGTCGCCGCTTGAGCTGAAGGAAGTCGGCGCGCAGATCGTGCTGGGCAATACCTTTCACCTGTGGTTGCGCCCTGGCCTGGAAGTCATTGAGGCACATGGTGGGCTGCATCGCTTCATGGGTTGGGACGGGCCGATACTTACCGACTCCGGCGGTTTTCAGGTGTTCAGCCTGGGGGCGTTGCGCAAGATCAGCGAAGAGGGGGTGAAGTTCCAGTCGCCCGTGAATGGCGATAAGTGTTTCCTCACACCGGAAGAATCCATGCACATCCAGAAGGTGCTGAATTCCGACATCGTGATGATTTTTGACGAGTGTACGCCGTATCCGGCGGATGAGAAAACGGCGGGGGAATCCATGCGCCTGTCGTTGCGCTGGGCGGAGCGCAGCAGGCGTGCGCATGAAGGCAATGCCAATGCGCTGTTCGGCATCGTGCAGGGCGGGATGCACGAACATTTGCGCGATGAGTCGTTGCGTGAACTGGAGCGTATCGGCTTTGACGGCTACGCCATCGGCGGGCTGTCGGTGGGGGAGCCGAAGGAGGATATGTTGCGCATACTCCGGCACACCGCACCGCAATTGCCGCAGGATAAGCCGCGCTATTTAATGGGAGTCGGCACGCCGGAAGATATCGTGGGTGCGGTGATGCAGGGTATTGATATGTTTGACTGCGTGATGCCGACGCGCAATGCGCGCAACGGCATGATGTTCACGCGCCACGGCAACATCAAGATCAAGAACGCGCAATACCGTATGGATATGCGTCCGCTGGACGAGCTGTGCGCTTGCTACACCTGCCGCAACTTCACCCGTGCTTACCTGCATCACTTGCACCGTATCGGCGAGATTCTCGGTGCGCGTCTCAACACCATCCACAACCTGCATTATTATCAGGAACTGATGAGCGGAATCCGTGCGGCCATCGCGGCAGGCCGGTTCGATGCTTTTGTTGCCAGCTTCAGGCAGGCGCGTGCCGGTTCGTGCTAGAATTCGCCGCTTCGATTTTTAACCCCCTTAATTTTAACTGGGAGATGCGTGTCATGTTTATTAGTAATGCTTACGCGCAAGCCGCTGCGCCAGCATCTGGCGCTGGCATCATGGATTTTCTGCCGTTGATCGGACTGGTTGCGGTGTTTTATTTTCTGGTTCTGCGCCCGCAGCAGGTGCGAGCCAAGGAACAGAAGGTCATGCTCGAGGCACTGCAAAAAGGCGACGAGGTGGTGGTGCTCAGCGGTGCGCTGGGGCGCGTCATCAAGGTGGGTGAGAGTTATGTCAGCGTGGAAATCGCTGACGGCGTGACCATCAATGTCCAGAAAAGCGCAATTCAGACCGTGCTACCCAAGGGATCCATCAAGTCGATTTAAAGGGATTTAAGGTGCTGCAATGAACCAATACCCGTTGTGGAAATATCTGCTGATTCTTGTTGCGCTCATCATGGGGCTGGTTTATACCTTGCCCAATTTCTACGGGGAATCTCCTGCGGTGCAGGTACAGCCGTTGCGCTCCAGCCTCAAGGCTGATAGTGCCCTGATGGGGCGGGTGGAAGCCGCGCTGAAGGCAGCCAGCCTCAATCCGCTGGCGGTTGCGCTGGATGCCACCAGTGTCAAGGCGCGTTTCAACGACACCGATAGCCAGCTCAAGGCCAAGGACATTCTGCAGGCGCAACTGGGTGAGGATTACGTGGTGGCGCTGAACTTGGTGTCACGCTCACCGCAGTGGCTGACCGGCATCAATGCGCTGCCCATGTATCTCGGGCTGGACTTGCGCGGCGGCGTACATTTCCTGTTGCAGATAGACATGAAGGGTGCGCTGGACAAAGCGATGGAATCCGCCTCCGGCGACATCCGCAGCACCCTGCGCGAACAGAATATCGCTTACGCCGGGGTGAGCCGTGACGGTAAAATGGCAACGGTAAAGTTCCGCGATGCTGAAGCGCGCGGCAAGGGGGAAGCCGAACTCAAGCAGCGCTTCGGCGGCTTGGTCTTCAGCGAAAAGGATGAAGGCAGCGAATATCTCCTGCTCGCCACACTCAAGCCAACAGAAGAAAAACGTATTCAGGACTCCGCCGTGCAGCAGAACCTGGTTACGCTGCGCAATCGTGTCAACGAGCTGGGCGTGGCCGAGCCGGTGATCCAGCAGCAGGGTGTGGATCGCATCGTGGTGCAACTGCCCGGTGTGCAGGACACGGCGCGCGCGAAAGACATTCTGGGTCGTACCGCGACGCTGGAAGTGCGTCTGGTGGATGAGGAGCATCACTTTGTCGAGGGCTCTGCGGTGCCGTTCGGTACTGAGATGTTCAAAGAAAGGGATGGCACCCCGCTACTGGTGAAAAAAAGCGTGTTGCTCACCGGCGAACGTATCAATGACGCGCAGCCCGGTTTCGATAACCGCAGCAACGAGCCTGCCGTGCATCTCAACCTGGATGGCGTGGGCGCGCGCAAATTCAAGGAAGCGACGCGCGAAAACGTCGGCAAGCGCATGGCGATTATCCTGTTCGAAAAGGGTAAAGGCGAGATCGTCACAGCTCCGGTTATTCGCGAGGAAATCGGCGGCGGGCGTGTGCAGATTAGCGGAAGGATGAGCACCACAGAAGCGCAGGATACCGCGTTGCTGTTGCGCGCCGGTGCATTGGCGGCCCCGATGGAGATTGTCGAAGAGCGCACCGTCGGCCCCAGCCTCGGGGCGGACAACATCACGCGAGGTTTTCATTCTACCCAGATCGGTTTTGTCGCCATCGCGATTTTCATGATCGCCTACTACTTGATGTTCGGCACGGTTTCCGTGCTGGCGCTGGGTGCCAATTTGCTGTTGCTGGTGGCGCTGCTGTCCATGCTGCAAGCCACGTTGACGCTGCCCGGCATGGCGGGTATCGCGCTGACGCTGGGGATGGCGATTGACTCCAACGTGCTGATCAATGAGCGTATCCGCGAGGAACTGCGCATGGGTAACACGCCACAAGCCTCCATCCACGCGGGCTATGAGCAGGCATTCGGTACCATATTCGACTCCAATATCACCACCCTGATCGCGGGCATCGCGCTGTTCATGTTTGGCTCCGGCCCGGTGCGCGGCTTCGCAGTAGTGCTGTGCCTGGGCATTATGACTTCGATGTTCAGCGCGGTGCTGGTATCGCGCGCGATGGTCAACCTGATTTACGGGCGTAGGATCCGGCTGTCCAAGGTTTCCATCGGTTAAGAAAGAGGCAATAAATGGAATTTTTCAGGATCAAACACGACATTCCGTTTATGAGTTATGGACGGTTTACCACCGCCATCTCACTGGTAACGTTCCTCTTTGCGATATTTTTTCTTGCCACGCGCGGATTGAATTTCGGTGTGGATTTTACCGGCGGTACGGTGATAGAAATACACTATGCGCAGCCTGCCGACCTGAATAAGGTGCGCGACCAGCTTGGCGGTATGGGGCTGCACGATGCGCAGGTGCAAAATTTTGGTTCCAGCAAGGATGTGCTGATCCAGGTGCCGCTCAAGCAAAACACCTCGGGTGCGAAACTAAGTGAGCAGGTATTTGACGCGCTGCGATCACAGGATGCGGGCGTGGAAATGCGCCGTGTCGAATTCGTCGGCCCGCAGGTGGGCAAGGAACTGGTGGAGAACGGCTCGCTCGCGTTGTTGCTGGTTTCGCTTGGCATCGTCTGCTACCTGTGGCTGCGCTTCGAGTGGAAATTTGGCTTGGCCGCGATCATCGCCAACCTGCATGACGTGGTCATCATCCTCGGCTTCTTCGCCTTCTTTCAGTGGGAGTTTTCGCTATCCGTGCTGGCGGCAGTGCTGGCGGTGCTGGGTTATTCGGTGAACGAATCGGTAGTGGTGTTCGACCGGATACGCGAAAACTTCCGCAAGATGCGCAAGACCGAAGTGAGCGAAATCATCGACAACGCCATCACCCGCACCATGTCGCGCACCATCATCACCCATGCCTGCACCCAGATGATGGTGACCGCCATGCTGTTCCTTGGCGGCGAGACACTGCACTATTTCGCGCTGGCATTGACCATCGGCATCCTGTTCAGCATCTACTCCTCAGTGCTGGTGGCCAGCCCGATCCTGCTGTGGCTGGGAGTGTCGCGCGAAGACTTCATCAAGCCTGAAAAGACCGAAGCCGAAGAAATTCTTCCATAAACCCTTCGCAGTAAAAAATAATACTGGAATAACGCATTGGATTTGCTAGCTGCCTTTATTGACATCGTCCTGCATCTGGACGCGCATCTGCTGGCGCTCACCCAGCAATACGGTGTGTGGGTGTACGCCATCCTGTTTCTGATTATCTATTGCGAAACCGGGCTGGTGGTCACGCCCTTCCTGCCCGGCGATTCGCTGTTGTTCGTGGCCGGTGCGCTGTGCGGCATGGGTTCGCTGGATATCAAGTTGCTTGCACCGCTGCTGATGCTGGCGGCATTCTCCGGCGATAATACCAACTACTGGATTGGCCGGCTCGTCGGCAAGCGGCTGGTGAAACGCGCTGATTCGCGCTTTTTCAAGCGCGAATATTTGGACAAGACCCACGCCTTCTACAAGAAACACGGCACCAAAACTATCCTGTTCGCACGCTTCCTGCCCATCATTCGCACTTTTGCGCCATTTGTGGCGGGCATCGGTTTGATGCGCTACCACCTGTTCGTGTTGTTCAGCGCGCTGGGCAGCATCGTATGGATTACCTCACTTGCCGTGGGGGGGTATTTTTTCGGCAACATCCCAGTTATCAAGAACAACCTCACTTTGATGGTCATCGGCATCATTTTCATTTCCTTACTGCCCGCGATTTTCGAGTTCATTCGCCATCACAGGCGAGGGAATTAAACCCCCTGCATTTATAATCTTGACATACCGTTGGTATGTGGGGCGGCCTTGTATCGTGTATTATTATTTGATGCGGCGTGTTTGTGCGGCGCCCGCATAATCAAACAAGGGAATTTGAATATGGTCAGTCATTCCAAATTTGAGGAACTCAAGGCGAGCGGCCATTTGCCCTCCCCTAAAGGCGCAGCCTTGCAGGTAATTCAGCTGACCCATAAGGATGGCGTGACGAACCAGGAGATTGCGCGTGCGATCAAGTCTGATCCAGCGTTGTCCAGCCGCGTTATCAAGATGGCCAATGCGCTCGTGGCGTACCAGATGCGGCCCATCGCGTCCATGGTAGATGCGGTTACGGTATTGGGTTTGAACACAGTGCGGCAGTTGGTGTTGGGCTTATCGTTAATGGATGGCAGCCGTAGTGTGGCATGCCGGAAGTTCGATTATCAAGGCTTCTGGGCGCGCTCGTTGCTGACGGCGATTGCTGCGCAAAACCTGGTTTTAAGCAGTGGCATCGGGTCGCCTGAAGAGGTCTTTATTCTTGGTTTGCTGGGACAAATCGGTTCTTTGGCGCTGGCGACGGCATACCCGCAGGAATATGCACGCATTATTGAAAAAACCGAGGCAGATGTGGATGCCGGATTGGCCAACCTTGAGCGTGCCGAATTCGGGCTTGACCACAACCAGCTGACGCAGGCGATGCTGGCAGATTGGGGTATGCCAAGGGTATTTCAGGAAGTTGCCCTGCATTGCGAGGATCCGGGTCAATCCAGCTTTGCGGAGGGTAGCCGGGACTGGCGTTTGTTGAATGTGCTGCACATTGCGGACTATTTTTCCAGAGTGTGCTTAACCCAAGGGCCGCACCGGCGCAAAATGGTGCCAAAATTAATCCTGATCGCCACCCGGGTGGGCGTGGAATCGGACATGCTCACCAAGCTTGGTGACAAGTCGGTACAAGAATGGCACGCGTGGAGCAAGCTGTGTGGTATTCGTTCGGTAGAGGTTCCTTCCTTTGCGGAATTATTGGAAGCGGTACCGCTGACGCCAGATATGCTTGATATCGGGGAGGGGTTGCCGAACGATGCAAGTACGTTCTACAAGTTACGCATCTTGCTGGTGGATGACGACCTGGCTGTCCTGTTTCTGCTGAAAACGTTGCTGGAAAACGCCGGGCATACCGTGGTTACGGCCCGCAACGGGATGGAGGCATTGGGCCTGCTAGAAAAATCCATGCCGCAACTCATTATCACTGACTGGGTGATGCCCGGAATGGATGGCATCGAATTTTGCAAGGCGCTCAGGCAGAACCCTGCATGGCGCAATATCTATGTATTCATCATGACGGCGCAGGAAAGCACGGACAGGCTGGTAGAGGCATTTGAGGCTGGGGCAAACGATTACATGACCAAGCCGGTCAATCCAAAGGTGCTGGGGGCGAGGCTGCGTGCCGCGCAACGTGTGGTGCATTTGCAGGAAGAGCTGGAGTTTGATCGCCAGCAGCTGCATAAATTTGCTGATGAACTGGCGGCCTCTAATCATCGGCTGCAGCAACTGGCGCTCACCGATGTGCTCACCGGCTTGCCTAACCGGCGTTTCGCAAACGAGCACCTGGAGCGGCAATGGGCGTTGGCTGAGCGCGGCGGACGTCCACTGTCGTGCATGTTAGTGGATATAGACCGCTTCAAGCAGATCAACGACACATACGGCCACAAGATGGGGGACGATGCGTTGAAACAGGTGGCTCATGCTTTGCGCGGAGCCACACGCACGGAGGATGTGGTGTGCCGTTTTGGCGGAGAGGAATTTCTGCTGATTTGCCCGGATACCCCGGTGGAGCAGGCGTACCAGTATGCAGAGAGGTTGCGCCAGAATGTTGCCGCGAATTGTGTTCGTGGTGATGATGGCCAAGCTTTTCACCTCACCATCAGCATCGGGGTGGCAAGCAAAAAACCAGCATTGTTGAATGTGGAATTGTTGCTGCAACTTGCCGATAAACGGCTGTATACAGCGAAGAATGGCGGACGTAACCGTACGGTTGCGGCTTAGGCAGGGATCTGCATGATCCCGTTCAGTCTGTCCTTGTTCCAGTGGGCGATGGCCCAGCTCAATACCGAATCCAAATCATAATCTCCCGGGTCGGCAGGCATTTCCTGGCGCAGAAAGGCGAGTGCACGCAGCAACGCGGCAACTGGGTTATTTGTATCTACTGGCGTGGCGAGCGTTTGTTTGCTGAGTTTTTCGCCCTGTGCGTTCACCGCGATGGGCAGGTGTGAGTAGGCTGGGGTGGCAAAACCCATCAGCCGTTGCAGATATATCTGGCGCGTAGTGGAGTGGAGTAGGTCAGCGCCGCGTACCACGTGCGTAATGCCCTGTGCGGCATCATCCACCACTACCGCAAGCTGGTAGGCGAACAATCCGTCGGCGCGTTTCACCACGAAATCGCCGATCCCGGATGCAAGATTCTGCACGATGTTTCCTTGCAGCCCGTCGGTAAAATTTATTCGCGCATCATTGACGCGTACCCGCCATGCGCGCGTAGTTTTCCCTTGCGGCAATCCATTGCGGCAGGTGCCGGGATAAACCAGTTCGTCGCCATGATGCAGTGCAGAATCGGCGATTTCCTTGCGGCTGCACGCGCAGGGGTAGAGTATATTGTCTATACGCAGATGTTCGAAGGCTGCCTGATAGGCAGCGGTGCGCTGACTTTGGTAAATAATGGTTTCATCCCAGTGCAGACCATAAGCCTCCAGCGTTCTGAGAATGTCGTCGGCAGCACCCATGACGGTACGCGGCGTATCAAGGTCTTCGATGCGTACCAGCCAGATTCCGTTATTGTGTTTCGCGTCGAGATAGCTGCCGACCGCGGCGACCAGCGAACCGAAATGGAGTGAGCCGGTGGGGGAGGGGGCGAAGCGCCCCCTATAAACTGCATCAGGCAGGAATCGCCTCTTCCGCAAACTCCAGTCCCACCTTTCCGTCCTTCACGTCCACCGTTACCTTGCCACCGCTAGCCAGCCGTCCGAACAGCAGTTCATCGGCGAGGGCGCTACGGATGGTGTCCTGGATCAGCCGCGCCATCGGGCGCGCGCCCATCAGCGGATCGAAGCCGTGTTCGGCGAGGTGATCCTTGAGCGCGTCGGTGAATACCGCTTCCACCTTTTTCTCGTGCAGTTGCTCTTCAAGCTGCATCAGGAACTTGTCCACCACGCGCAGGATGACTTCGCGGCTCAAGGATGCGAAGGAGACGATGGCATCCAGGCGGTTGCGGAATTCCGGCGTAAACATGCGCTTGATGTCGGCCATTTCATCGCCGGCAGCCGAGTTCTTGGTAAAGCCGATCTGTACCTTGCTCAATGCTTCGGCTCCCGCGTTGGTAGTCATGATGATGACCACGTTGCGAAAATCGGCCTTGCGCCCGTTGTTGTCGGTGAGCGTGCCATGATCCATCACTTGCAGCAGGATGTTGAAGATGTCCGGGTGCGCTTTTTCGATTTCGTCCAGCAGCAGCACACAATGCGGCTGCTTGCTGATCGCCTCGGTAAGCAGTCCGCCCTGATCGAATCCGACATAGCCCGGAGGCGCGCCGATCAGCCGCGACACGGCGTGGCGCTCCATGTATTCGGACATGTCGAAACGGTGCAGTGGCATGCCCATGCTATAGGCGAGCTGGCGCGCCACTTCGGTCTTGCCCACGCCGGTGGGGCCGGAGAACAGGAAGCTGCCGACGGGTTTTTGCGGGTTGCCCAAGCCGCTGCGCGACATCTTGATGGCGCGCGCCAGTGCGTCGATGGCTTTGTCCTGGCCGAACACCGTGGCCTTGAGGTCGCGATCCAGATTCTTTAGTGCATTGCGGTCATCGCTCGACACAGTGCGCGGCGGGATGCGCGCGATCTTGGCAATGATTTCCTCGATCTCATGCTTGCCGACGACTTTTTTCTGCTTGGATTTGGGCAAAATGCGTTGCGCTGCGCCCGCCTCGTCTATTACGTCTATCGCCTTGTCCGGCAGGTGGCGGTCATTGATGAAGCGCGCGGATAGCTCGACAGCGCTGGTCAGCGCGGCGGCACTGTATTTGATGCCGTGGTGGGTTTCGAAGCGCGATTTTAACCCTTTCAAGATTTCAATGGCCTGTTCCACGCTCGGTTCCGGCACGTCCACTTTCTGGAAGCGGCGCGACAGCGCGTGATCCTTCTCGAAGATGCCGCGGTATTCCTGGTAGGTGGTGGCGCCGATGCACTTGAGCGCGCCGCTGGACAGCGCAGGCTTCAGTAAATTTGAAGCATCCATGGTACCGCCCGAAGCGGCACCCGCACCGATCAGCGTGTGGATTTCGTCAATGAACAGGATGGCGTGTTTTGCGTCGGACAATTCCTTGAGCACCGCCTTCAGGCGTTGCTCGAAGTCGCCGCGATACTTGGTGCCGGCCAGCAGTGCGCCCATGTCAAGCGAATACACATGCGCATCCTTGAGGATTTCCGGCACGTTGTTTTCCGTGATGCGGCGCGCCAGACCTTCGGCGATAGCGGTCTTGCCCACACCGGCCTCGCCGACCAGCAGCGGGTTGTTCTTGCGGCGTCTGCACAATGTCTGGATGACGCGTTCCAGTTCGATTTCACGCCCGATCAATGGGTCGATCTTGCCGGCCAGTGCCTGGGCATTGAGGTCCAGCGTGTAGTTGTGCAGCGCACCTTCATTGCTTGCTTCCTGCTCTGTTTCGGTGTCATGAGGTTTCTGGGCGCCGGACTGGGCCGTCTTGTTGATACCGTGGGCGATGTAGTTCACCACATCCAGCCGCGTAATGGCGCGCTGGTTGAGGAAAAACACCGCGTGGGAATCCTTCTCGCTGAACAGGGCAACCAGAATGTTAGCACCGGTGACCTCTTTCTTGTTGGTCGATTGCACGTGCAGGATGGCGCGCTGGATGACACGCTGGAAGCCGACTGTGGGTTGTGTGTCCACCTCGCCGCTACCGGGCAGGATGGGCGTATGAGTGGTAATAAAGTCGGTCAGCACCGCACGCAATTCATCAATATCTGCCCCACAGGCGCGCAGCACATGCGCCGCCGAGGAGTTGTCCAGCATGGAGAGCAGCAGGTGTTCTACCGTGATGAATTCGTGCCGTTTCTGGCGCGCTTCGACGAATGCCAAGTGCAGGCTGACTTCAAGTTCTTGCGCGATCATAATTATGTTTCCTCCAGTTCGCATCGTAGTGGATGCCCGTGCTGCTTGGCAAATTCTGATACCTGTGCCACCTTGGTTTCCGCAATGTCCTTGGGATAGACACCGCACACTGCAGAACCCTCTTGATGTACTTTGAGCATAACTTGGGTGGCGCGTTCACGGTTCATCGCAAAAAACTTTTGCAAAACCTCGATGACAAATTCCATCGTCGTGTAATCGTCGTTGAACACCACCACCTTGTACAGCATGGGTGGCTTGCTTTTGCTCCGTTCCGCTTCCAGTAGGGCAGCGCTTCCTTGTTTCGTCTTCATTTAATGTCGTGATCATTCTTGCATCATGTTGGATTGCATATTTGATGATTAGAGCAGCTTTTTCAAGTGTATTCTAAAAAAAAGTTTCATAACCACTTGACGATGTGGGTATTACAGGAGTAAAAAGCGCGTGGGTGTTTGATTCAAAGTATCTGCAGTACTGGTTTTGCCATGTGCGATCTTGGAATTCAAACAGTTTAACGGGAATCCACCCGGTT
>CAITJF010000267.1 GCA_903892645.1 uncultured Nitrosomonadales bacterium | reverse complement strand
CGATTTCAACGCTAGGCCAAGGATTTCTTGGCGGATTGGCTTTCGACTCTGCCGATGGCAATTTTTATGCCCTCGCTAATGATTTCAACGGTCAGTCATCACTTTACAGCATCACAGCCTCTGGTGCATCGAGCCTGGTGAGCAGCCTCGAACTAATGCTTTCGGCCACGGGCCTTGCCTACAATGCCAATGACGGTTTGCTTTATGCCTTCTCGTCCGACGGCAACGGTGTGCCTCGGCTTCTTTATTCGATAGACATTCAAAACTCCTCTGTAGCGTTTGTGAGCAGCTTCGGGGACGGGTCAGCCGCCTTCAATGGCGGTTTGGCTTTTGACCCAGCCGCCAATCTGTTCTACGCAATCTCGAATGATGCCTCGGGAAATTCAACGCTCGATAACTTCACGTCGGCTGGTTCAGGAAGCCTCGCCCCTGTGGCAGCTTTTGGGGTTGGCTATGTCAATGCGGGGCTGGCTTTGGTTGCCACGGATCAAACGATCCCCGAACCGCCTACGCTCCTGTTGTTTCTGAGTGGTCTCCTACTCACATTCAAAGCCGTCCGCAATAAAAAGCGGCCATCTGTTTCCTACATCAACCTGATGACAAAAAGGTAAGCCATGAAAGCAAAACGATATGTGACAACCCTCGCCTTGAGTGGCCTTGCAGCATGGATGGTGCCAGCACTTGCTGTGGAGTTTTCATCCCCCACCCGCAATGTGGAGAACCCTGACAAATTCCCCTATGCGGAGACGGTTTCATTCACCATCCCGGCGGGAGATCATAGTGCAACCAGATCTTTTCCAGCACCCGTCGGCAAACGCTACTTCATCGAGTACGTGACCGCCGCTTGCAGCATCGCGAACAGGCAATCGACGGATACTTTTCCTCAGGTCATGATTAACGTCGCCAAGACCGGGGGCGCTCCCTCTTTTTTTAGCGTCCCGGCTTTAGATCTCCAATATAAGGGAATGTTGCTTTCTGGCCGTTACTATGCTGGTTCCAATACGGTGAAGATTATTTCTGACGGGGGAATACCCGGATTAAGTGTCACCATCGCTAACGATTATAAGTTTCCGGCAAGCAATGACGAAGCTAATTGCGAGGTGTCGGTTTTTGGCCATACGCTGGCCAACTGAGGCGGTTCCTATATTCGAAAAAACCTCAAAAGCCCGCACTGAGCGGGCTTTTATATGCTTTAGTAAATCTATCGGATATCAACCAGTAACCGAGCCTAAGCATGGGTTTACACTATTAGGGTGAGTTTGCACAAACGGACGTAAACTCTCACAGGGTTTTGGCACCCATGGGCCGTAGCGCCCGGAAAAACGCCGGGGGCTGGCAATGCCAGGCAACATGCATTGCCTGGTGTTGTCGAACCGGCGGTTTTCCGGGCGCATGATGAGGCACAAATGGTGTCCTGCATACTGTAAGAGTTAGCCTTGCCCGACCTGGCTATCCTCCCTGCTGTTCGAAAACCTTTTCCATATCGCTACGAAGCAGACCCGTGCCCACGCGGACAAATCTGCGAATCAGGCTGTAGGCGCGTCGTAGGGACTCGGTCAGTTCGCGCTCCAGCGCGGTTGGCAGCACACGCTGAGGGCCGTCAATAGACTGAGGCTCGACCTGGAATTCGACTGTGGCCCGCTCGAGGCTGCGCACCTGTGACTTGGTCTCCAGTACGGTTCGGGCCAGATCATGGTCAACCTCGGCCACAGCACACAGCGCCCGGCGCAACTCCTGGCCGACAGCTTCAGCGAGTGTACGCAGTCGTTCGCGAGCCTGCGGGCTCATCTCCGTGCCGCGTTCGAGGTGACGCCGATACAGCGGGATCATTTCCTTGTCGACCAAGTCGCCGATGGATTCGAGATAGTCGGCCGCTTCGACCAGATCGACCGCCGTCCGGCAGATATCGGGCGCCAGTTCCGGCTGCAGCACTTTCTCGATGAAACCCACGATGGAGGCATGATGCCGGTCGACGAGCTGCTCACACGCATGCAATGGGTCGATTGAAGCATGCTGGCCGTCGAGGATGGCCGGAACCGCTGCGTCGAACAAATCGCCGACCCGCTCACCCAGGTGGAGCACCTCTCGCCGTGCGGCATCGATGGCCAGGGGCGGCATTTCAAAGAGCACCGGGTTCAATTCCGGCACCATCGCATCGTGCCCTTGCGGCTGCGGACCCTGACCTATCACGCGCACGATCAGCGCGGCCAGCAGATTGGTGAATGGCAGCAAAACCAACACCGTGCTCACGTTCACGATCAGGTGCACATTGGCGACTTGGCGCGGCACCTCGTAGGCCAGTTGTCCGGCCAGCGCCAATCCTTCCGCGCTGGGCGAAACGGCGCGTGTGATCTGTTCGAGCAAACCGATCAGCGGCAGCCAGATCAACACCATCAGCACTTTGAAAGTGACCAGTCCGATGGCGGCGTGTAATGCCTCGCGCGGCTGCCCGATGGTTGCCAGCAGTCCGGTGATGGTGGTGCCGATGTTGGCTCCGAACACCAGCGCAATGCCCGCTTCCAGTGGAATCAGTCCCTGGGCGGCGAGCGCAATGATCACGCCCAGGGTTGCCGATGACGACTGCACGACCGCCGTGAAGATCGCGCCTATCAGAATGCCGAGCAACGGGTTGGTCATCGACGCCATCAGATCCAGAAACGGCTGATACGTGCGCAACGGGGCCATGAAGCCGGACATCATCGACAGGCCTATGAACAGCACGCCAAGGCCCAGGATCAAGGTGCCGACGAGGCTTGGTATCCGCCTGGCCTTCCACAACGATAGCCCGAAACCGATCGCAACCAGCAAATACGCAAGGTTGCTGATGTCGAAAGCGATGATCTGCGCGGTGACGGTGGAGCCGACTGCGGCCCCCATGATGACCACTAGGGCCTGCCCGAGCGTAAGGACCCCGGCCGATACGAAGCCGATCGCGATCACCGAGGTCACCGATGAGGATTGCACAATTGCCGTGATCACTATGCCGGTCAGCAACGCGCTCAAGCGATTGCCGGCCAGTCTGGCCATGATGGTCTTCAACCGCGAACCGGCCATTGCCCGCATCGAATTCGACATCATCGTCATGCCATGCAAGAACAGCGCCAGCCCGCCGGAAAGCCCGATCAGCATGGGAGCAAGTGAAAAGGATTCGTAGCTCATTAAGAAAGCTCCATGTGATCCAAGAAAGGGAGGTCGGAGGATAACGGGAAATCAAACGTCGCTTCGGGGAGTAACTCCGGCTGCCACTGTCGCCCCGCGCGATCGCCGCAGCGTCCGAATAATGAACTTTTCCAGTTCGACAACGAGGAAAAACACGAAGCCGGCAAAGAAGAGCCATGGCCAGATCCGCAGCGGTATGGCGGCCGTGTCGAACAGTGCCTGGAGCGGGGGCGCATAGGTGAACAGCAGTTGCAATATCACGACCGCGCCTATCCCTAAAGGCAAGTAATTGTTGCCTGCGTGTGCCTTGAGCGACAGCGACGAGTCAAGCTTGAAGCGGCTGTTGAGCAGGTAGAATATTTGTCCGATGACCAGTGCATTCACCGCGGCGGCGCGGGCCAGTGGGTCGGACGCGTTGATCGACTTCATCCAGAAAAAGGCCCACAGCGTCAGCGCGAGCAGCCCCAGACCGACGAAGATGACGCGCCATACGCCGAAGCCATCCAGAATGCCACGGTCGGTTGCGCGTGGTGCCCGCTGCATGACATCCAGTTCGTGCGGCTCGAACGAGATCACCAGACCGAGCGCAACCGAGGTCACCATGTTGACCCAGAGAATTTGCGGCGCGGTGATCGGCGCAACAAAACCGACCACGATGGCCGCCAGGATGACGAGCGCCTGGGCGGCGTTGGTCGGCAACATGAACAGCATCGCCTTTTCGATATTATTGTAGACCGTGCGCCCTTCCTTGACGGCCGCCGTGATCGAGGCAAAGTTGTCGTCGGCAAGCACCATCTCCGCCGCTTCCTTGGTGACTTCGGTGCCCTTGATCCCCATGGCAACCCCGATGTCGGCTTTCTTCAGCGAGGGCGCATCGTTAACCCCGTCGCCCGTCATCGCCACAATCTGCCCGTTCGCCTGGATCGCCTTCACCAAGCGCAGCTTGTGTTCGGGGCTGGCACGGGCAAAGACATCAACGTCGCGGACACGTTCCTGCAAGGTGGCAGTGTCCATTTCCTCGATCTCGGCACCCGTGACCGCCGTCTTGCCGTCGCCGATGCCCAGCATCTTGGCGATTGCCGCTGCGGTGATACGGTGATCGCCGGTAATCATCGTCACCCGGATGCCGCCGGCATGGCATTCTTTGACGGCTTCGATTGCCTCCTGGCGTGGCGGGTCGAGCAACCCGATCAGGCCGATGAGGATGAGGTTTTTCGGCAGGTCCTCGGGGCGGAGTGTGCCTGCGGTGACATCCGGGACTTCAAGCCAGGCCATTCCCAGAACGCGTTCGCCCTGTGACGCGAGCTGGTCCGCGGCTTGCCGAAAATAGTTGCGATCCAGTGGCTCCGCTGCTTCTCCGTCAATCGCCTGCCGGTCGCAGTGTTCGAGGATGACCTCCGGCGCGCCTTTGACGAAGATCACCTGCTTGCCGCTCGCATCCCGGTGCAGCGTGGCCATGAATTTATGTTCCGACTCGAAGGGGATCGAGTCGATTCGGGGATAGGCATCTTGCTCGACCTTGCGTTCGAGTCCGAGCTTGTTTCCGTAAGGATAAAGCGCCCCTTCGGTAGGGTCACCTTGCACCTTCCATGTGCCTTCCTCCTCTAGTATTTCGGCATCGTTGCACAGCATTGAAACACGACCCATGAGCTTGAGCGCCGGGTCTTCGCCTGGCTTTACGGGCTTGCCGTCCCGAAGGACTTCGCCCTTGGGTGCGTAGCCATTGCCCGTCACCGTGTAACCCGATTGCGCGGTGACCGCCGACATTACCATCATTTCCATGAGTGTCAGGGTGCCCGTTTTATCAGAACAGATTCTCGACACCGAGCCTAGGGTTTCCACCGCCGGGAGCCGCCGGATGATGGCGTTGCGCGAGGCCATGCGCTGTACGCCGATTGCCAGCGTGACGGTGATGAGCGCAGGCAAACCTTCTGGTATGACGGATACCGCGATGCTGATGACGGCTTGGAAGATGTCTATGAATTCCATGCCCCGCAGCCATCTGCCGTAGGCAAACAGCAGAACGCAGGTAACCCCGATCACGGCGGTAATGGTGTAGCCGAATGTCTTAATCTGACGCAACAGCGGTGTCTCAAGGGCGCTGACCGAGGCCATCATCTGGTTGATGCGGCCCAGTTCGGTATTCGCGCCGGTTGCGACCACAACCCCTGTGCCGCGCCCGGAGGAGACGAGGGTGCCGGAGAACGCCATGCACTCCCGATCCCCTATCGTGGCTTTTTCGCTCACGGCAGCGGTGGTCTTGTCGACTGGCACCGACTCACCCGTCAGCGGCGCTTCCTCGGTCCGCAGGTTCTTGACCTCGACGAGTCTAAGGTCGGCTGGAATCTTGTCGCCCGACTCAAGCAGTACGATGTCGCCGGGCACCAACTCTTCCGCAGGGATCACGCGGGTGATGCCGCCACGCACAGTCCTGGCCTCGGCGGAGAGCATGTTGCGGATCGAGTCGAGGGCTTTCTCGGCCTTGCCTTCCTGAAGGAACCCGAGCAGCGCGTTGATGACGACGACTCCCAGGATGATCCCGGCATCCAGCCACAGACCGACCATCATCTTGACGAAGCCGGCACCCAGCAAAACATAGACCAGTATGTTGTTGAACTG
>CAITJF010000266.1 GCA_903892645.1 uncultured Nitrosomonadales bacterium | reverse complement strand
GCGCAGCAGCGTGTGCGCCAAATCGCTACCTATCAATGGCGCGATGCCGATGGAAAAACGGGTAACTTCCTGAGTGACGATGAAGTAGATAATCTCACCATACGCGCCGGCACCTTGACGGCGGCAGATCGTGAGATTATCAACCATCACATTGTCGTAACCATCAAGATGCTGGAATCTCTGCCGTGGCCGAGACACCTCAAGAATGTTCCTGAATATGCGGGGGGGCATCACGAGCGTATGGATGGCAAGGGTTACCCGCGCGGCCTGACGCGCGAGCAAATGTCGGTGCAGGCACGGGTGATGGGCATCGCCGACATCTTTGAGGCGCTCACCGCCAAGGACAGGCCATACAAAAAAGGCAAGACCCTCACCGAATCACTTGCCATCCTCGGCAAGTTCAAGCTCGGCGGACATATTGACCCTGACCTGTTCGATATCTTCGTGCGCGAAAAGGTTTATCTGGACTATGCACGGCAGTTCCTCGATCCCGAGCAGATAGACGAAGTGGACGTGAGCAAGATTCCCGGCTATCAGCCGCCGGGCTGACGCAAATTGTCACGTCAGGTGACAAAGCTGGGCGGATAGCGATGGAGAAATGCCACGAATAAATATCCGCCCCCACCGCAGCCCTTTAAAACATTGGATGTTAGTCAGGCAGGTTGCTGTGGCATAAATCCTGCTGCTAACAGATCGCACACCATGTGTGTGATGTTCAACCCCTAAAGGAGCTTTATCATGAAACAACTACAAAAAGGTTTTACCCTGATCGAATTGATGATCGTGGTCGCGATTATCGGTATTCTGGCTGCGGTGGCGATTCCTGCTTATGGCGATTACACTGCGCGTGCGCAAGCAGCGGAAGCCTTCACCCTGCTGGATGGACTGAAGACCCCATTGACCGAACTGTATACCTCCTCGGGTCAATTTGCACTCGATCCAACTGGCCAATCTGGCGTTACAGGCATCACCTCGGGTAAATATGTTGCGAGCGTTACCACCGGGGGCGCACTAGGTAAAGATTTCAGCGTCGTGGCAACTTACAGAGCCACCGGTGTGAGCAGCAGGCTGATACCAGCTGCTGGGGTAGCGGGTACGAGCGTGCATATGTTTTACAACCCGAACGATGGTTCCTGGACTTGCGCCAACGGAGATGGCACCGCAGATGACGCAACAACGATTGCTACTGTGACTCCCACGGCCCCTGCCAGCGGCGTTAGAGCTGTTCAAGGTTTAAATGGGATTCCGGCAAACGTGCTGCCCAAGGCTTGCGGTTAATCTTGTCTAAGCTTTACCTGAGGGTAGTGCGGTAAGTCAAAGCCCCTCGCAAGAGGGGCTTTTTGATTGCACAAAACCCAGCGACGCTCATTCCTGAAATTTCAGTCCAAAGATGAAGCTGTTAAGGCGGGTATGAAAATTGCACGTTGATCCTGTGACGCGAATGGCGGTACGCTTAAATGAGAAGGAGCCGTACGTGAAGAGACATCAAAAAGGTTTTACCCTGATCGAGCTGATGATAGTGGTGGCGATCATCGGTATCCTGGCTGCTATAGCGATCCCGGCTTACAGTGATTACACCGCGCGCGGGCAAGCTTCCGAAGCCTTCAATTTGATGGATGGCATGAAGACTCCGCTGTCAGAATTGATCACCAATACCAGAATGTTCGCCATTGATCAAACAGGCGTCTCTGGTGTTCCTGGTATTACCTCGGGAAAATATGTTCAGAGTATGGTCACTTCAAATCTGAGTCTCGTCACATCGTTCAAGACATCAGGTATAAGCAATCGGCTTATGAACGCGACGGGCACTCCAACTAGCGTGCATATGTTCTATAACCCGACCAATGGGTTATGGACTTGCGCTAATGGCGATGCCAGCAACGATGATCAGACACCAGTTGCCAGTATTTCTTCGACTAATCCACCCGCGACTGCTGTTGCAATGCCGGGAAATAATGGCATACCCGTTAGTGTGTTGCCCAAGGCTTGTTCTTAAGCATGCTTTTGGCGGGTGACCGTCATGGTTACTTTTTGCCGCGTGCATCCACCATCTGGCGCAGTTCGTGCAAATCGCTCTCGATGGTGGAAAGCTGGTAATAATCGGAGCCGCTCTTTTTTGCCAGCTCCAGTTGTTCAATCGCACCGTACAGGTTGCCGCGCAAGGCATAGGTATAAGCTAGCGCGTGGTGCTCTTCTTGCCGCTTTCCCAGGGCCGAGTAGGCGCGTGCCTGCAATTCATGCAGGCGCGGATCGCTGGGGTGGCTGATAACCTGTTCGTTGAGTAGTTTGAGCGCGCCTTCATATTGCCGGGTTTGTAGCAGCAGTTCGGCGTAGTCATAGGCCAGCGCGCGGTGCTGCGGAAAATTTTGCGTGGCGGTGCGGTAGAATTCGATGATGCCCTTGTTATTTTTGTCCGCACGCATGATCTGCCCGGCCAACGTTGCGATCATCGGGTTGTGTGCTATCTGTTCATGCAGCGGTGCGAATTCCTGTGCGGCACGTTCTGGCTGGTTGCTACGCAGCAGGGCCAGCGCTAGGCCGTAGCGCTGCGCAGTCTGGTTGCCGTGTTTTTGTGTACCCATCGCGTCAGTGAATAAGGTCACCGCTTCCTGCGGACTTTTCTGCATGGCTTGCAGCTTGGCGCGTACCAGATGAAAACTGAGGCTGTCGGCAATCAGGCGATAGGGAATTTGCTGCACGCGGTCGGCGATATCGGCGACACGTTCGCTGGTGACTGGATGGGTGCGCAGGTAGGAAGGGGTATTGCCTTCCAGCAGGCGCGTGGCCTTTTGCAGGCGCTCCAGAAAAGCGGGCATGGCGCGCGTGTCGAAGCCGGACTTTTGCAGGGTGGCGAGGCCGATGCGATCCGCTTCCTGTTCGTACGTGCGGGTGAAATTCAGTTGCCGCTGGATGGAACCTGCCTGCGCCCCGGCGATGGCCGCCTGCGACGCTTCAGGGTTGCTGCGCGCGGCCAGAATGGCTACTGCGATGGCGACCATGGAGGCCAGTGAGTCAACCCTCTGCCCGGATATCATGCGCGCCAGGTGGTGCTGCGTGACGTGGGAAATTTCGTGTGCCAGCACCGAGGCGAGTTCGGATTCGCTTTGTGCGATGAGCACCAGGCCGGTATTCACCCCGATGAAGCCGCCGGGCAGCGCGAAGGCGTTGATGGCGTTGTCGTTGATGGCGAAAAACTCAAACTCCTGCCCCGGCTCGCTGCTGTTGGCGACCAGTTGATAACCGAGCTGATTGAGATAGTCGCTGATTTCCGCATCGTCCAGATAGCTCCTGTCGGCGCGGATCTCGAACATGCTCTGTTCGCCGATCTGGCGCTCCTGTTGCGGCGAGACCGTCGCTTGCGAAACATCTCCCAGATCGGGCAGGCCTTCCGCACGGCACAGCAACGACGACGTCAACAGTATAATGGACATCAAATTTTTCATGGCCGGTATGATACCCGCTTTGCACGGTGGTTCCCAAGCGCCGGGCGGGCCAAGCGTCGGCCTAGACAGGGGCAAACGAAACCCGCAGAATGATCACTGTCAGCAGCCATTTATTAAGCTAATGGATAAAATCGGCAAATACGAAATCATCAGGGAGCTCGGTAGCGGCGCGACCAGCACCGTGTATCTGGCGCTTGATCCGTTCAGCAATCAGCAGGTCGCGCTCAAGCTGTTCAACATGGACACGCAGCACGATACCAATCTTGCCAAGGCGCATCGCAGGCTGTTGCTGACGGAGGCATCGCTGGCCGGAAAGTTATCCCATCCGCATATCGTTAAGGTTTTCGATGCCGTGATGGATGGCGCGGTGAATTACATGGTGATGGAATATATTGAGGGCGAGACGCTCGAACGCTATGCCGAAGTGGATCACTTATTACCGTTAAATACGGTTGCAGAAATTATTTATAAATGCTGCAAGGCGTTGGAATACGCGCAACACCAAGGTGTGATTCACCGCGACATCAAGCCTGCCAATATCCTGCTGTGCGGGCAAAGCGACGTCAAAATTTCCGATTTTGGCGCGGCGGTGATCGTGAGCCAACAGACTACCCAGGTGAGTGGTGTTGGCTCGCCCGCCTATATGTCGCCGGAGCAAATCGAGGAACAGTTGCTGACGCACCAGACCGACATTTACTCGCTGGGAGTGACGATGTACAAGTTGCTTACCGGCAAGCTGCCGTTTGATGCGGGCAATAACTACAGTTTGATCTACCAGATCATGAATATAGAGCCGCCACCCGCCAGCACCTTCCGCCCGGAAATCCCCCGGGAGCTGGATGCCATCGTGCTGCGCGCCATGCAGAAGGATCTGTCGCGGCGTTACCAGACATGGGATGAGTTCGCGGACGATCTGGTGCGTTTCTTCAGCGACAACGTAGTGGCTCAGGCAGAGATATTCGACACGGAGAAATTTGATACTTTGCGCTCTCTGGTGTTTTTCAAGAACTTTAGTGATGTCGAATTGTGGGAAGTGCTGCGCATTAGCGAGTGGCAAAAGATGCATCAGGATGAGCGCATCATCAGCGAGGGTGACGAAGGGCGTATGTTTTTCATTCTGGCCAACGGTGCGGTCAAGGTGCTCAAACAGGGGCGTATATTGAGCATATTGCACAAAGGGGATTGTTTCGGTGAGATGGCGCATCTTTCCGAGCACGAATTCAGGCGCTCTACGGATGTGGTGGCAAAGTCCGATGTAACCCTGATCGAAATCAATCCTGAAATATTGGAGAAGGCTTCGACAGGGTGCCGGTTTCAGTTTGACGATGCCTTCCTGCGCATGCTGGTGAAGCGCCTGGCTGTTGCGAATACGCGCATTTCCTACCTGTTGAATGACCAGGTAGAGAGGCAAGATGGCTGATTGCCCATTGCAAAGTGGATACGCAATGGGCAAGCAATCATTTAGTTTATGAAACGTATCGGCAAATATGAAATTGTCAGGGTGCTGGGGGGCGGTGTGACTAGCACGGTGTATCTGGCGCTGGATCAATTCAACAGCCAGCAGGTTGCACTCAAGTTGTTCAATCCGGATGCGCTGCGCGATACGATGAGCGCCAATGCGTATCACAAGTTGTTGCTTACCGAAGCCTCCCTGGCAGGGAAGTTGTCGCACCCGCATATTGTAAAAATATTCGACGCGGTGCTGGATGGCGAATTGAATTACATGGTGATGGAATACGTTGAGGGGGAGACCCTGGAAAGATATACCGAAGTAGCCCATCTTTTGCCGTTCGGCACGGTTGCGGAAATTATTTACAAATGCGGCAACGCATTGGAATATGCGCAGCGACAGGGAGTGATACACCGCGACATCAAGCCGGCAAACATATTGATGCGGAGCGAAAGCGACATCAAAATTGCGGATTTTGGTGCGGCGCTGATCGAAAACCAGCAGATATCCCAGCAAATGACCCAAGTGACAGGCATTGGTTCCCCCGCCTATATGTCGCCGGAGCAGATTCAGGAACGGCCATTGACTCACCAGACGGATATCTATTCGCTGGGTGTGACGTTATATAAGTTATTGACCGGCAGGTTGCCGTTCCATGCTGACAACAGTTACAGCTTGCTCTACCAGATCATGCACAACGATCCGCCCCTGCCCAGAACCCTTCGTTTGGACATCCCGGAAGAACTGGAAGCCATCGTGCGACGTGCGATGCAGAAGGATCTGTCACAACGTTACCAGACTTGGGGCGAATTTACGCGTGATCTGGTGAATTTCTTCAGCAGCAATGCGGAGGTTCAGGCTGAAATCTTCGATACGGAAAAATTTGACACCCTGCGTTCACTTCATTTCTTCAAGAACGTCAGGGAGATCGAGCTATGGGAGGTGCTGCGCATCAGTAATTGGCGTGAGGTGCACAAGGGTGAATACATTCTGCATGAGGGTGACCAAGGCCGTGAGTTTTTTATATTGGCCAGTGGTGTGATGAAGGTGATGAAGCAAGGTTGCGTGCTGGATACGTTGCACAAGGGGGATTGTTTCGGTGAAATGAAGCGCTTCCCTGATAGCAATTTTTTGCGCACCACTGCAGTGTTGGCGGAAACCGATGCCACCTTGATTGAGATCGACCTGGAGGTGCTGGCAAAAGCGTCGGTGGAATGCCGTTTTCAGTTTGATGATGCGTTTCTGTACGTCCTGCTGAAACGACTGGAGGTGGCGAATACGCGCATTTCCAATTTGCTGGATAACCCCGATAATTAGCTTATTCAGCTGCTGCGCTCTTCTCTATTTCCTTGGCTAAAAAATAGGCCATTACGGTGCGAATCACCACGATACCACCTAATACCATCAGCGTTTCCTTGCTGGGCACCACAATGGTCTGGATGATGTCGCCGGCAAGGAAGAAGTCCAGCCCCAGCGCCATCTTTTCGCCGATGGCGATGCGGATGTCGCGCAATGCACCGTGCAAGGGTTGCCTGCTCAGGCTTTGCCAGGCGCGCCGCAGCAGCATGACGAGCCCCTGTACGCAGCCCCACAGCACCACTGCGGCGCCGAGCAGTTCGGTGGGGGGGATGACGTAGGTGATAAGCTCAATCAGGAATTCATGCATTTCGCCTGCCCCTTCCTATTTGAGTTTTGTGCGCTGCACTTGCAGTTGCATCAGCATGGTGCAAAAATCATCCAAGCGCTTGCGCTCCTGTTCCACAACTTGCGCCGGGGCGCGTTCGACAAAGCTGGCATTGGCCAGTTTGCCTTGTGCCTTGGAGATTTCGCCGGACAGACGGGTAATTTCCTTGTACAGGCGCTCGCGCTCGGCGGCCACGTCAATCTCAATTTACAGCATCAGCTTGAAATCGCCGACGATGGCGATTGCCGCATCGGCGTCCGGCAGGTCATCCAGCACGCTGACTTCGCTCAACTTGCCCAGCACTTGCAGATAGGGCGCACAGGCATGCAGCGTGGCGGCATCCCCCGCAGCCAGCAGCGGCACTTTCTGCGCAGGCGAGAGGTTCATCTCGCTACGCAGTTTGCGGCAGGCGTTGACCATTTCCTGCAACAGGCCGATTTGCTCCAGCGCGGCTTGGTCTATCAGGCTGGGCTGGGGTTGCGGATAGGATTGCAGCATGATGCTGTCACCCTGTTTGCCCGCAAGCGGCGCAACCCTCTGCCACAGTTCTTCGGTGATGAACGGGATGATGGGGTGGGCCAGGCGCAGCATGGCTTCCAGCACGCGCACCAGAGTTCTGCGAGTCCCGCGCTGTTTGTCTTCGTCGCCGATGGCGATCTGCACCTTGGCCAGTTCCACATACCAGTCGCAATAAGTGTCCCACACCAGCTCGTAAACGATGCGCGCCGCCATGTCGAAACGGTAGTCGGCGAAGTGCGTTGCCATTTCGGCTTCTGCCTGTTGTAGCAAGCTGATCATCCATTTATCGGCGGCGGAAAATTCCAGCGGCAGTGCTTCATCCAGACCCACATCCTGGCCTTCGCAATTCATCAAGACAAAACGGGTCGCGTTCCACAGTTTGTTGCAGAAGTTGCGGTAACCCTCGCAGCGCTGCATGTCGAATTTGATGTCGCGTCCGGGTGAGGCCAGGGAGGCGAAGGTGAAGCGCAACGCATCGGTGCCGAAGGCGGGAATGCCATTCGGGAATTCGCGGCGGGTGCGCTTCTCGATTTGTTCCGCCTGTTTGGGGTTCATCAGTCCGGTGGTGCGTTTCTTCACCAGCTCTTCCAGGCCGATGCCATCGATCAGGTCTATCGGGTCGAGTACGTTGCCCTTGGACTTGGACATCTTGTGCCCTTCCGCATCGCGGATCAGGCCATGCACGTACACATCCTTGAACGGAATCTTGCCGGTGATGTGCTTGGTCATCATCACCATGCGCGCCACCCAGAAGAAGATGATGTCGAAACCGGTGACCAGCACCGAGGAAGGCAGGTAGAGATCGAGCGCCGGGTTGGATTTTTGCGGCCATTCCGGCGTCCAATCCAGCGTGGAGAAAGGCCATAGTGCCGAGGAATACCAAGTATCCAGCACGTCCGGGTCGCGCGTGAGCGCGCCAGTGTAACCATCCTGCGACGCGAGTTGTTTCGCCTCGGCTTCATCGTGCGCGACATAGAAGCGGCCATTGTCGCCGTACCACGCCGGGATCTGGTGCCCCCACCACAGTTGCCGCGAGATGCACCAGTCCTGGATGTTGTTCAGCCACTGGTTGTAGGTGTTGACCCAATTCTCCGGGTGGAACTTGATTTCGCCGGATGCCACCGCTTCCAGCGCCTGCTCGGTGATGGACTTGCCGCCATTGCCGGGTTTGCTCATCGCCACGAACCACTGGTCGGTGAGCATGGGCTCAATTACCGCGTGGGTGCGATCGCTGCGCGGCACCATCAGCTTGTGCGGCTTTGTGGCGGCGAGCAGGTTTTGCGCTTCCAGGTCGGCGAGGATTTGTTTGCGCGCCTCATAACGATCCATGCCCTGATAGGTGGCAGGTGCATATTCATTGATCTTCGCATCCAGCGTAAAAATGCTGATCGGGGTGAGGCCGTGGCGTTGCCCCATCGCATAGTCGTTGAAGTCGTGCGCCGGGGTGATCTTCACGCAGCCGGTGCCGAAGGTCGGGTCTACGTATTCGTCGGCAATGATGGGGATGCTGCGGTTGCACAACGGCAGCTTCAGCTTTTGGCCGATCAGGTGTTTGTAGCGCGTATCTTCTGGGTGCACGGCAACAGCAACGTCGCCGAGCAGCGTTTCCGGGCGGGTGGTGGCGACGATCAATGCGCCCACGCCGACTTCCAGCGGATAGGCGATGTGCCACATGTTGCCATCTTCTTCCTGCGACACCACCTCGAGGTCGGACACTGCCGTGCCCAGCATCGGGTCCCAGTTCACCAGCCGCTTTCCGCGATAGATGAGCCCCTCGTTATACAGGCGCACGAAGGTTTCGGTGACGATCTTCGACAGCCCTGCGTCCATGGTGAAGCGCTCGCGCGACCAGTCCGGCGAGGTGCCGAGGCGGCGCATCTGGCGGGTGATGGTAGAGCCGGATTCTTCTTTCCATTCCCACACCCGTTCCAGGAATTTTTCGCGGCCCAGGTCGTGGCGCGTCAAGCCTTTCGCATCGAGTTGGCGTTCGACCACGATCTGCGTGGCGATGCCTGCATGGTCGGTGCCCGGCTGCCACAGCGTGTTGTCGCCCTTCATACGGTGGTAACGGGTGAGTGCATCCATCAGTGTCTGGTTGAAGCCATGCCCCATATGCAGCGTGCCGGTGACATTGGGCGGCGGCAACTGGATGCAGAAATTTTCTGTCTTCGATGTGTCAAGTCCTGCCTTGAAATAGCCCGAGTCCTCCCACCTGGGATACCAGTGCGCCTCGATGGCTTGCGGTTCAAAACTTTTTGCGAGTTCCATGGTTATCTTGTTTGGTTCGGGCGTGCCCGGTTCGGGGATTTCCGCCCTGGTAAAGAGGGGCAGGATTGTACCAGAGGCTGGCTCAGCCCAGGCAGACGGAGGGTTGTCATTGGCAGAAGCCGGCTGCACCAAATCAAGTGACGCATTGTCACAAGCGGGTTGTGGCAATGCGGCAAGCTGTGCGCGGATCAATTCCGGTAATCCGGCTTGCGCTTCGCGCCAGGCCTCTTGCCACAGCGCGTCAAAATGAGTGGCAAATTTATCGCGCAGCAGAGCTTCCAGTTGCGGCGCGATCTGCGCCGCAAGCTGCGCGCATTCTGCATCGGACAGGGGTGCGGCGGCATGTGCCACGAGTGCCGGGACTTCTTCGGCAAGAATCTCGGTCAGGACGGGGATATTGGTGTCCGCTTCCACCACTTCGGTCAGCACCGGAAGGTCGGCGAACTTGTCGGTCTGCATGGTCGGTCGGCTCATGAATTGCGCAAGTCAAAGTGGCGCATTTCGTAGCCGCGATCTTTGTAAAATTTATAGCGCTCGCGCCCCAGGCGCGCATCTTCCGCATCCATGCTGACAATTTCGATGACGCGGGCGAAGCGGCTAAAGAAAGGCAGGCAGGCGGTGTGCAGGCTGATCAGCAGTTCGCTGTGCGAAAAGGTTTCGCTCTGATGCCCGACCACCACCGGCATTTCTTGTGCCGCAGTTTCATGGCTGCGGCAATGCGGAATGAAAGCCGTGGCAGGGTAGTGCCACAACAGCTTGTCCAACGCGTTGGCGATGGACTCGTCCGGGGTGTGCAGCAACACGCGTAGGCCGTTCTGCATCGCCTTGTGGCTCAACTGGCAGGCGGTACGCAGCTTGTCTGGGCTGCCGGTGTAGAAATCAACTTTGGTCATTAGGCGGCTCTACTAAGATGCCGTCATTCCCGCTTGGCCGCAAGCTCGAAACTTCGCTACGCTCGTTTTCGCGGGAATGACGAGTTGGTTATTTACCTTTAACTCGATTAATCAGGTACTGCGTAAGCAATGGTACGGGACGTCCGGTCGCGCCCTTTTCCTTGCCGGATTTCCATGCGGTGCCGGCGATGTCCAAATGTGCCCAGCGGTAATCCTTGGTAAAGCGCGACAGGAAGCAGGCAGCGGTTATCGTCCCGCCAGCGCGCCCGCCGATGTTCTGCATGTCGGCAAAATTGCTGTCCAGCAGCGGCTGATAGTCATCCCACAGCGGCAACTGCCAGGCACGGTCATAGGCTTGGTCGCCCGCCGCAAGCAGTTCCCTGGCGAGTGATTCCTGGTTGCTGAACAGCCCGCTGGCGACATGGCCCAGTGCGATGACGCAGGCGCCGGTGAGGGTGGCGATGTCTATCACGGTGTCCGGTTTGAACTTGGCGGAATAGGTCAGTGCATCGCACAGGATGAGGCGGCCTTCTGCGTCGGTGTTGAGGATTTCGATGGTCTGGCCGGACATGCTGGTGACGACGTCGCCGGGCTTGGTGGCGCGCCCGCTGGGCAGGTTTTCGCAGGAGGGAATGACGCCTACCACGTTCAGTTTCAGGCCCATTTCGGCGACGGCTTGCAGCGTGCCGAGCACGCTGGCCGCGCCGCACATGTCGTATTTCATCTCATCCATCTCCGCGCCCGGCTTGAGCGAGATGCCGCCGGAATCGAAGGTGATGCCCTTGCCGACCAGCACGATGGGTTTCTGCTTTTTGTCTGCGCCGTGGTACTCCAGCGTGATGAGCTTGGCGGGCTGTTCGCTGCCGCGCGTGACGGAAAGGAAAGAGCCCATGCCCAGTTTCTGCATGTCTTTTTCTTCCAGTACGGTGGTCTTGATGGATTTATGCGTCTTGGCTAGTGCCAGCGCTTGTGCGGCAAGATAAGTCGGGGTGCAGATGTTGCCCGGCAGGTTGCCGAGATCCTTGGTCAGCTTCATGCCCTGAGCAATTGCCACCGCCTGTGCCAGTACCGTTTTCAGGGTGGCGGCCTGCTTGCCGTCAAGCAGCCCGAAGTGGATTTTGTGCAAGCTCTTGCTGTCTTTCTCGGGTTTGCTTTTCAGGCGGTCGAAACGGTAGGCGGTTTCGTATGCCGCCAACACCGTCTGGGTCAGGCACCAAGCCTGTCCTGAGCCTGCCGAAGCGGCCTGTCCTGACCCTTCGTTCTTGTTCAGGACAGGCAACTCGGCCAAATACAGCGTGGCATTCTTGGTGCCGGTTTTCTGCAAGGCGCGCATTGCGGCACACGCGGCCTCGATAAATTGCTTGGCATGGAATTCGGTGTTTTTGCCCAGCCCGACCAGTAGCACCCGCTCGCAAAGGGTATTGGGCACGTGGTGCAGCAGCAGGGTGGTAGCGGCTTTGCCGCTCATGTCGCCGTGTGCGATGATGTCGCTAAGGTAGTGCTTGGCGGCCTTGTCCAGCGCCAGTGCCGCGTCCGACAGTTTGCCGCCCTCGAATACACCCAGCACCACGCAGCCGCTGCGCTGTTTTTCCGGGCTGCCTGTTTTTATGCTAAATTCCACTCGCTTCTCCTTATAATTTCTCTTGCCGTAAATATTGCCTAGATGCCGGATTATCCGCAAACTCACAGACAAAAGTCAAAGCCGCCGCGCACCGGTATCTTTCAGCGTGCCTTGGTGCGTGAGTTTGCAGGCATGGGGGTGCCGGTATTCGCCATCCTACTCGGTATCGTTGTACTCTCCCAGTTAATCCGCCTGCTGGGTGAATCGGTCAGTGGCGCCTTGGCAGTGGATGGCGTAGTGGCGCTGCTGGGTTTTAGCGCCCTGAACTACCTGCCGGTGCTGCTTTCCCTCAGCCTGTTTATATCGGTGTTGCTGACGCTGACCCGCAGCTACCGCGACAGCGAGATGGTGGTGTGGTTTTGTTCCGGCATAGGGCTGACGCGCTGGATACGTCCGGTTTTATGGTATGCACTGCCGGTGGTGGGCGTGATTGCGCTGTTAAGCTTGGTGCTGTCGCCTTGGGCCTTGTCCAAAGCGGAGGAATTCAAGCGTAGGCTGGATAGCCGCGATGATGTATCAGCCGCTGTGCCTGGTGCGTTCCGTGAATCCAAGCATGATGGCCGTGTGTACTTCATTGAGAACGTGGAGGCGGGGAAGAACCGCGTCGGCAATATCTTCGTGCAATCGGTGCAGCACGGCAAAACCGGCATCATGGTGGCCAAGCAGGGGTTGCAGGAAACCGCGCCGAACGGCGACCGCTTTCTGGTGTTGTTGAACGGCACGCGTTACGAGGGCACGCCAGGCCAATATGATTTCAGGATCGTCGAGTTCGAGCGTTATGCCATGCGCATCGATGCGGTGGAAGCCAAACAAGGGGCGGCTCCGCTGCAATCTCTGTCTACCCTGCATCTGTTGCGGAACCGCAGCAGTTGGAATATATCCGAACTGGAGTGGCGGCTGGGACTGCCATTCAGTGCATTGATCCTGACGTTGCTGGCAATCCCGCTAAGTTTTGTCAACCCGCGTGCCGGACGTTCGCTCAACCTTGTTATGGCACTGGTGATTTATATGTTTTACAACAACATGATCAGCGTGACCAATGCCTGGGTGGGGCAGGGCAAGATCGGCCCGATTATGGGGTTGGTGGGTATCCACGCACTGATGTTTGCGCTGATGGTGCTGTTGTTCTACCGCAGGTTATCGGTGTTCTTCTTGCGGCGGCTGGTGCGATGAGGCTGCTGACTCGTTATCTTGCGCGCGAGATTTACGCCAGCATTGCGCTGGTATTTGCCGCACTGCTGATGCTGTTTGCCTTTCTCGATCTGATCCATGAGTTGAGCATGATGGGCCACGGTGATTATCATCTGGGTTATGTATTGCTGTTTGTGCTGTTGACTGTACCCAGCCATATCTATGACCTGTTCCCGGTAGCGATCCTGATCGGCACCATTTTTGCGTTGGTGCAAATGGCGGCGAATTCCGAGTTGGTCGTATACCGTTCTTCCGGTGCCTCATTGCGGCAAATGGTGGGTGCCTTGTTCAGGATAGGTTTGCCTCTGGTGCTGCTGAGTTATCTGTGCGGTGAATTGCTTGCTCCAAGCAGTGAGCGCCTGGCGCAGAGCCTGCGGCTCAAGGCACAGAATGCCGAGGTGACGCTGAAGGAATTCCGCTCCGGGGTGTGGGTAAAGGACGAGCGCAGTTTTGTGAACGTGAAGAATGTGCTGCCGGACACCTCGCTGCTGAACATCAGCATTTACGAATTTGACAACAGTTACCATCTGCGCGCCATTACGGCGGCAAAACGCGCTATTTTTGTGGAGGAGAACCGCTGGCAATTGGAAGAGGTGACGCGAACGCACTTCAACAAGCAGGGTGCGGCAGTAAGCAATCTGGCTAATCTGGAATGGCGCTCAGTGCTTAATCCGGATATTTTGAGTGTGCTGCTGGTGGTGCCGGAACAAATGTCGGCGTGGAATCTTTACCAGTACGTCCAGCACCTGCGCGACAACCACCAGAAGACAGCACGCTTCGAAATTGCCATGTGGAACAAGCTGGTATATCCGTTCGCAGTATTGGTGATGATGTTGCTGGCATTGCCGTTTGCCGCGCATCACCGGCGTGAGGGCGGCATCAGCGCCAAGATATTTGCGGGCATCGTGCTGGGGCTGTCTTTTCACTTCATCGGGCGGTTGTTTGCCAGCCTGGGTGCGCTAAACGAGTGGCAACCCTTGCTGAGCGCCATGGCGATGCCCATGCTGTTCTTGCTGCTGGCGGCGATGATGCTGTGGTTTACGGAGCGGCGCTAACCATCTTCATGCGGCTATGCCGCATAGAAAATTGTGTACACCCTACGGGTGCGATAACCATAACCAATCACTTGGCAGCTTGCTGCCTTAGTGAGATGGCTAGTAGCTTCATCAATGACTTGCTGGCGCTGCTTGCCAGCTTAGTCAGTTGGCTATGCAAAGCTAACCTCTGCGAGGCCTTTGGTGCTGAAGTTGGGTTTGCAGGCAGGAATGGCAGCTTCGCCGCCCAACTCGCACAACACCACATCGCCTCGCAGCGATAGTGAATTGTGTAATTTTTGCTTATTTAACTAGCGTACTGGCGTAACTGGCGGTACGCCGCTTGCGGCTGCTTTGCTGGCTTCCTGCTGTCGCACCATTTGTTTGACCTGCTCGCGGTGTTCCGGTGGCACTTTGCTGAAGGCGCTGAATTTTTCCCTCGCACGCTTACGTTGCTCCGGGGTCAGTTTGCTCCATTTCTCAAGCCTGTTCTGGAATAGCTGTTTTTGCTCCGGCGTGAGTTTCGGGTAGCGCTTGGCGGCGTGCAACAGATTCTTTTGCAGCTTGGTGGATAGTGAATCCCACTGTGTAGCCAGAGGTTGCAAGGCTTCCTGCTGTACAGGGGTAAGTTGAGTCCACGATTTATAGGGAGCTGCTACAGACAAGCTTGCCTGTAGCAGGAGGGTGATACAAATCGCCAAGATTGAAAAACGAACCCGCATTATTCGTGGTTAATCCACATACACTTCGATCGGGAGGTCATCGGTGAGGATTGCAATATCCACGTCGCTGACATCATGATCAACTGTGTGATGCCAGTAGGCGGCGCCACTGAACAGAAGGGCAGCGAGCAGCACGATGGCAGCCAAGTAATGGGATTTGTGATGCGAATCGGCAGCGTGGCGGTGGTCTGTCCATAAGGTTGCCCAAGCGAAAGCCGGTGCCGTACTGTGCGCGTCATGGCGCGCCAACGCTTGGGCACGCGCATCGCGCAAACGGGTCAGTGTCGGCTGGTCAAGCTGAGCCAGCGAGCGGTTGAGTAACTGCTTGATTTGCTCGGGGTAAAATTTTTGGTTCATGATAAGTTGACTCCTTTCGCCTTCAATGCGGCTGCAAGCGCGTGGGTGGCGCGGGAGCAGTGTTGTTTGACACTGCCTTCAGAACAACCCATGGCCGTCGCAGTTTCCTCAGTATTCATATCATCCCAGTAACGCAGCAGGAAGGCTTCGCGTTGACGCGCGGGCAGATTAATTAATGCTTCCTCAATCAAAGCAATTAGTTGTGATTGCTCCAGGGAGGCGTCTGGGGCAAGCGCCTGGCTATTGTTATCCTTGTCCTGCAGGGTGTCCAGCGGGTCGTGCTCGGACTCTTCGTGTTGTGGTATCAGCGAGGACATCAAAGTGGTCCACATCGAGCGCACTTTCTGCCTACGATAATGGTCGCGGATGGTGTTTTGCAGGATACGCTGGAACAGCATAGGCAATTCTTCGGACGGCTTTGCAGCGTATTTGTCGGCGAGTTTAAGCATGGCGTCCTGCACGATATCCAGCGCCATGTGCTCGTCCCGTACCGCGAACAACGCCTGTTTGTAGGCGCGGCGCTCGGTTTCGGCGAGAAATCGGGAAAGTTCGTCGCGGCTGGCCAGAGTGAATTACTTTGATTAGGATGAGCTGCGAATACTATCAAATTACGGCATTCAATGGGTGGTCAGGCAATTCGGATTGGCTTTGGGGGTTGACCAAAATGCGCCTAACCTTTATCTTGCGCGGTTCTTCATTATCGTTTGCTAGGGTAGTTCGACATGAAATTGACGGGGGCGGAAATAGCCATCAGGTGTTTGCAGGAGGAGGGGGTCGAACACGTGTTCGGTTACCCGGGCGGTGCCGTCCTGTTTCTTTACGACGCGCTGTTCAATCAGGATAAAGTCAAGCACATTTTGGTGCGCCACGAGCAGGCAGCAGTGCATGCCGCCGATGGTTATGCACGCTCTACTGACCGGGTGGGCGTCGCGTTTGTTACCTCAGGTCCGGGAGTGACCAATGCGGTCACCGGCATAGCCACGGCTTATCTTGATTCCATACCGCTGGTGATCATCAGCGGCCAGGTGCCGACGGGTGCCATCGGCGAGGATGCCTTTCAGGAAGTCGATGCGGTCGGTATTACGCGGCCGTGCGTGAAACATAATTTCCTGGTCAAGGACGTCAATGAAATCGCGAACACCATCAAGAAGGCTTTTTACCTTGCCCGTAGCGGACGCCCCGGCCCCGTGCTGGTGGATATCCCCAAGGATGTGTCGAACCAGAAGGCGGAATTTCATTATCCGTCTACGGTGAGCGTCCGTTCCTACCATCCGGCGCAGCATGGTGAAGTTGGACAGATCAAACAAGCCGCGCAGTTGTTGCTGGGAGCCAAGCGGCCTATGGTTTACGCCGGTGGCGGGGTGGTGTTGTCCGATGCCTCCAAGCAATTGACTGAACTGGTGCGCGTGCTGGGTTTTCCCTGCACCAACACCCTGATGGGCTTGGGTGGTTATCCGGCGACAGATAAGCAGTCTCTCGGCATGCCGGGCATGCACGGCACGCTGGAAGCCAATATGGCGATGCAGCATTGCGATGTGCTGCTGGCCGTGGGCGCGCGCTTTGATGACCGCGTGATCGGCAATGTGGAGCACTTCAATCGGGAAAAACGCAAAATCATCCACATCGACATTGACCCCTCTTCCATTTCCAAGCGGGTGAAGGTGGATGTGCCTATTGTCGGTGACGTGGCGCATGTGCTGGGCGACTTGTTGGCGGTGTTGCATGGCAGCAAGCAAAAACCCGAGCAGCAGGCACTTGCGGCGTGGTGGGTGCAGATCGAAGAATGGCGCGGCAAGCGTTGTCTGGGCTATAAAAATTCGGATGAAATCATCAAACCGCAGTTCGTGATCGAAAAGCTGTATGAGGTCACCGGCGGTGATGCTTTCATCACTTCCGATGTTGGGCAGCACCAGATGTGGACGGCGCAATATTACAAATTCGACCAGCCGCGCCGCTGGATCAATTCGGGCGGTCTGGGCACCATGGGCTTCGGCATGCCCGCCGCGATGGGCGTGCAGATGGCTCATCCCGATGCAACCGTCGCCTGTGTGACCGGCGAGGGCAGCATCCAGATGAACATCCAGGAGTTGTCCACCTGCAAACAGTTCCGGCTGCCGCTTAAGATTGTAGTGTTGAACAACCGTTATCTGGGTATGGTGCGGCAGTGGCAGGAGTTCTTCCACGGTAACCGCTATTCCGAATCCTACATGGATGCGCTGCCCGATTTCGTGAAGCTGGCGGAAGCTTACGGTCACGTTGGCATGCGCATCGAAAAGCCTTCGGATGTTGAACCGGCGTTGAAGGAAGCGTTTGCGCGCAAGCATGACCTGGTGTTCATGGATTTCAGGACTGACCAGACGGAAAACGTGTTCCCCATGGTACCCGGTGGCAAGGGTTTGTCCGAAGTGATACTGGCGGAGGAGCTATAAATGCGGCACATCATCTCCCTGCTGATGGAAAATGAGGCCGGTGCGCTGTCGCGTGTCGCCGGACTATTCTCGGCGCGCGGCTACAACATCGAATCGCTCTCCGTGGCGCCCACCGAAGATGCCACCCTGTCGCGCATGACCATCGTGACCAGCGGTTCGGACGATGTGATCGAGCAGATCAACAAGCAGCTCAACAAACTGATTGAGGTGGTCACGGTGATGGACTTGAGCGAAGGTGAGCATATTGAGCGCGAATTGATGCTGGTGAAAGTGCGTGCGGTGGGAGAGATGCGCGAGGAAATGGCGCGCATGACCGAAATTTTCCACGGGCGCATCATAGACGTCACTGACAAGACCTACACCATCGAGCTGACCGACACCGTCTCCGGGCTGGACAACTTCCTGCAAGCCATAGACCGCAGCCTGATCCTGGAAACCGTGCGCACCGGCGCATCCGGCATCGGGCGCGGCGACCGCATTTTGAAACTTTGATTTTTTTACGAGGCCAACCATGAAAGTTTATTACGACAAAGACGCAGACCTGTCCCTGATCAAGGGCAGACAGGTAACCATTATCGGCTACGGTTCGCAAGGCCATGCCCATGCCCAGAACCTGAAGGAGTCCGGCGTCAACGTGACGGTCGGTCTGCGCAAGGACGGTGCGTCGTGGAAAAAGGCAGTCAGTGCCGGGCACCAGGTGATGGAAATCGCCGATGCGGTGAAAAATGCCGATGTAGCGATGATATTGCTGCCGGACGAGCAACAGGCGGAAATCTACAACAAACTGATTGCACCGAATCTGAAGAAGGGCGCGGCGCTGGCCTTTGCCCACGGTTTCAATATCCATTACAACCAGATCGTGCCGCGCGAGGATGTGGACGTGATCATGATCGCGCCGAAAGGCCCCGGCCATACCGTGCGTTCCGAATACCTCAAGGGCGGCGGCGTGCCGACGCTGATCGCGGTGTATCAGGATAAATCCGGCAAGGCCAAGGACATCGCACTGTCTTATGCGGCGGCCAACGGCGGCACCAAGGGCGGCGTGATCGAAACCAATTTCCGCGAAGAAACAGAAACCGACTTGTTCGGCGAACAGGCCGTGCTGTGCGGCGGCGCAGTTGAATTGGTGAAAGCCGGTTTTGAGACGTTGACCGAAGCGGGTTACGCCCCGGAAATGGCCTACTTCGAATGCCTGCACGAACTGAAGCTGATCGTGGATCTGATGTACGAAGGCGGCATCGCTAACATGAACTACTCGATTTCCAATAATGCGGAATACGGCGAATATGTGACCGGCCAGCGTGTGATTGGCAGCGAGGCCCGTGCCGCGATGAAGGAATGCCTGAAGAATATCCAGAATGGTTCCTACGCCAAGCAATTCATTCTGGAAGGCCGCACCAATTATCCGGAAATGACCGCGCGCCGCCGTTTGAATGCCGAGCATCCGATTGAGCAAGTGGGCGGAAAGTTGCGTTCCATGATGCCGTGGATCAGCAAGAACAAGCTGGTTGATCAGAGCAAGAACTAAAGTGCAGGGCGGGTTAGGCGCTGTGCGCCGTAACCCGCCGATAGTGGTGGGTTACGCTCAACCCACCCTACGCACTTTCTCCATCCACTTTCCCCTGTTCACTCACCAATGAATAATTATCCCCACCCCATCATTGCCCGTGAAGGCTGGCCATTTCTGGCAATTGCGCTGGTTCTGGCTGTTGCCGCCACCATTTGGTGTGCCACATGGTCCATTCTGTTGTGGATCATTGCACTATTTGTGCTGCAATTTTTCCGCGACCCGGCACGCGAGATTCCGCAAGATGCAGGCGCGGTACTGTCTCCGGCGGATGGCCGCATCGTCAAGGTCGAGCGTGTCAATGATCCTTACGTGCAGCGCGAAGCCATCAAGGTCAGCGTGTTCATGAATGTGTTCAACGTACATTCCAACCGTAGCCCGGTGGACGGCACGGTGCAGCGCGTGCAGTATTTTCCTGGTAAATTCGTGAATGCCGATCTGGACAAGGCGTCAACGGAGAACGAGCGCAACGCGGTGTGGATCAAGACCACGGATGGGCAGGATATCACCAGCGTGCAGGTGGCCGGCCTGATTGCGCGGCGTATCCTGTGCTACGTGAAGGCGGGTGATGTTCTTGCACGCGGACAGCGTTATGGTTTCATCCGCTTCGGTTCACGGGTGGATGTGTACCTGCCGCTGACGGCTACCGTTAAAGTTGCCATTGGTGATAAAGTGTCCGCCACGACCACCATTCTGGCCCAGCTTTAAACCATGCCTGAATTGAACAACCGAAAACCACTGGATTTGCGCAGACGCGGCATTTACCTGCTGCCCAACCTGTTCACCACGGCGGCGCTGTTCGCCGGTTTTTACGCCATTGTGCAGGCGATGAACGGCAAATTCGAGTTTGCGGCAGTGGCGATTTTTGTTGCCATTGTGCTGGATGGGCTGGATGGCCGCGTGGCGCGCCTGACCCACACCCAGAGCGAATTCGGTGCGGAATACGACAGCCTGTCCGATATGGTGTCGTTCGGCGTTGCCCCCGCGCTGGTTACTTACGAATGGGCGTTGAAGGGGCTGGGTAAATGGGGCTGGTTTGCGGCCTTCATTTATTGCGCGGGCACCGCCTTGCGCCTGGCGCGCTTCAACACCAACATCGAAATAATTGATAAAAATAATTTCCAGGGCTTGCCCAGTCCTGCTGCTGCCGCGCTGGTGGCGAGTTTCGTCTGGGTGATGCTGGACAACCATTTCGCCGGGCATGAGTTGCGCTGGTATGCCTGCGCATTGACCACCCTAGCAGGCATTACCATGGTGAGCAACCTGAAGTATTTCAGCTTCAAGGCGATCAACATGCGCAAGAGCGTGCCGTTCATTGTGATCTTCCTGTTCGCCTTGTTTTTTATTTTCGTGTCGGTTGACCCGCCCAGCATCCTGTTCTTGATGGCTCTCTGCTATTTCCTGTCCGGCTATGTGATGTGGCTCGGGCAGTTTCGTGGAAAGCGCAATTCAACTCCCCAGTAGTTTCAATCCTGCTCCAGACCCCAACAGGTGCTGTGCCTAAGCAATAAACAGCAGCCCATTGCGTGAAGCGATAAAACTGGTAATATTCGCCCCATGCACTTCTCCACACACATCGCACAGCTTCATTCCACGTTCAGCCTGCTGGCTGCACTGCTGCTGCGTGTTGCGCGCTAAATCCTATACCCCACAAAGTTTGAAGCAGGCGCGGCAACCGCATCGGTCCCGCAGGTTAAATCTATTTTGCAATGGAGTTAAGCATGAAAGATAAATTAATAATATTCGATACCACCTTGCGCGATGGCGAACAAAGCCCCGGTGCGTCCATGACCAAGGAAGAGAAAATCCGTATTGCGCGGCAACTGGAAAAGCTCGGTGTGGATGTCATCGAGGCGGGATTTGCCGCCGCCAGTCCCGGCGATGCTGACGCAATACAGAGCGTCGCGCGTATCATCGAGCATTCCACGGTCTGCTCTCTGGCGCGCGCCAGCGAGCGCGACGTGCGCGCGGCGGGAGAGGCGATCAAGCCGGCCAAATCCGGCCGTATCCACACCTTCATCGCCACTTCGCCCATCCACATGGAAAAGAAATTGCGCATGACGCCTGATCAGGTGGTGGATGCGGCAGTGAAGGCGGTGAAACTCGCGCTGGAATACACCGACGACGTGGAATTTTCCGCCGAGGATGCGGTGCGTTCGGAAATGGATTTTCTGGTGCGTATTTTTGATGCGGTGATCCAGGCTGGCGCCAGGACACTTAACGTGCCGGATACCGTTGGCTACAGCATCCCGGCTTTGTGGGGCGAGCGCATGCGGCAGTTGATCGAGCGTGTGCCGAACAGCGATAAGATTATCTGGTCCACCCATTGCCACAACGATCTCGGCATGGCGGTGGCCAATTCGCTTGCCGCCGTGATGAACGGCGCGCGCCAGGTGGAGTGCACCATCAACGGCCTCGGCGAACGCGCGGGCAATGCTGCGCTGGAAGAAATCGTGATGGCGGTGAAAACGCGCCGCGACGTATTTAGCTGCGACTCGCGCATAGACACCACACAGATCGTACCGACCTCCAAGCTGGTGTCCAGCATTACCGGCTATCCGGTGCAGCCAAACAAGGCCATCGTTGGTGCGAACGCGTTCGCGCATGAATCCGGCATCCATCAGGATGGTGTGCTCAAGCACCGCGAGACATATGAAATCATGCGTGCCGAGGATGTGGGCTGGGCAACGAACAAATTGACGCTGGGCAAGCTCTCCGGCCGCAATGCCTTTCGCACGCGCTTGCAGGAGCTTGGCATCGTGCTGGAAAGCGAGGAGGCGTTGAATGCCGCATTTGCGCGCTTCAAGGATCTGGCTGACCGCAAGCATGAAATTTTCGATGAGGATTTGCAGGCGCTGGTCAACGAAGAAACAGTGGCGCATGTCAGCGAGCATTACCGCATGGTGTCCCTGCGCGCCCATTCCGAAACCGGCATCTTGCCCGAGGCACGGGTGGTATTGAGTGTGGGCGGGCAGGAGCACAACGCCGGGATGCAGGGCGGCGGCCCGGTGGATGCCACGTTCAAGGCCATCGAACAGATCGTGCAGAGCGGAACTGAATTATTGTTGTATTCGGTAAACAACATCACCAGCGGCACTGATGCGCAGGGTGAAGTGACGGTGCGCCTTGCTAGGGGCGGGCGCATCGTGAACGGCCAGGGCGCGGATACCGACATCGTGGTGGCTTCCGCCAAGGCGTATCTTAACGCGCTCAATAAATTGCACAGCAAGATGGAGCGCGCGCATCCGCAGGTGTGATTTAATTGAGTCAAAATTTTCCATTAGTACCGTCATTCCCGCCTGCGCGGGAATGACGAGTTTTTCGGCCTAATGGACAATCTGGGTTAAAGAATCGGCCATGAAAAAAAACTGGACAGATTTGCAGCACTTGCTGCGTTTCATCGCCATGCGCTTCAGGCAGGATCGCTGCGCGCAGATGGCGGCCAGCCTGACGTATACCACCTTGTTGTCGCTGGTGCCGCTGATAACCATTGCACTCACCCTGTTCTCGGCGTTTCCGGTATTCGAGGATTTTTCCGGGCAGATCAAGAGCTTTCTGCTTGCTAACATGCTGCCAGAAACCGGCAGCAAAATTATTTCGCGCTACGTGGAGCAGTTTGCAGAAAGCGCCGCCAAACTGACCGCAGTGGGTATCGTGTTTCTGGCGCTGACCGCGATGCTGATGATGCACACCATAGACAACGCTTTCAATACGATCTGGCGCGTGTCGCGGCCGCGCCCCCTGGTGCAGCGCGTGCTGGTTTACTGGGCGGTGCTGACGCTGGCCCCGCTATTGATTGGCGGCAGCCTGTCGCTGACCTCATGGCTGGTCGGGATGTCGGTGGGTTATGCCAGGCAAATTCCCGAGCTCGGCGTGGCGATGCTGAAAGTAGTGCCGGTGCTGCTTACCACGCTGGCCTTCAGCCTATTGTTCCGCGTGGTACCCAACCGTTACGTGCCGTTGCGCCACGCTATTATCGGTGGCGTGGCGGCGGCGGTGGCATTCGAATCCATGAACCACGCTTTTGCTTTTTACATTGCGCATTTTCCGACTTACAAGCTAGTGTATGGCGCGTTTGCCAGTATCCCGATTTTCCTGCTGTGGATTTACCTGTCCTGGCTGACTGTCTTGATGGGCGCGCTGATTACCGCGTCGCTGTCACATTGGCGCGGTGGTTCCGCCCAGAATATTTTTCCGGCAACGCAACTTTATTATGCCTTGCGCATTCTCAGGTTGATAAGCGATGGCATGCATAGCGGAACGGTGCAGACCATACCTGCGCTATCCGGACGATTGAATATCGGATTTGATTTGCTGGAGCAAATCCTGGAAAAACTGGCGCAAGCCAATGTTGTGCGCAAGCTCGCGGGCAATGGCTGGGCGATGATACGCGATGCGAAACATGTGCAATTGGCTGAGCTGTACCGCTTGTTCGTGTTCGACCCGTCCATGTTGGCCGCGCAAGATGATGATGCGGAAATCCATGCCTGGCTTGGGCAAATTGAGCGGCGTGTGGCGGATGCGACGGCGGTTACGCTGCATGACTTGTTCGCCGGGACGAACGGCCATAGTCCGAAAGCCTCGTAAATTTGCGTGCATCCTTATGTTCCTGATGTCGCCTATAATTCGCATTTATAGAAGCGCCCATATAACTACCTGCATTGATTGGGTGGGAGTAACCTGACGCCATGGAATTAAAATGTTTTGCAGTGACTTAAAAAAATGACTCGTGCCGTAAAACCCGACGTCTGGTTGTTCGCTCTGATTATCGCCTTTTCCGCTGGCGGTTTTATCTACCTCAGGCGAGACGACTCGATACAGCCGCCAACATTATCAGCACCACAGCAACCGGCCAGTGCTGCTGTGGAGCCAATCACGCCCTTGCCCCAGACTGTATCCCTCGATGACAGAAAGGTTGAGCTTGGCCGCCGCAGCAAGAACGAACGCGATACTGGCGTGTCGCTGGAACAGTTCCTCGGCACCCTGCGCCGGCAGGGCGTCGACATCTCGCAGGCCGAACGCGAGCGGC
>CAITJF010000265.1 GCA_903892645.1 uncultured Nitrosomonadales bacterium | reverse complement strand
AGGATACTAAAGTACGTTGAGTATCAGGGTCGCCAGGATGCAGGACAAGCGAAGCTTGAAATATGAGAGAACCACGCGCTTGCGCGTGGGTATCTATCAAAAACCTCCCCTTTGAAAAAGGGGGACTGAGGGGGATTTGTTCTTGATCTTGCCTTCCGCAATCAGCTTGGCTTTTTCTGCCTGGATGCGCTTGAGCAATGCGCTAGCCGGTTCCCCGAATCATACCGTCAAACTCATCTCGCAGACTATGCATCTTGAGGCCACCATTTGCGACTGCGTCGGCTTCTTTGGCATTCGTAAAAAACAAAAGGGCGCGATGCCTCGAAGAGGTTCTCGCGCCCTTCAGGGCGAATCGCGCCCCTGCAAACAGATGAAACACGGTTGGGCGATTTGTTTCACCGCCTGACCGTTGCTACTTTAACTAAATAGCAGCCAGTGCCGCGTTCAGTGTTGCGCTGGGACGCATGGCTTTTGATGTCTTCTCGAAATTCGGATGGTAGTAGCCACCCATATTCACCGGCTTGCCCTGGGCTGCGATCAACTCGGCATTGATCTTTGCCTCGTTGTCCGTCAGCGCCTTTGCCAGCGGTGCGAAACGCGCCTGCAAGTCCTTGTCCGTGGTCTGCGCGGCCAACGCTTGTGCCCAGTACAACGCGAGGTAGAAATGGCTGCCCCGGTTATCCAGTTCGCCGACCTTGCGCGCGGGCGAGCGGTTGTTGTCGAGAATCTTGCCGATGGCTTGATCGAGCGTGTCTGCCAAAACCTGTGCCTTCGGGTTCTTGAAGGTTTGCGCCAGATGTTCCAGCGATACGCCGAGAGCGAGAAACTCGCCCAGTGAATCCCAGCGCAGATAGCCTTCTTCCTGGAACTGCTGCACATGCTTTGGAGCCGAGCCGCCAGCACCCGTCTCAAACAGTCCGCCGCCGCTCATCAGCGGCACGATGGAAAGCATCTTGGCGCTGGTGTTCAGTTCGAGGATCGGGAACAGGTCGGTGAGGTAATCGCGCAGCACGTTGCCGGTGACGGAGATCGTGTCCTTGCCCTGACGGATACGTTCCAGCGAAACTTTTACCGCATCCACCGGAGACATGATTTTTATATCGAGGCCACTTGTGTCGTGATCCTTGAGATACTTCTCGACCTTCGCGATGATCTGCGCATCGTGCGCGCGGTTCTTGTCCAGCCAGAAAATGGCCGGCGTGTTGGAGAGGCGCGCGCGGGTAACGGCCAGCTTCACCCAGTCCTGGATCGGCGCATCCTTGGTCTGGCACATGCGGAAGATGTCGCCATGCTCCACCTTCTGTTCCAGCAGCACCTTGCCCGCAGCATCCACGACGCGGACGGCGCCGTTGCCGGACATCTCGAACGTCTTGTCGTGCGAGCCGTATTCCTCGGCCTTCTGCGCCATCAGGCCGACGTTGGGCACGCTGCCCATGGTCACCGGATTCAGCGCACCGTTCTTCCTGCAATCGTCGACGGTTGCCTGAAAAACGCCGGCATAGCAGCGGTCAGGAATCATCGCCTTGGTGTCGTATGGCTTGCCGTCGGCACCCCACATCTTGCCGCCATCACGGATCATCGGCGGCATGGAAGCGTCGATGATTACGTCGCTGGGCACATGCAGGTTGGTGATGCCCTTGTCGGAATTGACCATCGCCAGTTGCGGCTGGT
>CAITJF010000264.1 GCA_903892645.1 uncultured Nitrosomonadales bacterium | reverse complement strand
TTTGCCGATGCGATGATGAATAACATGCATACCGCGCTCAAATTTGCCGGAACAAATCCGCATAAAGGCAATGCGGTCGCGGTGCGCCGGATCCATGTTGGCCTGTATTTTGAACACGAAACCGGAGAATGCAGTCTCGGTAGGCGCAACCACGCGCACCGTGGCATCGCGCTCCAGCGGTGCGGGCGCCCAATCCAGCAAGGCGTTTAGAATTTCGCGCACACCAAAATTGTTGATGGCCGAACCGAAAAACACCGGCGTCTGCTTGCCTTCGAGGAAGCGTTGCAGATCGAACGGGTGCGATGCGCCATGCACCAGCTCAACCTCCATCTTGAGCCGTTCTATTTCCAGCGGAAACATCTCGGCCAGGCGCGGGTTGTCGATGCCCTTGATGACCTCGAACTCCTGGTCGGCGCGCTCCGCACCGGCCTCGAACAACATGATTTCGTCGCGCAGCAAGTGATACACGCCGCGAAACGTCTTGCCCATGCCCAGCGGCCAGGTCACCGGCGCGCACTGGATGCTGAGCACCGATTCCACCTCGTCCAGCAGTTCCAACGGGTCGCGCACTTCGCGATCCATCTTGTTCATGAAGGTGAGGATCGGCGTGTTGCGCATGCGGCACACGTTGAGCAGCTTGATGGTCTGCGTCTCCACGCCCTTCGCCGAATCGATCACCATCAGCGCAGAATCCACGGCGGTGAGCACGCGGTAGGTGTCCTCGGAAAAATCCTGGTGGCCGGGCGTGTCGAGCAGGTTCACCACATGGTCGCGATACTCGAACTGCATCACCGAACTGGCCACGGAAATGCCGCGCTGCTTCTCGATGTCCATCCAGTCGGAGGTGGCATGGCGGCCGCTCTTGCGCCCCTTCACCGTGCCCGCCAGCTGAATCGCGCCGGAGAACAGCAGCAACTTTTCAGTGAGCGTGGTCTTGCCCGCGTCCGGGTGGGAGATGATGCCGAAAGTGCGGCGTCGCGCCACCTCACGCGCAATCAGCTCGCGCGGCACGGCAGCGGGTTCGGTCAGTGTCTGTTCAATGTCAGCGGACATGGTTGATGCCTGTGAAAAAAGTGCGCAAGTCTAATGGCTATAGAGGGGAAAGTCTAACGTACGGTGCGTGCAGTGGCTCGAGCGTAAACCAACAGGGAATGCCTGGAGCCACCAACAACATGTCAGTATTCGAGTTGCAGCTGCCTCCCCGGTCTGGACTCGAACTGCAAAGAATATGCAGGTAGCGTATTGCGCCTATAATCAGTCCCATGTGTCCGTAACCCCCCGTGTTACTTGAACGGGGGTGTCTATATGGCCTTTATCGGCTAGAATCAAAACTGAATGAATCGCTCGCTTCCAAATAAACAGCCTCATCTAGTCCATCCAAAATATCGCGCTGACATTGATGGGCTTCGCGCGATAGCTATCCTGTCTGTTGTTGCCTACCACGCTTTCCCAGGCTGGATTAAAGGCGGTTTTGTTGGGGTGGATATATTCTTCGTCATCTCGGGCTTTCTTATCTCCACCATTATTTTTGGCAGCCTGGATAATGATGCCTTTAGCTTTAAAGAATTTTACGCTCGCCGTATCAAACGCATCTTCCCCGCATTAATTTTGGTAATGACCGCCTGCTATGCATTGGGCTGGGTTGTGCTGCTCCCCGATGAATACAAACAACTGGGCAAGCACATTGCCGCAGGCGCAGGCTTTGTATCTAATTTATTTTTCTGGCAAGAAGCAGGGTATTTCGACAATGCTGCTGAAACCAAGCCCCTACTGCATCTTTGGTCGCTTGGTATAGAAGAACAGTTTTATATCGTTTGGCCACTATTGCTTTATTTGACCTGGAAAAGGCGATTCAATCTTCTGTTCCTTACTGTCGCAATCATTGTAATTTCATTTACCGTCAACATCGGCAAAGTAAATAGCGATGCTGTTCAGGCGTTCTACTCCCCGGTTTCACGCTTTTGGGAGTTAATGATTGGCAGCATATTGGCCTACACTGCGTTGCATAAGGTAAGCCTTTGGAATAATGCAAAACAGAAAATTGGCACTGCATTGGAAAGAATTATCTCCAGCAACGCGCCTGCCCCAAACAGCCCGGCTCTGCGAAATGCACAGTCATTAATTGGTGCTCTGTTAATTGGTGTTGCAGTGCTTGTTATCAGTAGAGAAAAGGCATTCCCTGGTTGGTGGGCGCTACTGCCAACATTCGGTGCTTGCCTGATTATCTCTGCCGGGCAGCATGCATGGCTAAACCGAACGGTGCTATCGCATCGTGTCATGGTTTGGTTTGGGCTAATTAGTTACCCGTTTTATCTCTGGCACTGGTCACTGTTGTCATTTGCCAGAATCGTTGAATCAGGCACACCTGCACTAGAAATTCGTATTGCCGCTATTTTTATTGCAATAGTTCTTGCTTGGCTGACTTACAAGCTGGTCGAGAAGCCAGTCCGTTTTGGGCGAAAAACGCGGACAAAGATAATCGCGCTTTGTGCTTTGGCTGCCACCGTAGGTTTTGTGGGACACTACACTAAATTACAGGAAGGTCTGGGCTTCAGAGATGTTGCCAAGCTAAATTCGTCAGCATTTTATGGTTATACTAAGATTGATAAAAGTTACATAGTAAACGGTTGTGGTTTCAAGAGGACAGAAGACGAGGGAAAATTTGCTGGTTGTATAAGCGACAAACGTGATAGCGCAAAATTTGCTCTTGTGGGAGATAGTAAGGCCGGTGCCTTGGCAAACGGGTTGTTTTCAGAGTCTAGCAACAAGGGGCGTTGGCTATTCATTGGTGGCACTGGACCTAATGGTGCTCCCGTTCCTATTATCAGTGACGAACCAATTTATTCGAGAAATCAATTCCTAATAAAGACTGCTTTAGAGGCAATCGTTAGTAATCAGAACATCCAAGTTGTTGTTCTTACGACTGCCACCCGATCCATTTTTCATTTAAGCAATGTTGATTCTATAGACGACCTTCCTGCAAATAAAAACTTTGAAGTAGCATTTGCTGGATTGGATAGGATGATTGCCGAACTGGTTAAAGCTGGCAAGAAGGTGGTGATAACAGTTGACAATCCAACCTTAAAAGATCCGAAATTGTGCATCCCAAGAATCACCGCATTAAGTTTTATTAATAAGGCAATGGGATTACCTCGCGACAGGATATGTTCTATTGACTATGATCGACATATCGAGCTTTCAGCGAAATATCGTCTATTGCTCGACAAGCTTCAGGCAAAATATCCGGACAAACTTCGTATTTTTGATACGCTGGATCAACTCTGTGATATGAAAAATCGGGTATGTTCGTCTTTCCTTGACGGAAAGCTTCTTTATAAGTTTTCTGACCACATCTCAGAATATGCAAGTGTTCGTATCGCTAAAAAACTAATCCCTTTTGTTGAGGATTTTTCTCAATCAAGTGTTCAATAGGTATCCGCTCGTACTAAACACTGAGTGCCTGCTGTCGAAAAATGTCACTTGCAACTTCGTGTCGAAGGCTGCATGTCACAATTGCTAACTGCCAACCCGAAAGCGGAAGGTCAAGGTAATAAAACGACAGCTTGCCAGTGCCCAGATTCGTCCGAACCGGCGAGCCGACCTCAGCTAACATCCCCATCCACATAAAACCACTGCCCCGCCTCGCGCACAAAGCGGCTGATCTCGTGCATACGATGCGCGCAACCGCCCACCTTGCAACGCGCCACAAATTCCACCACCGCGTGATCCGGCTCTGGCTGTTCATGCCGCTTCACTTCCAGCCCCAGCCATTTGCTGCGCGGTTCGGCTGCCAGTTCGAGTGAGGCCGGGCGTGTGCTGTGATGCCAGGTCGCCAGCAGGTAATCTTCACGACCGAGTGTGTAGGCGGTGTAGCGCGAGCGCATCAGGGCTTCGGCAGTGGGAGCGGCTTCGCCGCCATCCAGATAGCGGCCGCAACAGTCGTTGTGGTTTTTGTTGCTGTGGCAGGAACAGGTGATGATCTGTTTATCTTTCATTACAAAGATTCCGATTTCGTCATTCCCGCGCAGGCGGGAATCCAGTTAAATTAAACCGCTGGATGCCGGATCAAGTCCGGCATGACGATCACGCCTGCCACAGCGGCTCTTCCTGCATCAACGCGATCTGTTCGCGCAGTTCGAGGATGCGATCCTGCCAATAGCGCTGCGTGTTGAACCACGGGAACGCTTGCTTGAAGGCTGGATCGTCCCAGCGCTGCGCGAGCCACGCCGCGTAATGAATCAGACGCAGGGTGCGCAGCGCTTCGACCAGATGCAATTCGCGTTCGTCAAAATCATAGAAATCTTCATAGCCCGCCAGCACGTCGGTCAACTGCCGCACCATGTCGGCGCGTTCGCCCGACAGCAGCATCCACAAGTCCTGCACCGCCGGCCCCATGCGGCTGTCATCGAAATCCACGAAGTGCGGGCCGTCGTCCGTCCACAGCACGTTGCCCGCGTGGCAGTCGCCGTGCAGGCGCAAGCTGCGAACATCGCCCGCGCGATCGAAGCAGTGGCGCACGCCGTCCAGCGCCTGCTCCACCACGCTGCTATAGGCCGCAAGTAAATCACTTGGAATAAAATCATGCGCCAATAAATAATCGCGCGGCACGACGCCAAAGGAAGCAATATTCAATTCGGGACGATGCTGAAACGGCTGGAGTGCGCCGATGGCGTGGATGCGCCCGAGAAAGCGCCCCATCCATTCCAGCGTGTGGCGATCTTCCAGTTCGGGTGCGCGCCCACCGTGTTTGGGGAAAACCGCGAAGCGGAATCCCTCGAAGCTGTGCAGCGTTTTTCCATCCAGCGCCAGCGCCGGCACCACGGGGATTTCGCGCTCGACCAGTTCCTGCACGAAGGCGTGTTCTTCGAGTATCGCCGCATCCGTCCAGCGCGCGGGGCGATAGAAGTTTGCCACCAGCGGCGCGCCCTCTTCCATGCCGATTTGGTAGACGCGGTTTTCGTAGCTGTTGAGCGCCAGCAGTCGGC
>CAITJF010000263.1 GCA_903892645.1 uncultured Nitrosomonadales bacterium | reverse complement strand
TCCTGGCACAAAGCACATGGCTGGCAAAATATGTGGACGAGAAGAAGGAAAGCAACTGATGCTTACCCTCTCCTCAATCCTCTGGATGGAACAACTAGCCATTCGACTAAGCGGCCAAAGACCGCAGCTAAGTCGCTGGTTATCCCGCAAGCGGGAGAGGAAGCAATCGTACCCTCCCACTCTGAGGGAAGCTTAGGATGGTAATGACTGGCATAGCAGGGATGGCAAATTTCATAAGGGGCTTTTGATGTTATATGCCATCGTTGGCCAAGACATTCCAGATAGCCTGGCAAAACGCCTCGCGGCGCGGCCTGCGCATGTGGCGCGGTTGCAAGCCTTGCAGGAGGAAGGCCGCCTGATCCTGGCTGGCCCCTTCCCTTCCGTGGACGCAAACGATCCCGCCACGGCGGGATTTTCCGGCAGCCTGATCGTGGCGGAGTTTGCCTCGCTGCCGGATGCCGAAACCTGGGCGCAGGCCGACCCTTATGTGGCCGCAGGGGTGTATGCACAAGTTACGGTCAAGCCATTCAGGAAAACTTTTCCCTCTTGAGGATACATCTAAAAATTCAGAGTTCGCTCAAATACCCCACAAGGGGACGCCAATCCGTTACGGGCAAAAGCAGCCCGTGCGGAGTCGTCAGCAAGGCGCGGAAAAAAATTTGCCGTGCGGCATATGGGGTTATATGTAAGCAAGAAATTCTTTCCGCAGTTGAGATGAAATCTAAATCTTTATGAACTGCATGAAGCAGATGCGTGCACGGCTGGCCTCATTGCAGCCCGTACAAATCGAGATTGCCGATGACAGTCATAAGCATGCGGGACACGTCGGCGCACGCAATGGTGGCGGACATTACCGGCTCAAAATTGTGTCGGCACAATTCACCGGCAAGCCTACCGTGGCAAGGCACCGTATGGTATATTTCGCACTGGGGGAGATGCTGAAACAGAAGCACGAGATACATGCGCTGCACATCACAGCCAGCACGCCGGGTGAAATATAACCCTCAACTTTATTCAATAAGGATTAAACCATGCAAAGAACTTCCAAGTTTGCCGTTCTCGCCATATTAGGCGCAATTGCTGCAAGCCCGGTGTATGCCGAAAATAAACCCGCTACAGAAAACAAGCCAGCTGCAGAAAGCAAACCGGCCGCAATTGTAAATGGCATCCCTATTCCCCAGGAACGCGTGGATTTGCGCGTCAAAGTCGTCGCTACCCAAGGCCAGGCAGACACCCCTGAACTGCGCAAGGCTATCCGTGATGACCTGATCAACATCGAAATGATGTCACAGGAAGCAACCAAGAAAAATTTGGACAAACAACTAGAAACTATCCAGCAATTAGCATTGGCCAGGCAGACCGTGCTGGTTGGCGCATTCGTGCAGGACTATGTGAAGAGCCACCCAGTCGGCGAAAATGAACTCATGCAGGGGTATGACAACCTGAAAAAAAACCTCGGGAGCAAGGAATACAGCGTGCGCCACATCCTGGTGGAAAAAGAGAGTGAAGCAAAATCCATCGCAGCCAAGCTGAAAAAAGGCGGTAAGTTCGACAAGCTGGCGGAATCCAGCTCCAAGGATGCCGGCTCCAAAGAACACGGGGGGGATTTGGGATGGATTCCTGTTGGCAACATCTCCAACGCTTTTGTAAAACCGTTTGGCGATGCGCTGATGAATCTGACCAAGGGGCAAATAAGCGAGCCGGTGCAATCACAGTTCGGCTGGCACATCATCAAACTGGAAGACGTGCGCGAACTCAAGCTGCCTTCTTTCGATGAACTCAAACCGCAACTCACGCAGAAAATGCAACAACAAGCCGTACAAAACCTGATTGCCGAGCTACGCGCCAAGGCAAAGATCGAATAAATTCATCCAGCAGAATAAAAAAGGCAGCCTCACGGCTGCCTTTTTTACTTGCAACAAATATCAATCAAGCCGACACGCGGCGCTTAAATTCGTTGGTGCGAGTGTCAATCTCAATCTTGTCGCCGATTTCGCAGAATGCCGCCACGGGCAGTTCCATCCCCGTGCTGATCTTGGCGGACTTCATTACCTTGCCGGAAGTGTCGCCGCGCGCGGCGGGTTCGGTGTAAATAATTTCGCGCACAATGGTGTTAGGCAGTTCTACGGAAATCGCTTTTTCATTGTAGAACACCATTTCGCACGGCATGCTGTCCTCAAGATAATTAATCGCGTCACCCAAATTGTCTTTTTCCACTTCGTACTGATTGTATTCAGTGTCCATAAACACATACATCGGGTCAGCGAAATAAGAATAAGTGCATTCCTTGCGATCCAGAATGACTTGATCGAACTTGTCATCCGCACGGTAAATGGCCTCGCTCGGCGCATCGGTGAGCAGATTTTTGAATTTCATTTTCACCACCGAACCACTGCGGCCAGAGCGGCTGTACTCCGCCTTCTGGATCACCATAGGATCGTTGCCAATCATCACGACGTTACCTGCGCGTAGCTCTTGAGCGATTTTCATGTTTTACCCTGCCTAAACTAAATTTCGGAGCCGCGCATTTTATCAATACTGCGGAAAAAATCCAGCAAATTCAATGCGAGGCTATTGCCGGAAAGTTTATACGCCCAAGCGCGGGCCTGTTGCCGCAGAATAGACTCGTGTATCCAGAAATCGTTCCATGCCTGTCCTGGGCTTGCTGAATGATTCCAACCTTCCCACAAGGCATATAACGCATGCGCCGCATCCGGCGGCAAATCGGTGCAATACAGCGCCATGAAGGCGCGCAGCTTTTGCATATGCACATTGTCAAGTTGCGGGTAGATGTGCCAGACAAATGGCTGTCCCGCCCACTGCGCACGCACGCAGGAATCCTCGCCGCGCACGAAGTTGATATCGCACGCCCATAGCAGTTCATCGTAGCGCTCCTGCTCCACGAAAGGCAGCACGCGCACTTGCAGATTGCCGCCTGAATAAGCTTTGCCCACGCACGGCACGGCATCGCCGAAGTATTGTCCGACCTGCGTCAGGATGCGGCCTTCCGGTACGAGACACAGCACAGCTTGGGTGCCACTCGCCCAAGCATCAAACAAACTTTGCAGTGCGGTATTTTCATAACCGAACAGCGACACCCTGAGTGTTGCCGTATCAGGCATGGCCATGCCGATGGACTGCCAGAAGCTGCGCTGCTGTGCGGCATCGCTCTGAAATGCATCGCGCCGCGCAATCAGGTCACGCTCCAGCAGCAGCCCACCGGTTTGCGGGGTAAAGCCGGGGAAGAAAAAATACTTGATCAGCGGCAGGAACGGGTGCGGTGAGGGCAGCTTGTGGCAACCCGCCACCCAATCCTCGGCAGACAAGTATTCAAGGTTGATCCACACCGGCTTGTGTTCCTGCGCCGCCATCGCCGCGATATAGGATTCTGGCAATTCACAAGCGAATGCCTCGATCACCAGATGCGCGGGCTCTACCTCCGGGAACAGTGCGGCCCAATGCCTGACCTCCACACCACGGCAACGCTGTTGCGCCAATGAGACCTCCACCTCCGGACACAGCCTGCGGAAACTCGCCAGATCGTCCATCCACAACCGCACCGCCACGCCGTATTCATTCGCCAGTTGCCGCGCCAGGCGCCAGCACACACCGATATCGCCGTAGTTGTCGATGACGTTGCAGAAAATATCGCAAGTAACCGGATTGTTCATTCCGTCCGCAACGCCTCCACCGGGTCGAGCCGCGCCGCGCGCCGTGCCGGCATCACGCCCGCCGCAAGACCGATGCTGACCGCGCTCAATTCCGCGACTACAGCGAACAGCCACGGCGTATGCACCGGCATTGCCGGAAACAACCAATGCACTGCCTGTGCAATGCCGACTCCAAGCGCCAAACCGGCCAGTCCGCCCAGCGCGGAGAGCAGCATAGCCTCGCCCAGAAACAGCGTCAGCACCTGTCCTTCACGTGCGCCCAGGGCGCGCAACAAACCGATCTCGGCAGTGCGTTCGGTAACGGCCATGGTCATGATGGTGAGGATGCCGACGCCGCCCACCAGCAAGGAAATCCCGCCCAGCGCGCCCACCGCAAAAGTAATCACATCCAGCACCGAGCCGAGTACTTCGAGCGCTTTTTCCTGCGGGATCAGCGTGAAGTCTTCGCGCCCGTGCCGCTCCTTGAGCAGCGCGGTAATAGAGTTCACCACACTTTGCAATTCGACATTGGCCTTGTAGCTCAACTGGATTTCCATCAGTCCCGGACGGTTGAATAATTCCAGCGCGCGCGCGGCAGGAATGAACACGGTATCGTCGAGATCGAAGCCGAGCATCTGCCCCTTGGGCTCCATCACGCCGATCACGCGGTAGCGTTGCCCGCCAATGCGCAAATAACTGCCGAGCGGGTTCTCTCCGGCGAATAATTCCTGGCGCACTTTGGGACCCAGCACGACCAGGGCGCGCGCTTGTGTCGGATCATCGTCGGGCAGGAAGCTGCCGGTCTGCACATTGCTTGCCAGCACCCTGGGAAGATCGTGCCCAGCCCCGAACACCGTGGTGCGGCGCGTCTTGCCATTGAAACGTATTTCGGCATTACCCGTTACACTGGGGTTGACGTACTCGACATTAGGCAAACGGCGCAAGGCTTGCGCATCCTCGATGGAAATCGTCTTGACCGAGCCGAAAATGCCCACGTTTCCGCCCTGTGTCTGCGTCTTGCCGGGCTGGATGGCGATCAGGTTGGTACCGAACTGGCTGAATTCAGACAACACAAATTGATGCAGCCCCTCGCCGATGGAGGTGAGCAAAATCACCGCTGTGATGCCGATGGCAATGCCGAGACCAGTCAGAAAGCTGCGCAGCCGGTAGGCGACGAAGCTGGAGGTGGTAAGGCGGATCAGGTCAGGGAATAGCATCTATGACCTCGCCAGCGCCATCACCGGATCGAGCTGTGCGGCGCGCCGCGCCGGCCAAACACTGAACATAATGCCTGTGCCGAGGGCCGTACCAAGGGCCGCCAACACCGCCCACCAGGGCGCTGCCACCGGCAACGATGGATAAATTTTTCCGATTACCAATACGCCCGCTTCACCCAAAATCAAGCCTGTCACGCTACCAATGCTGGACAATAAAATCGCTTCAGCAAAAAACAGATTCCTGATTTGCGCGGCTGGTGCGCCCAAGGCTTTGAGCAGGCCGATCTCCTTGATGCGCTGCGTAACGGCGATAAGCATCACGTTCATGATGAGGATGCCCGCCACTGCGAGGCTGATAGAGGCGATGCCGCCGACGGCCAGGGTCAAGGCGCGCAGGATGCGATCAAAAGTGGCCAGCACGGCGTCCTGCGTGATGACGGTCACGTCGCGTTCGCCACTGTGGCGGCGCATTAGAATTTCTTCGGCATCGTGCTTGGCTTGTTCGATGGTATCGCGGCTTTTTGCTTCCACCAGCACGCGGAACAGGCCGGAAGTGTTGAACAGCATGTGCGCCGAGACGACCGGCACGATGACGATCTCGTCGGTATTGAAGCCCATGGATTCACCCTGGTTCGCCATCACGCCGACCACGCGAAAACGCCGGTCGCCCAGCCGCACCCATGCGCCGACAGCCTGTTGCTGGCCGAACAACTCGTGTTTTATTTTTGCGCCCAGCACACACACAGACTCGCTGGAATGCACATCTCCGGCGGGCAGAAATTGTCCTAGCGCCAGGCTCATGTGACGTACTTCGAGCAGATCGCTGGTTGATCCCAGCACAACCACTTCGCGGTTAAGCGCGCCCTGGGAAATCTGCGACGAACCCAGCGTCAGCGGCGCGATGCGCCCGATGGCGCGGCTGCGCAACAAGGCTTGCGCATCGTCTAGAGTAAGTTCACGCGGGATTTGCCCGAGCAACATCCCCGGCCCGATGCCCGCAGTTTCTGTGCGTCCGGGTAACACGATCACCAGGTTCGTGCCCAGCGAAGAAAATTGCCCGACCACATAACGCCGCGCACCCTCACCCAACCCGGTCAGTATCACCACCGACGCCACGCCGATGGACATCGCCAGGATCATCAGCAAAGTGCGCGTGCGGCTGCCGCGCAGGCTGCCGGAGGCAAAAAGCAGGGTGTCAGAAAGGTTCATGTGCCGCGTCCAGTTTCACCGGTGATCTGCCCGTCCACCATCCGCACCTGCCGCATCGCACGTCCGCCGATAACCGGATCGTGGGTGACAACGATCAAAGTGACATGTTGCGCGACCAGTTGTTCGAGCAGGTTCATCACTTCCTTGCCGGTGGTCTGGTCGAGGTTACCGGTCGGCTCGTCGGCCAGCAGCACAGCCGGGTGCATGCTGGTGGCGCGGGCAATCGCCACACGCTGCCGCTGCCCGCCGGAAAGTTGATCGGGGCGGTGATCGGCGCGATCCGTCAAGCCATAGTTTTCCAGCAACTGCACCACACGTGCCTTGCGTTCGGCGGGAGGAACACCCGCTAGGATCAGCGGCAGCTCGATGTTCATCGCGGCGGTGAGGCGCGGCACCAGATGAAACGCCTGAAACACGAAGCCGATTTTTTCGCTGCGCACTTTGGCTTGTTGCTCATCACTCAAGTCGGTGGCGTTGCCGCCATCCAGGCTATAAGTACCAGAACTCGGGCGATCCAGCAGGCCGATCAAATTAAGCAGTGTGGATTTTCCGGAACCAGACGGCCCCATGATGGAGACATAATCGCCCGCCGCGATGTTCAGGTCGATACCGCGTAACGCGGCGACTTGTTGGTCGCCGACTGTGAAGCTGCGGGTGACTTTATCTAGCCGAATCATTTAGCCGGTTTATTTGCTTCCGGCTGTACATGCGCTCCAGCCTTCACCCCGGCCTGATCGAGCGACATCACGATCTGCTCGCCTTCGCTCAGCCCTGCGGTAATTTCGGTTTGTTCCCAGTTGCTCAAACTTGTCGTCACGGTACGTTCTTCCAGTGTGCTATCGGCAGGCTTGTAGACCAATACCCGCTTGCCTTCCAGCAATGCCTGCGTGGGAATGCGCAGCACATTTGCATGGGAGGTATGCATGATCTCGACATCGGCGCTGTAGCCTACCAATAAATTTTCAGCCGTCGGCGGCTCAACAAACTCGACTTCCACTTCCACGGTACGCGCCTGCTTTTCCACTTCCAGCACATAGGGCGCAACGCGCTTGACCTTGCCTGCAAACGACTTGCCTTTGATCGCATCCAGGGTGATGCGGCTGACCTGCCCCGCCTTGATGTTGGCCGCATCCACTTCATCTATCGGCGCACTGACAAACAGGCAACGGTCGTCAATCAGATCTATCGCAGGTGGCGTCGGAATGCCGGGCGGGGACGGTGTAGCATACTCACCCAGTTCGCCGCTGATGTCAGCCACCACACCATTGAACGGCGCACGCAGCACCATGCGGTCAAGCCCGGCTCGCGCCACCGTAATGCGCGAACGGCTCTGCTCGATTTGGCTACGTGCGGCATCACACCCTGCACGATTCACCTTGGCAGCCGATAATTTTTGATCCACCCCTTCAGCAGAAATAAATCCGCGTTCTTTTAACTGGCGCGCACGCTCGGCTTCCTTTTCCGCCAGGTCTGCCTGCATACAAGCCTGCTGCGTCTGCGCCTGTGCCGTGTCGAGCTGCTCCCGCGCCAAACGTTCCTGTGCCTGCAAGTCGTTATTCCATAGCTCCAGCAACACCTGACCGGCGACAACCCGTTCCCCCTTTATCACCCTCAACTGGGAAATCTGCCCGCCAGCCGGAGGAGCCAATTTGGCGCGGTGGCAGGCCTTGATGGTGCCGGCGCGGGTGTTGCTGACTGTCGCCTCGACAACACCACGCTCCACTTTCCATAAGGTAACCGGTAGCGGTTTGGGGCGCGTGAAATACCATGCGGCGAGGACCAGCAGAATAAGCGCGGCAATAACAGTGACATGGCGCAACGGGAACCCGCGCTTGCTTTGTTGTGGCAGAACCATTCAACCTCCTGAGCAACCGGTGAAATGCGGCCAAGGTGCAGTACCGCTGACAGATATCAAAGATGGTGCAAGCAGTTGTGCATTGCCTGGTGAATTATATGCAAACGAAGATTAGCACGGAAGGTAATCCATCTAATAAAAAGCAGTTACATCAAAGGTGCAAGAATCAATCATCACGCAGGCATTTCATGGAAATGTAAAAGGCTAAATTCAGTTTTCAGGGCCAAGCCTCCTGTCGGCCAAAAAGTCGTTGTTTACTCCTGCCAAGGGTTCACTGTGTATCTGATAGACTTTGCCTGATGCACACTACAACACCCCTCACCCCGCAACGCGAACGCTATTTACTGTTGACGCTTGTAGGAATTCAGTTCAGCCATATCCTGGATTTCATGATCATGATGCCGCTCGGACCTATCCTGATAAGCTCATTCGGCATTGGCACGCATGAGTTCGGCCTTCTGGTTGCGTCATACAGCTTCAGCGCCGCCTTGTCCGGCCTGCTTGCCGCGACGTTTATAGATCGCTTCGAGCGCAAACGGTTGCTGCTGACCCTATTTGCCCTGTTCGGCCTGGCAACGCTGGCATGCGGCTTGGCTCCGGGGTATGCCACGCTGCTTGTCGCACGCGGCCTGGCAGGGGTGTTCGGCGGCATAATGGGGGCGATGGTGCAAACCATAGTCGGCGATGTGATTCCGTTTGAACGCCGCGCACGTGCCAGCGGCATGGTATCGACTGCCTTTTCGCTATCCACAGTTGCCGGCGTACCTCTGTCGCTGTGGCTGGCCAATCACATAGGTTGGCGCGCGCCCTTCATTCTGATCGCGGGGATGACCGTCTTGTTCGTCATCGTCGGCCTGCGCGCCCTGCCGGAGCTGCGCCAGCACATCAGTGCAGATAAGCGCGCCCATACCTTTGCGGCGATGTTTGCGGTGTTGCGCGACGCCAACCATCTGCGCGCCTTGCTGCTTTCCGCACTGCTCATTTTTTCCGGCTTTACGGTGATTCCCTACATTACCCTTTACGCGGTGGGCAACGTCGGCATTTCGCAATACGACATTCCATTCGTTTACCTCGCAGGCGGCGCGGCAACATTAATTACCGCGCGACTGATCGGTCATTGGGCTGATCTGCACGGCAAGGTCAAAATCTATCGACTGGTCGCTACCGCCGCGTTGCTGCCATTGTTTGTGGTAACCCAGATCGGGGCTGTGCCGCTATGGCTGTGGCTGGTTTGCACCACAGCATTTTTCGTATTGGTATCGGGGCGCATGATCCCGGCGATGGCCATCATTACCTCGGCTGCCCAACCGAAACTGCGTGGGACCTTCATGTCACTCAACGCCACAATGCAAACGTTCGCAATGGGCTTGGCCACCACGCTGGCTGGTTTTATCATCACACAAAACAGCGCGGGGCAAATCGTCGGTTATGCAACGGTAGGATATATTGCGATGACGGCGAATGTGTTGGCGATTATGTTCGTCGCGCGAATTGTGATGCACGATCAGGATGCCAGTCCGCGTAAGGCAAAGGCGCAGGACACCATAAAGCCCGCGGGCGGATGATGGTTTTGAAGTTGATATAAACAGTGTAATCAAGAAAGGCTATGCGGCGCATGCCAACTTGCACATCACCAATATCTACGGGATACGGAGTGATTGCTAAAGGCCTTGTCGCACCGAGAAATTGCGGTAGAAAAACCTCTTGGCAAACTCCACCGCCACAAGATAGCAGAGCACCATTGCCATAAGGATCAGGAAGAACAACGGCGGCGGGGCAACGAAGCCGAGGTGCGTTGCAAGTGGCGTAAAAGGCAATGCTACGGCTAGCAGGACGACCAGCAACGAAGTGATGGTCAGCGCAACGCTTGGCCGGCTTTTTAATGGGTTAGCCCGGGTGCGAATGACGAAAATCACCAGCACCTGGGTGGCGATGGATTCGATGAACCAGCCGGTGTGGAACAGCGCCTCCCCTGCCCCGAACACCTTCAGCAGGATGAAGAACATCAGAAAATCGAATATTGAACTGACCGGCCCGACCACCCACATGAAGTTGCGGATGAAGGTGGTGTCCCATTGCCTGGGATGGGCGAGGTAATCGTTGTCTACGTTATCCATGGGGATCGGAAGTTCCGAGACATCGTAGAGCAGGTTGTTGAGTAGAATCTGTGTCGGCAGCATCGGCAGGAAGGGGAGGAACAGTGTCGCGCCGGCCATGCTGAACATGTTGCCGAAATTGGAACTCGTCCCCATCATGATGTACTTCATGATGTTGGCGAAGGTGCGGCGCCCCTCCAGCACACCTGCGTGCAGCACATTCAGATCTTGGCGCAACATGATCATGTCGGCAGCCGCTTTGGCCACGTCCACGGCGCCATCCACCGAGATGCCGACGTCCGCCGAGCGCAACGAAGGCGCATCGTTGATGCCGTCGCCGAGGTAACCAACGGTGTGCCCCTGCGCTTTCAGCGACAGGATGACGCGGTTCTTCTGCGCCGGCGTGACGCGGCAGAGCAGGTTGGCCTCCCTCACCCGCACCGCCAGGGTGGGGTCGTCCATGCGCTGAATCTCGCTGCCGGTCAGCACCCCCGTGACCGGCATGCCCAGTTGGGCGCACACGTGGCGGGTGACCAGCTCGCTGTCGCCGGTGACGATCTTGATATTGACCCCGCTCGCCGCCAGCGCCTTGAGCGCAGGCGCCGCACTCACCTTCGGCGGATCGAGGAAGGCGGCGAACCCGGCGAAGATGAGCTCGGTTTCATCGTCCACGATGGCATGCGGATGATCCAGCGCCACTGGCCGCCAGGCGATACCGAGTACCTTGAAGCCTTCCCGTCCGAGACTGTCGTGCAAGGCCTGGATGGATGCCAGCGCCTCCTCGCCCATCGATTGCATTCCTTGTGTTTCGCCTACGGCATAGTGCGTGGACAGCCTGAGGATATCCTCGGGCGAGCCCTTGACCACGAGCAGCCGTTTCTCGCCTTGATCGACGAGGACAGACACGCGCCGCCGTTCGAAATCGAAGGGCACCTCGTCAATCTTGCGCCAGCCGCTTGCGTCTATTTCCTTGTGCTCGAGGATCGCGTCATCCAGCGGGCTTTTCAGGCCGGTCTCAAAATAGCTGTTGAGGTAGGCCAGTTGCAATACCTGCGCGCTGTCGTTTCCTTGCGCGTCGAGATGGCGTTCCAGCTGGATGCGCCCCTCGGTGAGCGTGCCGGTCTTGTCGGTGCACAGCACATCCATGCTGCCCAAATTGTGGATGGCGGCAAGCTGCTTCACGATTACCAGCTTCTTCGCCATGCGCAGGGCGCCGCGCGACAGCGTCACCGTGATTACCATCGGCAGCAATTCCGGCGTGAGGCCGACGGCCAGCGCGATGGCGAAGAGAAACGATTCGAGGAATGGCCGGTGGAAAAAAGCGTTGATCAGGAACACGAACAGCACCAGCAGGAAAGTCAGGCGCATGATCAGCATGCCAAAGCTCTGGGTGCCCAGCTCGAAAGCGGTAGGCGGCGCCTTGGCCACCAGCGAATCGGCGATATTGCCCACCGCCGTGTCGGCTCCGGTACGGCAGACCATAGCCTTGGCCATTCCGCTGATAACGGAAGTGCCCATAAACACGGCATTCTCTGCCTGGTTGAGGTCTTCCGCCGGTGACGGCAAATCACGGGCGAATTTCTCCACCGGATAGGACTCACCCGTCAGCAGCGACTGGTTGATGAAAAAGTCCTTTGCCTCGAGCAAGCGGCAATCGGCAGGCATGAGATCACCTGCGGCCAGCAGCACCACATCGCCCGGCACCAGATCCGCTATCGGAAGTTCTTGGGGATGTCCGTCCCGCAGCACCGTGGCCCGTACCGTCACAGCCTGCTTCAACTGTTCTGCGGCGCGTCCGGCCCGGTATTCCTGGACGAAATCCAGGGTCACACTCATCAGCACGACGGCCCAGATAATCACGAATCCGGTGATCTCGCCGGTCAGCGCGGACACGGCACTGGCCGCCAGTAGAACCATCACCAGCGGGTTCTTGAAGTGGCTCAGGTACTGGAGAATCAGCGGCCGTTCGCCGTGTGCCCGTAGCGTATTGGGGCCGAACTGTGTGGTTCGCGCACGCGCTTCCCGCTGGCTCAAGCCGGTCGGAAGTGCCTCCAATTGCGATTGGAGAACTTCGGCTGGCAGATTCCAGAACAGGGCATCAGGGCGATCCATTGTGCTCACCTTCTTTCAGTGCAGCTATGTGTACGGCAGATGCTAAACCTAAGTGCGCTTGTTGGGTTAATATCGCACATCGCTTTCTAGCTCGTGTTGCATACAAATATTTATGGAAGCCCATTATTCGCCTGCCACTATCCAGCACAAAGTAGCCATCGCCGCCTGTTTCGGCACTTTTCTGGAATGGTATGACTTCCTCACTTTCGCCTCGTTGGCAACCTATTTCAGCGTGCTGTTTTTTCCCCAGGAAAACCCGGTTGCCGCGCTCCTGGCAAGCCTCGCCACCTTCGGGGTCGGCATGCTGGTGCGTCCGCTCGGTGCAGCGCTGTTCGGGTCACTGGGCGACAAGCATGGCCGCCGCCCGGTTTTTATCGCCACTATTGTGCTCATGGGACTGACAACATTCTGTGTTGGATTGTTGCCGACATATGAACAAGTTGGCCTGCTGGCTCCCGCATTGCTACTGGTATTGCGCCTGTTGCAGGGATTTGCAGTCGGTGGCGAAATCGGCGGCGCGGCAGTGTATCTTACCGAGCATGCCCCAAGCGGCAAACGGGGCTTTTATACCAGCGTGCTGCAATTGATGGGGCCATTGGGCATACTGGCTTCCACTTTGCAGGTGGTATTGCTGCAATCGTTATTGAGTGCCGCCGATTTCCAGGCTTGGGGGTGGCGCGTGCCGTTTCTGCTTTCCATCATATTATTGCTGGTCTCGCTCAAAAGCAGGATGAACATGTTCGAGTCGCCGGTGTTCCTGCATTTGCGCGAAAAACACGCCTTGTCGAAAGCGCCGCTGCGTGAATGTTTATCCAATCCCCACACGCTCGGACGAATGGCACTATTGTTTTTCTGCATTTCCGCAGGCGGCTCGCTGCTGTTTTTCTCGTCCCAGGTCTACGCCAATGTGTATTTAAAAAGTGTGGTCAGGCTTGATCCACAACTTGCCGGAACGCTGGTGATGTTGAGTACACTCTTGCTGTTCCCGCTGACCATTCTTTTCGGCTGGCTATCGGACCGTGTTGGCCGCAGACCGGTGCTGCTGGCAGGACTGCTGCTTGGCAGCCTGGCCATCCTGCCCGTGTTCAAGGGCTTGATGCATTATGGCAACCCGGCGCTGGAACACTTCAACCGCGAGGTACCGGTGGCGCTGTACGGCGAATCATGCGCCTACGACCCGTTCATCTCGACGCGCAACGACTGCGAGCGCAATCAGCAATTGCTCGCCAAACTGAGCGTGTCATACACGCTTTATCCCGCACAGGCACCAAATGGCACAGTGGTGCGTATCGGCAACAAGAGCGAGGTTGCCGGCTATCAACCAGAGGCGCTCACGCAGATGTTGAAGTCCGAGGGCTGGACAGAGCAGGCCGATTCGCGCCAGGCAGACCGGCTGATGATATTTCTGTTATTGCTTTTTCCGGTCATTGCCGTCGCGCTCATCACCGGCCCGCAAACCGCCACGCTGGCCGAATTATTTCCGGCGCGCACACGCTACACGGCCGTGGCGCTGCCACACAACCTCAGCGCTGGCTGGATAGGCGGCTTATCACCGTTCATGATTACACTGCTCAACGTGAAAGCCGGAAATGCGTTATCCGGCATGTGGTATCCGGTCGGGTTGCTGACAGCAGCCTTTGTTATTGGTTTTATTTTTCTGCCGGAGACACGCAATGCCCCGCTTGATGGCTAAAAGTCAGCTCGCACATACTGCGCCAAAACCCTAACGTGAAGGGTCAAATTCCCGCCATTGTCTTCAAGTCGAGTTTCCAGTCGGCTGGATCCTCGACACTTGCAATAGAATCCGGCACCTTGGAAAGGTCAATCAACTCAGGAAAAATGGGCTCATTGATTCTTGTCGAGAAGAACACCTTCACGATCGGAGTAAGTAAACTTTTTGGCGCCTGATCCGCCACCACACCCAAACGTCCTGATTTCAGCTTAACCAGTGTACCGGTCGGATATATCCCAACTGTCTTTACGAATGCATGAAATACGGTTTGATCCAAATGCCCGCCTTGCCACTCGGCCATTTTACGGATTGCTTCAGAGGGCGGCATGCCTCTCCTATTACTGCGATCAGAAGTAAGTGCGTCATATATATCGCATACCGCTGCCATACGGGCAGGCAGTGTCAGTGCTGCTCCTGACAGCCTGTCAGGATAACCCATGCCATCTACCCGTTCGTGATGGTGCATGCAGACATCCAGCACCGTGGCATCCACATCATGCGATTCCTTCAGAATCTTCCATCCGAGCAGAGAGTGAGTTTTAACGATTTCGAATTCCTCATCGGTCAGGCGTCCGGGCTTGTTAAGCACATCTTCTGGAATCATCATTTTTCCAACGTCATGCAGCAATCCCGCAATCCCAAGACTTCTCAACATGTCACCTTCAATACCCATTTGCCTGCCCAAGGCAATCATCAATGCACTCACGGCCACAGAATGCTGATAGGTATAATCATCCTTGTTCTTCAGTCGCGCAAAATTTAATAAGGCTCCCGGGTGACGTGCAACGGACTGGGTAATATCGTCCACCAGTTCAACAGCTTCACCGGTTTGCAGTGCATTGCCCATACGCGCTTCCTTAAACATGAAGGCGGTTGTCCTTTTGGCCTTGAAATGCACCTTTTGAGCGCGCTGAACTTCTTCCTGCACAGGAATATGTTGGTCTGCTTTCTTTTCGCTAACCACTGTTTCCGGTGATATGTTCTCCTCTTTAGCAGCTACTGGGGGATGGCGTTCGACATCCAAGCCCTTTATGGTATCGATCCATACTTCTTCTATACCGCACAGCTGCAAGGTATCCAGATCCTTCTGCTTATCAAGCTCGAATTCCTTTTTCCAAAACGGATGATCCATCCAGTTCCCGCAAATTTCCGTAATGAACATCCCGAGCCTGGCATCACGAACATTAATTTTTTTCAGCATATTTTATTACCTGCAATACCCTTGGAGAACTGTCTGAAACTTAGGAGCTCACTATCGTTGCACGGTATTATACGTGCATTCCATTTTACCCAAGAACAGCTTCAATGACCGACTTTGCCGCGCTGTTGCAACAAGGCACAACCAACGCCTGGCTATTCATCCCCAGTGCCATCCTGCTCGGCGCACTTCACGGCCTGGAGCCAGGCCATTCCAAAACCATGATGGCGGCATTTATCATCGCCATTCGCGGCACGGTCGCCCAAGCAGTAATGCTGGGCCTTGCCGCCACCCTGTCGCACACCGCCGTGGTCTGGGTAGTCGCCCTGACCGGGCTTTACTTCGGCGGCCAGTGGAACGCCGAATCAGCCGAGCCTTATTTACAGCTCGCCTCAGGCACCCTGATCATCGGCGTGGCAGCCTGGATGATATTCAGCACCCGGCGTCATTTGCACGCGGCTCACGACCACGATCACAGCCACAATGACAGCAAGCGGATAGATACCGGGCACGGCATGCTGCGTCTGGAGATTTTTGAGAAAGGTGCTCCGCCGCGTTTCCTGGTCTCACAGGAGGGGGCGCATGGGCACGACTTGTCTTCCGGGCTGGTGACTATTGAAACCGAACGTCCGGATGGGCAACGTCAGATATTTTCCTTCGTCCGGCGCGATGACTTTTTCGAATCAATCGAAGAAATTCCAGAACCGCATGAATTCATCGCACGGCTACATCTCGAACATGGGAGCCACTACCACGACTTCGATGTTGAATTCACCGAACATGGCCACCATCACGTCATTGAGGAACTGGACGAACTGGAGCTTGCCGCGCCCGGCTATCAAGACCCGCACGAACTTGCGCACGCCAACGACATCCGCCACCGCTTCGCCAACCGTGAAGTAACCAACGGCCAGATACTCCTGTTCGGTCTCACCGGCGGGCTGATCCCCTGCCCCGCATCCATCACCGTCCTGCTGCTGTGCCTGCAACTCAAGCAGATCACGCTTGGCGCAACGCTGGTGTTGTGCTTCAGCATCGGCCTAGCGCTGACCATGGTGCTCTCCGGCGTAATGGCCGCGTTGAGCGTGAAACACGTGTCGAAACGCTGGAGTGGCTTTGGCGATATCGCACAGAAAGCCCCCTACTTCTCTGGAGGCCTGATTTCACTGGTTGGTTTGTATATCGGCTATCAGGGGCTGCACGCCTTGTTATGATGAACAGGAAGAAGTATCACCATCGAGTCCGTCAGCAAGATGTGCAATATTTTCCGAAAGGTAGAAGCGCGATAAATCGCGCCCCTACCTTTGATTAAAAAATGGAATAAAACATCTAGCCTACCCACTTCTTTACATTCTGGAACATGCGCAGCCATGCGCCATTTTCCTTCCACTCGCGCGGATACCAAGAGTTCTGCACGGCACGGAACACGCGCTCTGGGTGCGGCATCATGATCGAAAAGCGCCCATCCAGCGTGGTGAGGCCAGTGATGCCTTGCGGTGAGCCGTTGGGGTTAAGCGGATAGATTTCGGTGGGCTTGCCGGTGTTGTCCACGTAACGCAGCGTGACCAGCGGTTGCGCGGCTTGCAGTTTTTGCGCATTGCCGAAATCGGCGTAGCCTTCGCCGTGCGACACCACGATGGGCATGCGGCTGCCTGCCATGCCATCGAACAGGATCGAGGGTGACGCTTGCACTTCCACCATCACGAAACGCGCTTCGAATTGTTCCGACTGGTTGCGCGCGAAGTGCGCCCAGTGTTCCGCGCCAGGAATGATCTCGTGCAGGTTACTCATCATCTGGCAGCCGTTGCACACGCCCAAGGCAAATGTGTCATTGCGTTTGAAAAATGCCTCGAACTCATCGCGCGCCCTCGGATTGAACAGAATGGACTTGGCCCAACCCTTGCCCGCGCCCAGCACATCGCCGTATGAGAAGCCGCCGCAGGCCGCCACGCCTTTGAAATCGGCCAGTGCAATGCGCCCGGCGATGATATCGCTCATGTGCACGTCCACTGCCGCGAATCCGGCGCGGTCAAATGCCGCCGCCATTTCCACCTGGCCGTTCACGCCCTGTTCGCGCAAGATGGCGATTCTGGGGCGCGACAGATTGATATTGACGCACGCTCCCTCTCCCTGCCCTCTCCCGCAAGCGGGAGAGGGTTCTGCTTCCCTCTCCCGCTTGCGGGAGAAGGATTGAGGGAGAGGGTTCTCGTTCGGATCGTAAGTCAGCTTCACATGCAGGCCGGGGTCGTACGCATCGAGTATGCGGTCGTACTCCTGTTGCGCGCAGGCCGGGTTGTCGCGCAGCTTCTGTATCTGGTAAGTGGTCTCCGACCAAATGCGTTGCAGCACAATCACGTTCTTGCTGAACAGTGTGTTGCCGTTGCGCGCAACCGTTATCGTCCCGCTGATATTCAGCGTCGCCACCTCATGTATCGCCTCCAACCCGGCTTCGTCGCAGCGCACAAAAATTTCCGCCAGGTCGCTGCGGCACACTTGCACCAGCGCGCCAAGTTCTTCGTTGAACAGGGTGCTGATGGCATCGCCCTTCAATTCGTCCAGATTGACGTCCAGCCCGATGTGCGAGGCGAATGACATCTCACACAACGCCGCGAACAAGCCGCCATCGGAACGGTCATGGTAAGCCAGCAATTTTCCTTCCGCATTGAATCGCTGGATCAGCTCGAAGAATTTTTTGAGTTGCCGCGCATCGTCCACATCCGGCGCGACATTGCCCACCTGTTTGTACACCTGCGCCAGCGCCGAGCCACCCATGCGGTTCTTGCCCTGCCCAAGGTCGAACAGCAGCAGCACGGTATCGAGATCAGCGGCGAGTTGCGGCGTAAGGGTCTGGCGCACATCGGCGCACGGTGCGAAGGCGGTCACAATGAGCGACAAGGGGGCGGTGACTTCTTTGCGCTTTTCACCCTCCTGCCACGCAGTCTTCATCGACATCGAATCCTTGCCCACCGGGATGCTGATACCGAGTTGCGGACACAACTCCATGCCAACCGCCTTGACGGTGTCGAACAGCGCGGCGTCTTCGCCGTGGTGTCCCGCTGCAGCCATCCAGTTGGCGGAGAGTTTGATATCGCCGATTTTTTCGATGCGCGCGGCGGCGATGTTGGTGATCGCCTCGCCCACCGCCATGCGCCCGGAAGCCGGTGCGTTGAGCACCGCCAGCGGCGTGCGTTCGCCCAGCGCAAACGCTTCTCCGAGATTGGTGTTGTAGCCCATCAGCGTCACCGCCACGTCGGCCACCGACACCTGCCACGGGCCGACCATCTGATCGCGCGCGGTCATGCCACCCACGGTGCGGTCGCCGATGCTGATGAGGAAAGTCTTGTCCGCCACGGAAGGCAGGCGCAGCACACGCTCGATGGCTTCATGCAATAAAATCTTGCTCACGTCGAATGCGGGCAGCGCCACGGTTTCGCGCTTCACCTTGCGCGTCATCTTCGGCGGTTTGCCGAGTAGCACCGATAGCGGCATGTTCACCGGGTGGTTGTTGAATTCCGAGTCATGCACTGTCAACTGGTCTCCGACGGTGGCATGCCCCAGCACCGCGAACGGACAGCGCTCCCGCTCGCACAGCGATTTGAATTCATCCAGCCGTTCCGGTGGAATCGCCAGCACATAGCGTTCCTGCGCCTCGTTGCTCCAGATTTGCATCGGCGACATGCCGCGCTCTTCGCTCGGCACTGCGCGCAATTCGAAATGCGCACCCTTGCCGCCGCCGTGCACCAGCTCCGGCAGCGCATTGGAAATACCGCCCGCGCCGACATCGTGAATGGACAGGATGGGATTGTTCCCGCCCATCTGCCAGCAGCGGTCTATCACCTCCTGCGCGCGGCGCTGCATCTCTGGGTTGCCGCGCTGCACCGAATCGAAATCCAGATTCTCCGCATTCACGCCGGTGTCCATACTGGAGGCCGCGCCACCGCCCAAGCCGATCAGCATGCCAGGCCCACCGATCTGGATCAACAGCGCGCCTGTCGGCAGCGCGTGTTTGTGTGTGTGCTCCGCCCGGATGCTGCCGACACCGCCCGCGAGCATGATGGGCTTGTGATAGCCGCGCATTTCGCCGTTGATGTTTTCTTCAAACGTGCGGAAATATCCGGCCAAGTTGGGGCGGCCGAATTCATTGTTGAATGCCGCGCCGCCGATGGGGCCATCTATCATGATTTGCAAGGCGGAGGCGATGCGTCCCGGCTTACCGTATGGATTTGCTTCCCACGACTGTTCAAATCCCGGAATGTTCAGGTTGGAAACCGAGAACCCGGACAGTCCCGCCTTGGGCTTGGAGCCGGAGCCGGTCGCTCCCTCGTCACGAATCTCGCCGCCCGCGCCCGTCGCCGCACCGGCGAACGGTGCAATGGCCGTCGGATGGTTGTGCGTCTCCACCTTCATCAGCGTATGCGTCAATTCGGTGCTGGAGGCATAGCTACCGTCGGTGCGCGGATAGAAACGCTCGACCTCGGCCCCCTCGATGACGGAAGAGTTGTCGGAGTATGCCACCACCGTGCCTTCCGGATGCAGCTTGTGCGTATTGCGGATCATGCCGAACAGGGAGTAAGACTGCTGCTCATCGTTGATGACCCAATCCGCATTGAAAATCTTGTGGCGGCAATGCTCGGAATTAGCCTGTGCGAACATCATCAGTTCGACGTCGGTAGGATTGCGTTTTAGCTTATGGAAATTCTCCACCAGATAATCAATCTCGTCGGCAGACAGCGCCAGCCCCATGTCTCGATTGGCGGCCTCCAGCGCCGCACGCCCTCCACCGAGGATATCCACGGTGGACAGCGGCACAGGCGTACCATGCCTGAAGATTTTCTCCGCGATGCCGTCAAAATCAAATAATACCGATTCCGTCATGCGATCATGCAGCAGAGGCAGGATTGCCTTGAGCTCCTGTCCGGTGAGCTCCTTGCCAGTTCTGGTCTTGAAGTAATACGCCATACCGCGCTCAATGCGCTCCACCTGCGGCAGCGCGCAATGTTGCGCGATGTCAGTAGCCTTGGACGACCACGGCGAGATCGTGCCGAGGCGCGGCACCACCAGCAGCCGCTGCTGCGCGGGGGTGGAACCGAAGGTTCCGGGCTGACTGAGCGGCCTGGGAGCTTGCGAGCAGATACCGCCAGCGTCCCCTTGGGGCACCTCGCGGCGTCCCTCTTGCGGGGGCATCTGTGCGGAGCCATCTGGCTCGTCTGCCACATCATCCAGCCCGAGGATACGATCCAGCAGCACCGTATCGCCCTCAGCCAGCGCCATACTTCTCAGCGCAACGAAATACCAGTGGCGCGTCTCTACCAGCGCAACATTGGGTGCGGCCTCCTTGAGGGCGGTGCGCAGTTTTTCGAAACGGAAGGAAGATAGGGCGGCTTTACCGGCAGAAACTCGGAACATGGACATGACAGTGCGGAGAAATCTTAAAGTGCAATTATACTATGCACCTCCGCCAAGCCGGGATTACTCACATGGGCACCTCTAAAAATTCACATTTCATCCCAACCGCTGCGTTGCGTAAAAAACTTAGTTTCGGCCAACCTAAAGGTTACCCTGCACTGAAACTTCGTTTTCTTGCTTACATATTTATATATATGCGGTGCAGCGAAATTTTTTCCACGCCTTGCGTTTGGGCGAACTCTAAATTTTTAGAGGTACCCACATGAGCACACGTATCCCCGCAATCACGCAAAAACAGGTCGCCGCCTTCCTCAAACCGCGTTCGCGCGACAGCCACAAGGGCATGTTCGGCACGGTGGCAGTGATCGGCGGCGCCAGTGGCATGGTGGGTGCGCCATTGCTGGCCGCACGCGCCGCGCTTAAACTGAGCGCAGGTTGCGTACATGTCGGACTGCTGGCGGGCAACGCCCCGGTTGTGGACTTACTGCAACCGGAACTGATGCTGCACGGCGTACATGATGCGCTACGTTTACCCAACGTGGATGTGTTGGCCGTCGGTTGCGGCATGGGCACCTCGGTTACCGCGCAGAAAATCCTGCACGAAGCGCTCAAGACAGATGCCGCACTGGTGCTGGATGCCGATGCGCTCAACCTCCTCGCCCGCCAACCCGATTTGCAAGACGACCTGCGCGCCCGCAAGACCCCCTCCGTGATCACCCCCCACCCCGGCGAAGCCGCAAAGTTGCTCGGCATCAGTGCGGCGAAGGTGCAGGCCGCACGCACCGAAGCCGCACAGCAACTCGCGGAGAAACTACATTGCACCGTCGTGCTGAAAGGTGCGGGTAGCGTCTGCGTTACTTCTAACGGCAAAACGTACCTCAACAAGACCGGCAATCCCGGCATGAGCAGCCCCGGTATGGGCGACGTGCTGACCGGCATGATCGCCGCCTTCATTGCACAAGGTTTGGATGCAGATCAGGCCCTGCTGCTGGCTGTGCATTTGCACGGTGCGGCGGGCGATGCGCTGGCGCAGCAGGGAGTTGCCATCGGCATGACGGCTACGGATGTGACCGAGTGGGCACGCTGGCTGTTGAACCAATGGGTCAAGTAACTCTGTAAGCATATGGGACTTGTCCGGAGGTTCGTTAAATGCGTATTTCCGCGATCTGCTAAACTGTGCGCATGACACTCAATGCGTTTATTGCAGTCGGTCTCGGGGCGGCCATCGGTGCGTGGCTGCGCTGGGGCTTGGGCCTGTGGCTCAATCCGGCGCTGCCCGAATTACCGCTCGGCACGCTTTCTGCCAACCTGGTCGGCGGCTATCTCATCGGTCTCGCTGTGGCGTTCTTCATGCAGCATCCTGGGCTATCACCAGAATGGCGCCTGCTCATCATCACCGGCTTTCTCGGCGGGCTGACCACCTTTTCCACCTTTTCGGCTGAAACCGTCACGCTGCTCGCACGCGGGCAATACGCATGGAGCATGGCCATCATCGCCGCTCATTTAGGCGGTTCGCTGCTGATGACCGTGCTGGGGATACAAACCATGAAGTGGATTCAGTAACAGGAGGATGTATGCAGAGCGTTTACCTCAAGTTTTACCTGACGGAAAAGCAACGCCACAATGGCACACTGCTGTATGAATGGTTGCTGGAAGAGGCGAAGAAGCTCGGCGTGCCGGGCGGCTCCGCATTCCGCGCCATCGCGGGTTTTGGCCGGCATGGCCGCCTACACGACGAATCCTTTTTCGAGCTTGCGGGTGAATTGCCGGTGCAAGTGGAGTTCGTGCTGGATACGGTATTGGCCGACAAACTGCTGGAAGCGTTGCGCGCGCGCAAGCTCAACCTGTTCTATGTGCGCTATGCGGTGGAATCAGGGATTTTGTAAGCCCCTCGTCATGCCTCCCGTTCCCTTTGCGGGAACGGGAGGCTGTCTGATCGCAATCCAAAGAACACCGCAAAATTAACACTGGCAGGCATACATCCTTTGCAGGAATAACTCCGCATTCACCGCTGCAAGATCAGCCGGCATTTCCATCTGCCTGTCAGTCGGCACAACCATCTGTTGCTGACACACCAGTGCGACAGCGGGGTTCCAACCGGCGCACATGACCTCTTCGCCATATTCCGCTTCCATCGAATCGCGTTCTATTTCGTAGCTGCTCATGTTCATCACGACACCCATGACACACCTCCTTCTGCTTCCGTGGTATTGAGGTTGAAATGCCGCCCCGTGATTATGTTATCGGCCGGCCAATCCGGAAGTTTAGCGAGAGTGGGCAAACAACAGAAACGAACAGCACAGGTGCTGCCAAGGTACCGGAAAAACAGGGGTAAACCCAGTCCACATGCCAAGAGAGCGGGGAATACAAGTTAAACAACGCACTTAAGCAACATGACAAAATGCTGGACGGCAAACCCTGCGTCGAACTATGCTTTGCAGGTTTCAACGTGGCATCGAAAAAACGGCAAGTGGCATGAAATGAAAAAATTGGTTTATGTCCGACCCATTCTCACCAAGGAACTCACATGAAACTATATTACGCACCAGGTGCCTGCTCGCTGGCTTCACACATCGCGCTGCACGAAACAGGCTTGGCATTTGAAATTGAAAAAGTGGATTTCGCTACCAAAAAGACTGCCAGCGGAAAAGATTTCAATCAGGTCAACCCAAAAGGTTACGTGCCCGCAATAAAACTCAATGACGGAAGCGTACTAACCGAAGGCGGCGCGATTCTGCAATACATTGCCGACCAGCAGCCGGACTCCGGTCTTGCGCCTAAAGCCGGTACGATGGAGCGTTATCGCCTGCAGGAATGGCTCACTTTCATCGGCACCGAAATCCATAAAACGTTTAGTCCATTATTCAACAAGTCCGCAGCGGAAGAAGTAAAAAATAATGCGCGTAACTTGCTTACCAAACGCCTGGGCTATGTGGAAACGCAGTTGGCGAACAAGCCGTATTTGATGGGCGATAAATTCAGCGTGGCAGACGCGTATTTGTTCACGGTGGTGAACTGGAGCAATTTTACCGGCTTCGATCTCGGCCCGTTTCCCAAGCTCAAAGAATACATGGCGCGAGTAGCTGCGCGCCCGAAAGTGCAAGCGGCAATGCAAGCAGAAGGTTTGCTGAAATAGTTTTTCTGATTATGTACAGTTTAAATTTTCTACCAACCAAGCCATGACCAAAAGTGACACTCAAAAGAACTCAAGCCTGCCCAATTCACAGCAAACATCAACACAATCTGAAATCAGGATGAAACTGCCAGTGCATCCGCTCTGGCTTGTGGGCTTTCGTCCGTTCTTTGGATTGGCATTTTTATCAGGGTTGAGCCTGCCGGTTTTGTGGGCCTTGATCTTTTCGCACACCATTCCGGCACCGGCAACGTCGTTTTCCATGACCCAGTGGCACGCCCATGAGATGTTCTTTGGCTTTGGCTGGGCCGTTCTCGGCGGATTCCTGTTGACCTCAACCAAAAACTGGGTCGGGGTTCGCGGCTATCATGGTTACTCGCTGATGCTTCTCGTTGCTGCCTGGCTCTTCGAACGGCTCGGCATGTGGTTTGAAGGCACCTGGCCGCCGCTACTGTTCCGGATTTCAAACAACCTGTTTCTGGGTTCAATTGTTGCGATGCTGCTGTGGACGCTGATCCGGAACCGCAAGGATGACTCCTACCGCGACAACTACTTTTTCCTGCTGATGCTTCCGGCTTTTCTGATAACAAAAAACCTGATACTGAGCCACGATTATTTCCAGGTCGGCTGGAGCATGGCAGTGGGGCTTTTCCGGATGGCCTTTCTGGTGATGCTGGAGCGAACGCTGACCCAGTTCATGAAGGGCGTATTCCAGGTTTCGATCCTGAGCAACCCCGTGCTGAACAAGGCGATCAAGATTCTCGGGCTACTTCTGGTGTTCGAAAGCCTGCTGCCGCCACAACTGTCAGGCTGGATCGCCCTGCTGCTCGCGCTGCTGCTGGCAGGCCGCTTCATTTTCTGGAAGCCGCAACTGGCCATGCAGCGGCTTGATATCGGTGTCATGTATCTGGGCCAGCTCGCGATCATCGCCCAACTGCTGATCGAGTTTCTCAGGCACATCGCCCACCCCGAGTGGGCTTCTTCCGCGTCCGTCCATGTCTTCACCTTCGGTGTGATAGGCCTGATTGTTCCTGCCATGCTGATCCGAATTACGAAGGGGCACACGGGCAGAAAAGTGGTTTTCGACACCTTCGACAAACTGGCTCTGCGGGTAATGATCCTGGCATTTGTACTCCGTGTCATTGCACCGCTTGTTTACCCGGCAGGCTACACACTCTGGATTTACCTCGCGGCGACGTGCTGGTTTGTCTGTTTTGCGATACTCGCATGGCGGTATATCCCCTTCCTCATGCAGCCACGGGTTGACGGCAAGGAGCATTAACAACACTCAACCTGTTATTCCAGTTTGCAATAGAAGCGAGAACAAGGCGGCGAGGATGAGGCGACAAAGACAGTACAAGCAGTACGGCTAGGAGCCGAAGACGAAGCCAACACAGTTATCGCTTCTATTGCGAAGTGAAATTATATGGCCAGCCTGCGGTAAGCCTTATCCAGCCTCGTGGCAAATGATTCGCTTTGCATGTTGCTGCAATGCACCATGGTCACCGTCCAATCCCGGCGGTCAAAACCAATCAACTCATTGAACACAACCGCCCCCTCCTGGTTTGCATCACTCTCCCGCCTGATGCCCATGCTATCCAGAACCATGTGTATCTGCACCAAGCGGAGGTGCTGCTCCGGGTTCAGCAGCACGGCTTCGAAGTCTTCCAGGTAATTGCACAATTCCAGTGAGCTGGTGGTGGCCTGAATCTTGTCCATCATCTTTGACAACGCTTCTTCAAGGGCAGGTCGCGCCTGTGCATCAGCCGCGCGCATCTTGGCTACCAGCAAATCCCTCTCTAGCAACTGCGATTGCTTGTCCTGCTTGCGTGCCTCCATCCGCTTTTTCACCTTACCCACCAGGCTGTCGAAAAAACTCCATGCCGCCTGATCCCTGGCCTGTTTTTCACTTGGCGCAGGATTCTCAATGGTATGGCTGGTGAAATAGACCACTTTTTGAACCACATCGCGCTGCACCACTTCGCCGACCAACGCCACTCCCGCCATGTTTTTTTCAAAGCGCCGCATGCCCATCAGGGCATATAGCTCATCGGTAGCGGGGAATTCGCGGTAATAGTCCTGCATGGCACGGCTGGAATAAAACGCCTCCATGACAGCATCTGCGGATGGAAATAGGGCATGGACAAAAGCATCCTTGACATACGATTCCCGGTTGACCACCACCGGGCCGGGCACGCTGGCCGCCAGGCTGTGGGCGTATTCCAGTGCGGTTGTGACGGGTTTGCGGTAGCTTCCGGGATATCCTCTTGTCTGCTTGAGCAAAGGCTCAACCGCAGAGACAGCGCGTTCAATGGCTGACAGTAACTCGGGTGTATCCTTCTCCCGATCGTTCCCAAACAATTGCCCGAACAACCCCATTGTGTCTTTCCTCTGGCGTGCCGTTAAATCAAATTATCCATTTGCTTCGTCATTCCCGCGAAGGCGGGAATCCAGATGATTAAAAAATCTCCCGCGAAGCGGGACAATATCGCGGTTTTGTCCGCTCTGCGGGATATTTGTTCTTGCTGGATTCCCGCCTTCGCGGGAATGACGCAGTTTTGTGCTATGGGATCAAAGTGAGTTGGCCTGTTTGTGATGCTACTCCGGCGCTGCTTTGCGGGGAAGCGCCAAATAACCAACCCGCTTCCCTGTATTGTATAAAATAGCGCTCTACTCTCCCAACCGCCCATGCCTGCCTCCGCCCCGCAAATTTTACAAAACGTCTTCGGCTATGCCGCTTTCCGTGGCGAGCAGCAGGCTGTCGTCGAGCATGTCGCGGCGGGCGGCGATGCGCTGGTGCTGATGCCCACCGGAGGCGGCAAGTCGTTGTGTTTCCAGATACCCGCGCTGCTGCGGCGCGGTGTCGGCATCGTGGTGTCGCCGCTGATTGCGTTGATGCAGGATCAGGTGGATGCGTTGCGCCAGCTCGGGGTGCAGGCCGCCTTCCTCAATTCCAGCCTGGCCGCTGATACCGCACGCACGGTGCAGCAGCAGTTGCTGCAAGGCAAACTTGATCTGCTGTATGTGGCGCCGGAACGGCTGTTGAATGAAAATTTTCTCAACCTGCTGGAGCGGGTGCAGGCCGAACAGGGGCTGGCACTGTTCGCCATTGACGAGGCGCATTGTGTCTCGCAGTGGGGGCACGACTTCCGCCCCGAATACCGTGAATTGACCATCTTGCACCAGCATTTTCCCGACGTGCCGCGCATCGCCCTGACGGCCACGGCTGATGCGCCGACGCGGCGCGAAATCGTGGAGCGGCTCGGGCTGGAGCAGGCGCGCCAGTTCGTCTCCAGCTTCGACCGCCCCAATATCCGTTATCGCGTGGCGCTAAAAAACAATGCGCGCCAGCAGTTGCAGGCATTCCTGGAAAGCGAACATGCGAACGACGCGGGCATCGTGTATTGCCTGTCGCGCAAGAAGGTGGAAGAAACCGCTGTCTGGCTGAAAGAGCGCGGCTGGGACGCGCTGCCCTATCACGCCGGGATGGACACTGCCACGCGCACCATGCACCAGCAGCGCTTTCTACGCGAAGAAGGCGTGGTGATGGTCGCCACCGTGGCGTTCGGCATGGGCATCGACAAGCCCAATGTGCGCTTCGTCGCGCATCTCGACCTACCCAAAAGCATGGAAGGCTATTATCAGGAAACCGGGCGCGCCGGGCGCGACGGCTTGCCCACCAATGCCTGGCTGGCCTACGGTCTGGGCGACGTGGTCTCCATGCGCCAATTGATCAATTCCGGCGAAGCACCCGAAGAACGCAAGCGCGTGGAACGGCAAAAACTTGATGCGCTGCTGGGCTATTGCGAATCCACTACCTGCCGCCATCAAACGCTGCTGCGTTATTTCGGCGAAGAACATCCGGGCAATTGCGGCGCATGCGACAACTGCCTGGAACCGGTGGATACCTGGGACGCCACGCAGCCCGCGCAGATGGCGCTGTCCTGCGCGTACCGCACCGGACAACGCTTCGGCGTCGGCCATCTGGTCGATATCCTGCTCGGAAAAACCACCCCACAAGTCGAAAAATTCCACCACGAAAAACTCTCCACCTTCGCCATCGGCCAGGCGCTCACCACCACGCAATGGAGCAGCGTATTCCGCCAACTGGTGGCGGGCGGATTTTTGGAAGCAGACATGGAAGCCTACGGCGGATTGAAATTCACCGCAGCCGCGCGCCCCGTGCTGCGCGGCGAACAAGCGGTGTGGCTGCGGCGCGATGCCGAGCCGGTGAAACGCAAAAGCAAACGCGGCGAGCGCACCGAGCGCGGCGATAAAGCACCAAAACCTTTTGCAGGCACCAAAGATGATCGCTTATGGCTCGCCCTCAAAGCCAAGCGCATGGAGCTTGCGCGCGAACAAGGCGTGCCGCCTTACGTCATCTTCCACGACAGCACCCTGCTGGAATTCATCAACCAGCGCCCGGCCAGCCTCACAGAATTAGGCCGCATCAACGGCGTGGGGCAAGCCAAGCTGGCACGCTACGGGGATGCATTCTTGAAGGTTTTGGAGGATGAAGCAAAAGATGTTTGATATAAATCCAAATAGTCATGGAAATAGTCGTTGGCAGTTTTGTAGGTGCGAATTTATTCGCACCTACAAGTGCAAATGGCTGGCTCGTGCCAAAGAACCTCGCAGGCTGTCCACTCTGCTGTGTAAGCACCGATATGCGGTTTTGGAAGCTAAACAGTCCCTACAACTTCTCTGTTTCAAAAATCAATCAGCTTTTAAGTTTGTTTGTCGCTTTCATCTTTTTGTTACTGCTAATAAATATAGTGCGCACAGCTTACATCTTCTCATGGCCCGGCGAGTTTTTTCCGAATGCCAGTCTTATTCTTACGGGCGGTTTCATTGTTGAGCTTTTCAGAAGTGGTCGCACTGATCGCAATGTTGCAAACGTCGAAGCCATACTTCGATCTACAAAAATCACGGCTTACATAGGGCAAGTGCCTGCTGAACCACGAGACAATGAAAACACTGGCGGTGGAACCTAACCCGGCGGTCAACTGGACGCTGCGCCCTTGGCCTACAATAGTAGCAATCTTCCGCCAAGCAGCCATTCGCCAATATCAGTTTTGTATCGATTGCCACAACCCAGATTATCCATCGGCGGATTCCGCCCATCGCTGCAATACCGAAAAAGGTAGAATGCGCCCTTTATTGAATTGCTGATTTCAAATGTCCATCCAATGGTATCCCGGTCACATGACCTCGGCGCGCAAGAAAGCCACCGAGACGATGGAGCGAATCGATGTCGTGATCGAAGTGCTGGATGCGCGCCTGCCTGAGGCAAGCTGCAACCCGATGATCAATGAACTGCGCCTGCACCGCCAGCGCCCCTGCCTGAAAATCCTCAACAAGGCAGACCTCGCCGACCCCATCGCCACCAAGGCCTGGCTCAATTTTTTCAACTCGCAAAAAAACGTCAAGGCCGTCGCACTGTCGTGCAAAAAACCGGGCGATGCCGCGAAAATACCCGGCCTGTGCGCCGCACTCGCCCCGCATCGCGGCACCAACCTCAAGCCCCTGCGCATGATGATCATGGGCATCCCCAACGTCGGCAAATCCACCCTGATGAACGCGCTATTAAAACGCCGCGTGGCGTTGGTGGGCGATGAACCGGCTATCACCAAAAACCAGCAGAGCTTCGACTTGAACGAACAGATGACGCTCATCGACACGCCGGGATTAATGTGGCCAAAAATAGAGCATGAAAGCGATGGCCTCATGCTGGCCGCCAGCCACGCCATCGGACGCAACGCCATCATAGACGAAGAAGTTGCCACCTTTTTAGGCGGCCTCCTGCTCGCCCACTACCCTGCCCTGCTCACTGTGCGCTACGGATTTGCCGTGGAGGGAATGGATGGTGCGGACATTATCGAAGCCATAGCCAAACGTCGCGGCTACCTCCTCAAGGGCGGCGAACCCGACCTGGAAAAAGCCGCGCTCATGCTGCTGCAGGATTACCGCACCGGCGCGCTAGGCCGCATCAGCCTGGAGACACCAAAAAGCCGCAGCGCTATGCTTGGCGGGCAAACGCCTGCCGGCACGGTGCAAATGGAAGCCTCTCAGAATTAAACTGCAGAAAACCGCTCGCCCATTTCTTCCAGCCCCAGCATTTGCAGCACTTCATTCAGGCGCTCGGCTGCGCGCTTGCGCGGCAGGTTTTTAAAACTGGCGATGATGAGTTCGTTTTTCATCGAGTGTTCCCAGCCCACCAGTTCGGTCACGGTGACCTGGTAGCCGTGCGCTTCCAGCTGCAGGCAGCGCAGCACGTTGGTGGCATGGCTGCCGAATTCGCGGGTGTGGATCGGGTGGCGCCACAGTTCTGTCAGGGCATTTTTCGCCAATTCCTTACCCTTGTTTCTGCGCAGTGTTGCTGCCACTTCGGCCTGGCAGCACGGCACCAGCACGATGAATTGCGCCTGCTTCTTCAACGCAAATTGGATGGCATCATCCGTAGCGGTATTGCACGCATGCAGCGCGGTCACTACATCCACTTTGGCGGGCAGTTGATCGGATTCGATGGATTTCTCCACCGACAGATTGAGGAATGTCATGCCGGGGAAACCCAGGCGTGCAGCCAGTTCCAGCGAATGTTCGACCAGCTCGTCGCGCCTTTCGATGCCGTAGATGTGTGATTTGTCGTTCAGCGTCTTGAAGAACAGGTCATACAGGATGAAGCCCAGATAGGATTTCCCCGCCCCGTGATCCACCAGCTGAATATCGGGATGGTCTTGCTGAATTTCCTGCAGCAGCGGCTCGATGAATTGATACAGGTGATAAATCTGCTTGAGCTTGCGGCGGGAATCCTGGTTCATCTTGCCGTCGCGTGTAAGGATGTGCAGCTCTTTCAACAGCTCAATTGATTGGCCGGGCCTTATTTCGTTTTTGTCACTCATCTATTATTTGGGTTTTTGTGATGCTGCGGATTGTATGGTACCGCACCTCATCGGATATACGCTTCCGTCGCATAGCGGCGCATCATGCGATGGCTGTTGAAATACGAGGCGTTCTTGCTGATCGCTCCCTTCATCACCTTGAGCCACCCACCATCGCCGTGGCTGTAATACAACGGCAGCACCACTTGTTCGAGCTTGTCGTAAAGCACCTGTGCCTTGCCGTCGGCCATTCCCGCCGCATCGCCGATCGCCCAGCCGGTCACACCCTCGATGCAGCCTTCAATCCACCAGCCATCGAGCACCGAAAGATTGGGCACGCCGTTGAACGCGGCTTTCATGCCGCTGGTGCCCGAAGCCTCAAGCGGCGGCAGCGGCGTGTTGAGCCACACGTCCGCCCCTGCGGTCAGCGTCTGGGCAAGCGCCAGATCATAATCGGGCAGATAGACCACCGGTATCGTGTCGGCAAGGACACGCGCATGCGCGCACAGTTGCTCAATCAGGTGTTTGCCGCCTTCATCGTGCGGATGCGCCTTGCCGGCGAGTACGATCTGAAACGGAAATTTGCGGGCAATTGCCCGCAACCGTTCCAGATCGGAGAACAACAGATCCGGGCGCTTGTACGCCGTCATGCGCCGCGCAAAGCCAAAAATCGGGACCTCGGGTTGCAGCGACACGCCGGTGAGTGCCTGCACTTTCTCGATGAGATGTTGTTTCGCCTGAACATGCGCTTCCCAGATCGCGACTTCAGGGATACAGCAGTCGGCGCGCATCAGCAACTGGGGCTCGTGGCACCAGCCCGGAAGGTAATGGTCATAAAGCTGGCGGAAACTTTCGGCGGCCCAGGTATACGGATGCACGCCGTTGGTGATCGCATGCACTTTGTAGCCGGGAAACATCGCGTTGGATACTTCAGCGTGTTTCTTGGCGACACCGTTTACATATTCGCTCAAGTTCAGCGCCAGCCGCGTCATGTTGAGGCTGTCCTCGCCTGCCAGGCGCTTGATGGTTTCGATGTCAAAGCCGTTGTTCAGGACGCGCTGCACCAAGTCGTAGGGAAAGCGGTCATGCCCGGCCTCGACCGGAGTGTGGGTGGTAAAGCTGCACAGGCTGCGCACGTATGGAAGATCGTAGAGCGATTCGCCCGGACGGACAAGCTCGGGCATACGCGCGTGGCGATGCAGCAATTCCAGCCCGAGCAGCGCGGAGTGCCCCTCGTTCATGTGGTAATGCCGGATGGTGAAGCCGAGCGCTTGCAGCAGACGCACACCGCCCAGCCCAAGCACGATTTCCTGCTTGAGCCGGTAGACGTTGTCGCCACCGTAAAGATAGTGGGTGATTTCGCGGTCGTCGCTGCTGTTCTCGCTCAGGTCGGTGTCGAGCAGCAACACCGGCTGGCGGCCCCCCATATGGCCTTCGAGCACATACAACCAGGCGCCGATCCAGACCGTGCGGCCATCGATCTGCACGGCAATCTTGGCGTCGAGGGGCTGCGCCCAGTGCCTGAGTTCCCATGCCGCCGCATGTTCCAGCTGCCGTCCCTGCGCGTCAATTTCCTGGCGGAAATAGCCGGCGTGGCTTACCAGGCTGACCGCCACCATCGGCAGCTCGAGGTCGGTGGCCGAGCGCACGGTATCGCCAGCGAGCACGCCCAAACCTCCGGCATAGGTCGGGATCGCGCTGTGCAGCGCGATCTCCATTGAGAAATAGGCGACGCGCGGTTCATGGATGAATTCGTCGAGCATGGCTTCCTTCCTCTCGTAGGTGCGAATTTATTTGCACATAGCTCTTGGTTATTGAACCGGCACAAATAAAGTATGAGGCCGTTCGTGTTGAGCTTGTCGAAACATGAATGGCTTCATGGCCTTCGACATAACCAGCAACTTGGCTGACGTCTTTTGGCCGCCTAGTTGAATGGCTAGTAGTTAATCAGGCTCAGGCCGAACAGAATAGTAATTTAATTTGTGCTGAATCAATAGTGCGAATAAATCCGCACCTACACAATCACCAATTGCGTCTTATAAATTCATCAGCCCGCGCGCATTTCGAGCATCAGGTGATTAACCCGTTTGACAAAACCGGCGGGGTCGTCAAGTTGTCCGCCCTCTGCCAGCAATGCCTGATCAAACAGTACCGCCGTCCAGTCGTCGAAATGTTTTTCTTCTTCCTTCAAACGCTTCACCACCGGATGATTCGGGTTGATCTCCAGGATGGGACGTGTGGCAGGTGTCTTCTGCCCGGCCGCCTTGAGCATGCGTGCCATGTTGCCGCCAATATCATGCTCGTCAGCCACCAGGCAGGCGGGCGAGTCGGTCAGGCGGTGGGTCACCCTAACTTCCTTGACGCGCTCGGCGAGGCTGGCTTTTATTTTTTCGGTCAGGTCCTTGTGGTCATTGGCCTGTTTCTCCTGCTCCTGTTTCTCGGCTTCATCCTCCAGCTTGCCCAGATCAAGCCCGCCTTTGGCCACGGAGACCAGCGGCTTGCCATCAAACTCGGTCAAATAACCCACTACCCACTCGTCCACGCGCTCAGAAAGCAGCAGCACTTCAATGCCCTTCTTGCGGAACACTTCCAGATGCGGGCTGTTCTTCGCTGCATTGAAAGTTTCGGCGGTGATATAGTAAACTTTGTCCTGCCCCTCCTTCATGCGCCCAAGGTAATCGGCGAGAGACACGGTTTCTGCATCGGTATCCGCATGGGTCGAGGCGAAGCGCAGCAAGGCGGCGATTTTTTCCTTGTTGGCAAAATCTTCCCCTGCTCCCTCCTTCAGCACCAGACCGAACTCATCCCAGAACTTGGCATATTTTTCCGTGTCATTTGCCGCCAGCTCTTCGAGCAGGCCAAGCACCTTCTTAGCGCAACCAGCGCGAATCGCCTCGATGTCTTTCGACTCCTGCAGAATTTCGCGCGACACGTTCAGCGGCAGGTCGCTGGAATCAACCACACCGCGCACGAAACGCAGGTAGGACGGCAACAGTTGTTCGGCGTCATCCATGATGAACACGCGGCGCACGTACAGCTTGATGCCGTGGCGCGCCTCCCGGTTCCACATATCAAACGGGGCGCGCGCGGGAATATAAAGCAGTTGCGTGTATTCCTGACGTCCTTCCACACGGGCATGCGTCCACGCCAATGGGTCTTCATAATCGTGCCCGACATGCTTGTAGAACGCCTTGTACTCGTCCTCGGAAATATCGCTCTTGGAACGCGCCCACAATGCGGAGGCCTGGTTGACCGTCTCATCCTCAGCGGTGATTTCCTGCTTGCCCTCCTTCCATTCCTCTTTTTTCATGAGGATGGGCTGGACGATATGATCCGAATATTTATGGATGATGGAACGAATTTTTTGGCCGCTGAGCAAGTCGTCCTGGTCGGCACGCAGATGCAAAGTGATCTCCGTGCCGCGCGCGGGCTTATCCACCATTTCGATGGAAAATTCCCCGCCGCCATCCGATTCCCAGCACACGCCCTGATCGGTCTTTTCCCCGGCACGGCGCGTGGTGACAGCGACCTTGTCGGCGACGATAAAAGCGGAATAGAAGCCCACGCCAAACTGCCCGATCAGATTTACATCCTTCTGCTGATCCCCGCTCAGCCTGGCGAAAAATTCCTGGGTGCCCGATTTCGCGATTGTGCCCAGGTTGCTGATAACCTCATCGCGGCTCATGCCGACGCCGTTGTCGCTGACCGTAAGCGTCCTGGCATCCTGGTCGTAACTGATGCGGATTTGCAAATCCGCATCGCTTTCGAACAGCGTGGCATTGTGCAGCGCCTCAAAACGCAATTTGTCGCAAGCATCCGACGCGTTGGAAATCAGCTCGCGCAGGAAAATCTCGCGGTTGGAATACAGCGAATGGATCATCAATTGCAGAAGTTGCTTAACTTCCGTCTGAAAACCCATCGTTTCACGATTTGTAGCAATGTTCTCGGTCATACAAGCCCCTCGGTACGTTCAAAAAGAGTTTTGGGAGATGGAGTCTATCTGAAAAATTTCAAGTGCTGGGTTCCGATATACATGGCGATGCAAGTCCTGGCTGTTCGTGGCGCAGTTGGCCGCCTATGCCAACCTCCCCTTTTTTACATCCCTATTGACAACAGAACGTTCGTTCCTTACAGTGCGCAGCACGTTCGTTCTCTATCCATATTGCCATGACCGACTTCAACCCTAAAGACGCCGAATATCTTTCCAAGCTCCAGGACTATTACGCCAACTGGAAAAGCATTCCCTCGTATGCCTCGTTGTGCGGGGTGTTCGGCATCGCTTCCAAATCCTGGGTCAAAACCATCCTGACGCGCCTGAGCAAAGCGGACTTCATCGAGCGCACCCCGGATGGGGTCTGGGTGCCGATGCGCCAGTTCTTTGCGCGGCCCCTGGCCGAGTCCGCAGTCCCGGCGGGCATGCCGGTTTCCGTCGATTCCGGCCAAGGCGAGTTATTCATCATCGATGAGATGCTGATTGATACGCCCTCCAAGACCACGCTGATTCCGGTCAAGGGCGATTCGATGATCGAAGCGGGCATCCATGATGGTGATGTGGCCGTGGTGGAAAAACGCATGTCTGCCAATGTCGGCGACATCGTGGTGGCCATCGTGGACAGCGAATTCACGCTGAAGACCTTGGACAAGGAGCGCGGCAAATTCATCCTGCGTCCGGCCAACCAAGCCTATCCCGTCATCCGCCCGCAAGGCATGCTGGAAATTTTCGGCGTGCTGGTGGGCTTGATACGCAAGTACCGGAAGTAAACTTCGTACTCGGGGCGGCACATGCCTCGCGCGGAAGCACGAGGGCTTGTGTGCAGCCTCCCTAACAGAGCCAAGGCTTGGTTAGGGAGGGGGTTGGAATTGTACTTAGGAATGCGTGATGAACGTGCCAGTTACTTGGCGGGCGGCGCCTTTTTTGGTTTTTTCGCTTCTTTGTTCTTGCGCTGTTGTCCTTTAGCCATGATCGTTCTCCTCGTAGTGTCGGTATTCTGAAATATGCGGCTACAAATGTGGTTCGGTTTAAAGATGCAACCCTGCCGTTGAGTCAACCCAAGTTCGGTAAAGCACAACGCGCCCAGATGATAATCCGTCACGAGGAAATGCGAAACTTTTTATTCTGTCTTCTCAGGAAAAAGAGATGTTGTCCAGAAAACAAAAAAGCCGGATTGACCGGCTCTTTTATTTTGTATAACTTATTGATTAGACTGGTCGGGGCGAGAGGATTCGAACCTCCGCCAAAACAAGGCATGATAACCCATGCCCAATGAAATCGCCAATAGTGATGCGGCTTGTTGAGCATGATTCGTCATGTTTTGGCTGATGACCGCCACAAAAACGCCACAGAAATTTGTGGCTCGGATAACGAGTTCACATCCCCCATCTTGTATATTGGCTTCAGCGAAGGCGGCAACTTGTTGCTTTGCGCTCCTTTCAATACCTCCCAGTGCCCACCTTTTTGCGGGCCAACGTATCTCAACCGCCCTGCCTTAACCAGCTTGGAACTGGCGAGTTCAACGGCACGTTGTGACTTTTCAATCTCGGTGGCAACTTGGGCAAGCGTCATGGACGGATTTGCCTCCAATAACTGAAGGATTCTCTCCGGCGTTTTCACCGAAGTTTTCACCGAAGTTTTCACCGCAGTTTTCTGGCTATCACCACCCAACAAACGCTTGGCATCTTGCTCACCAACTGCCGATGTCCATCATGACTTTCGTTCACTCCTTTTGACCTGACACCGCTACTGCTGTCGATGTCTGCTTTGTCCGGTTTATGTCGGACTCACTTTTCGCAACGACCCCAATAACAACCGCCCTTTTTCAGTCAGCCGATATTGTTGCAAGCGACTATTAGGTTTGTCTGGAATGGTGCGTTCTAACAATTCATCCTCCAGCAGCTTATCCAGATAGTTACGCTGAAAAGTCTCACGATGCCGGATTCCCGCCACTTCCTGAATTTCTGCGCTCTTCAAATCTTTAGTTGAGCACGCTTCAACAACACGCATCACCCACGGATCAACTTGTCCGGTGACTTGTCCGGTGACTTGTCCGGCGACTTGTCCGGCGACTTGTCCGGCGACTTGTCCGGCGACTTGTCCGGCGACTTGTCCGGCGACTTGTCCGGCCTTGCGCCAGATCGTCGTCACAAACCCATCCGACACCGTGAACCGAGGCTCCGGCAGCCCCACTTCGCGGCAGCGGCGAATCATGTCGCCCGTGCCCGTCCCCATACGCTCGATGTACTTGGTGAGGTAAAGCGGCTCCGCCAACTGCGGATTGAACGGCACAGAACCATGCGGATGGCGCAACTTTTCCAGTGTCAGCGATGGCGGCAAAGCGCCGGGGTTCCACACCTCCAGCCGGTCGGCGAACAACATCACCTGTACGCTGCCATTGCTGGTGTAATCGCGATGCGCCACGGCATTGACGATAGCCTCCGCCACCACCTCGCGGGGAATTTCGTATTCCACCGGCACGGCAGCACCTGCCTCGCGCGTGCCAACCCAGAGATTGATTTTGGACATCACAAAATCCACCGCCTGATCTACCAGATCGAACACCGTGCCCTTGTACACCTGATACGACGGAATCGGCTTGGCCACCTCCATTCCGTGGAAGTGAGCGCACTTCACCTCGGAAGAAATCAGAAACCGTTGCGGCTGTTTGCCGAACAACAGCATCGCGGCATTGGTGGGACGGCCATCATCAAGCAAATTGAGATGCGTCAGCAACTCGCCCGGCGTGGCCTCCTCCGGCAGAGGAAAACCCCGTGCGCGACGCGCGCGCCGCAGAAAAGTGACCATGCGCTCTTCATCCAGATCAGCCAGCGTGGCATTGCGGCACGGTGCCGCATCAAACGGCCCATTGCGAATCAGCTCATGCGATTCCAGATATTGCACCAATGCCGCATACAGCCCGGCGACCAGCTCCGACGTGCTGGCATAGCGGCGGCGGATCAACTCATTGCCCACGCGCCCGATCAACGCCTGCATCTTGGCGTGGCGGCGAAGATCGTCCGCACCCCTCACAAAAATCAGGCGGGTCTTGTGGTGCGCAGTCGCTTGGGCGAACTCACGTTCGGTGGGCGAAACACCGGCAGTATTTTCAAAGCCATACTCGTTGCCAAACAGCCCGACGTAAATATCGCACCCCGCCACCTCATCCAAATAAACCTCATCGGCACGACGATCCGCCGCTGGCACATCCTCAAACAAAAACGGCTCGAAAAAACGGTGCATCAACGCATCGTTGCGCAGCCAATCGCGCAGCGCGATACGCTCTGCGGAGAATTCCTTCTGCACGCTGCTGATAAAAATGCGCAACGGTTTCATATCAAACGAACCTTTCTGGTGAGCAAGTTATGCATCATGTGCAGGCTCTCATATTTTATCCTCGACAACACGCATCACTCCATACACCGCTTTTCAAAAACCACCTTGCATACCATCAACTATTTCGCACAACTTGCCGCTGCCAAGTGTGGGTAATGGTTGATTTGCAAATCTGGCAGATGAAAAATAAATCGCCATTTTTTAATTTATACAATAGTTTCGAGTTGCTTAATTAAGTCCAAAGCGTCCGTAACCTCCTTCTCGTAAAGTGGTGTGATACTAAAGTGAGCGGCAGGGTTAAGTACGCGCTCGGTGCAGGCGAGGATGTCGTCGATAAGCTTGATCTGCCGGAGTCGGTCGCTGTAGTCGGTTGTGAACGCCTCACGAAGACGCTTCCGCTTTGATTTCAGAATTCCTTTTGTGGCAGCATCAAGGGCCGCATTTCCGTCGACGTCAGCATCCGACGCCGCGACCAGCAGGTTGCGATAAGCGGATGGCGTGGGTTCGATTATCTTTTCGAGGATATTAAGCGGTAGTTCGCCAAGAAGCTTATTTCTCGCGGCGCGAAGATTCTCAGTGAGCGTAAAAAATGTGCCTGGCGGAATTGCTTTTTTGTCCGCCCACTCTCGCCATCGCCTGCCCATGTCTTCTGCTGCCTTCCGCAAGCAAAGCGCGGCTTCGTCGAGGTTGTAACCGTGCAGATATTCCTCGGCTTTCTGGATATCGGTTTTCTCGCTCCTGGCTTCGATTTTGGTGGCGGCGTTACCTTCGAGGCGGAGAAAGCACCATTCCGGGTGGCCAGCACCAAGCTTGCGGCGAAACTCGCGGAAGAATCCGAGTTCGTGAGTGAGAATAATTTTCTGGTAGTTGGCAAAAGTTTCGGAAAGCAGGATTTCGACGACCTTCATCCGGTTGCTCATGTCGAGGCTCACGAGGAGGTCGTCGAGGACTAAGAGTTTGAGGTCGGACTCGTGAAGATTAACGAGCGAAGCGGCAAAGCGTACCGATAGTGCTAACTGCGTCAGCTTGGCTTCGTTGAGAAAAGCTTGCGGTCGAGTGATTGTCTTGCTGCCTATCTGAATGCCGAACTCGATGACCGGGATTGTGAATTGAAAGGTCTGCTGGTTGTTGCCCGTCGATGACGGAAGCGTGGTGACGCCCAGCTTGAGCGTGACTTTCTCGGGATCGCCCTGCGAGAAGTGCTCGTCATAAAACTTCTGGGCTTCGATGCTTATGGTATCGACGATGCCAGGTAAGATAGCGGCGAATTCGCCGACTCTCCTTGTGAAATCATCGTAGGCGTAGGTGCCACCCAATCCACGACTCGTAAACGGATTTGGATCACCCCCCTTGATCGCGTTCCAACAGTCCAACGGAACCTTGCCACCAGTCGAAACACAGAACGGCAATATCTCCTTTTCGAACAACGGCCAAAGGTTGTACTTCTCCGAATTTCGGAAGTGCGAGAAGCCGAAAAAAAAGCGGTAGGTAATAAAGTCGCTGGCGAGGTCACCCTTCAGGATGGCAGGCTGACGATGTGTGTCGTGGGTAGTGTGGCTAATACGGTAGGTGGTATCGATCTTGGTAACAGCATCTCGCATGGTCAAAGCAATCTCGCCGGGTTTCGGAGTTACCTCACCCTGCTCGTGGATATTAAGCAAGCTCTGCGAATCGGCGGGGTCGAAATACTTGGCGACGCCGGGCGTTTGCTTGCGGGCGCTTTGGAGGAAGGTGTAAAGCGCCCAGTAGAGGGAGGATTTGCCTGAGCCGTTGGGGCCATAAACGAGGAGATGACGACCTTCGAGGTCGAGGGCGAATTCTCGGAAGGCCTTGAAGTTCTGAATTTCAAGGCGATGCAGTCGGGACTTCATACCTTGCCCTCCTCCTTGATGACACCGAGGAGGTCGGGACTGTCGGCGGTGAGACGCAGGAGGCGATTGCGTATCTTCGACGACGGAGAGTTGAGTGTATGGTAGATTTTGGTGAGATACTCGCATTGCTTCGCCTCAGATTCATTTGGATCGTAGGCGGTGAGGTGTGGGGCCAGGTCGTCAAGGAAGAGCAGATCGCGCTCCGCCATGTGCTTGCAGAAGTAGCACTCCATTACGCAGGCGTCCGAAAGATCCGCAAGAAACGCTCGAACTGTATTGTCAATCTGCGAATTTGTAGCCAATGCACAAAGTTGGCCAAGCGTATCCAATCGTTCGACAGCGGGCTTCTTGATCTTAGGAATCGGAATAATCCTTAGCTGTGGTGCCTGAAACGGCAAGTAACCGCCGCTCATTCTCAGAGCATCGAAGTACTGTTTATATGCAAATGCGACCACAGTGGAATGGAGAACCACAGCTAATGAATCTAATGTCCAGTCATTAGTCGGGGCAGAGGCGCAATTGCAATTGAGGGCTGCATACTCTCCTCGTCGATCGACGAACCCCTCCAATCGCAGGGCCATCTTGGCAATGATCAATTTTGGCGAAGAGTAGAGATCGCGTCGGTTTTCGGACACAGCTGTTCCGTTAGGTATCATCGGCTGAGATACATATTTCCCTTGGTGCCGAATTGGCACGGAGTCCCAATGGTTGCAGAACGGATCGATCGTTCCCGTGTTTAAAGTCTTCCATCCGGCACTTGGTGCGGAGCAAAGCGTTGCACCTAGTTCATCCGCTTCGGCAGCTGTGGTTGTAGCGCAAACACGAGTAACTGAATCGAGTGTCTGACAGTCGATCAATAGGGACTCCAAAATCTTCAGGCGAGGTGAAAGCAAGAACCCCCATAAGTTTTCTGGCAGGAGTGTTAAGGCATAAGAGCTCTGTCGGGCAACCAAATATTCATCCGCATTAAACTGCGAGGCCCGTGAACTTGGAAGGTTGAGCATGAGTTCGTACTGATCCTTGGGCCGTATTTTCTGAAAAACTGAAATTACTGGGTAGACACTAGCTGATTCAAAAACTGGAAGGTGACTGACATCGGTCAATGAAAGGATGCGGCATGTCTCAAGAAAAAACTTGCGAAGTCCAATACCATATGTCGCTGAAAGAAACTTGTTCGGCGAGATAAATGAAAGAACCCCATTTGCCTTTAGGAACTTAATCCCAGCTTCAAAGAACGGAATGTAGAGATCCCATGTCCCTGTAGCTGAGATGTATCGTTGCTTAACGGAGTTCCTATATATCTCACCTCTCACCTTCTTGTGTTCAATTGCTGACTGATAAGGTGGGTTCCCCAATACGATGTCGAAGCCATCTGCTAGCGAGCGCCCGAACATCCAGTGCGAATCAAAAAAGTCTGAGCTAGCCTGAGGGTCGAATGGGTCCCAGTCGGCGACGTGCTGAGCCTTTTTGGAGGCCATAAGGCTTTCGGCAAGGAGTTTCCCGAGCTCTTTGCGGAGTTCTTTGAGTTTGCGCTGAAGGGCGAGCTTCTGGTCGCGGCGCTGGACTGCGAAGTGCTTGTGATAGAGGGATTCGATCTCCGCCTCGATCTGGTAAACGCGCTGCGGAACGAGTGTCATCTGCTCCATCTCGGGCAAACCAATCAGTGTGTCGGCGGCAACGAACTTGGTCTCGAGGTTAGGCAACGGACGAATGCCGTGGTTTTCTTTCTTGCTGCGGTTGGTGCGCTGATCGCAGACGAGAGATATGAAGAAGCGGAGTTTTGAAATCTGTATCGCGATGGGCTGAATATCCACGCCATAGAGACAGTTCTCTATGAGGTAGAGCTTGCGACCGTAATCGTCCTCGTTGTCGGCGAAGTCTCGCTCAATGGCAACAATAGCGGCGTCACGGGAGGAGGAATCTGGGATTTTTTCGGCGGCTTCGATTTGTAGCTGTTTCCAGCGGGAGTTGTCGGGGTCAAGCTTATGGATGATGTAAACAAGCTTGTGCAGCATGCCCATCGGGAAGGCGCCTGAGCCACAAGCGGGGTCAAGAATCTTGCAGGTGTGTATGGCGTCGAGCAGTACGGTGACCTCTCGTTCGTGGAACGGGTGGTCGCGCTCGGTGTAGGTGAACAGAATGTCGAGACCGGTCTGAGCGTCCTCTGCGCCCATGCCGGTTTTTGTCAGCGCGCCGGTGAGGTGAGCCTTTAGTGATTCATCAACCATGTATTCGACAATGGGGCGCGGGGTATAGAAGGAACCGGTCTGTTTGCGGGCTGTGGTCTTGGTTTCATCGTTATAGGAGGCGAGGAGGTTTTCAAAAACCTTGCCGAGCAGTTCTGGGTCCAGGGCAATTTCCTGGTCAATGGGTGTGTTCTCTACGATCGTAAACTTGTACGCATGCAGGATGCGGAGAAGGCCGCGAACTTTCTCGTTCCTGCGCTTGGGTTCACCGTAGGCACCGGAAAGGTCGGCTGTCTGCTCATCAGCGAAAAAGAGGCGATTGGGGACAGAGGGACGCTTCTTCTTATTTCGCGAGAAGCCGTCGATATAGAGTTTCTTGTCGGTGCCGTCCTCAATGCGGTCAAGACATTCGAACAGGCCCCCATTGAGGAAAGGCACGTCAACGAAGTGGTCGATGGCAGTGGCCGGGTCGCAGAAGTGCTCCTCGTACCGATAAAGGGTGTCTACACCATAGGTGGCGCGGTTATTCAGGAAACCCTCATTGAGAGCAAATGTACGGTAGGGCTGGCCATTTTTATCCTTTCCCATACGCTGGTTAAGCGTAGCGAAAAAAAGGTTTTGAAGGATGGCCTGATAGTAAGTGGAGGCATCTGGCGCGAGGTCGGCGAGGATGCGCTTCAGATCGGCCTCGACGAAAAGTTTATCGGGGATGAGTCCCTTTTCCTTCAGGAACCAGCAGAAGATGAGACGGGTGAGCAGGCGGATAAGCGAGGTGGCACGGCGTTTGTCATCGTCCTTCTCAGTGTCGGATGGGAACTCGACTTGCGGGAGAGCCCAGAAGTACCAATTGGCCAGCTCGCGGTAGAAACGCTGGCTAAGCAACTCGACATTGAATATTTCCTCCCATGCGGCGTGGAGGGCATCGAAGTTATTGATCGGGAGCCGTTGTGGGTGGACAAGGTCATGAAAGGCAAAGGATGCAAGGATGTCGAGGTGACCACGATGTGGCTGCGAGAGCGAAATATCGCGGATGATGGTGACCTTGCCGAGAACATCGCGCGCAGCATCGCGCTTGTTCTGCCTACGGTTGATGACGGCGATTGAAAGAACGGGCTTCTTATCCGTAAGGTGCTTGATGAGCAGCATGACGGGCATGGGGAAGACGCGGTTGATCTGGCGGGCAATGCCGGTAAGTTTGCCACGGGGGTAGTCGCCGCCGGTTAATTCTATGGCGAAAAAGAGGTAGGAGCGGAGCAGGCCGGGATCGACGGCGGTATCCTTGAAGAGGCTCATGTTGCCAGAGAGTTCCTCGTCGGTGAGCTGGAAGAGGAGGTCGGCGGATGCCCAGTTTGAAAATAAGGCTTTGGATTCGTTAAAACCAGCACTGCCGGTATGAGAATTCACTAACTCAAGAAATGCCCTCGGGCTGGAATTACCGAGGTTGAGCGTACGGTCGGATTGATAACCGAGCTCACCCAAGAACTTGGTGGCCGCTTCGCGGAGAGGCTGTTGCGAGAAGGTGGCAAGGGCAGCTTCAATCCTTTTAATGTCTGCGGCCATAGCGCTATTGTGCCTCCATGATGACCAGCCAGGTGACGAGTTCGAAGTCGTCTCCGCTGGAGGTCGGGGCTTCGGAAGTGGTTGGCAGCAGCGCGCCACGATTGCTCAGGAGTGAGGCGACCGCACGCCGTTGGAAGGTGTGTTCTATTGAGGCGAGCACTTTCCTAAGCAGGCCATCGTAGTGGCTCATGTCAGTGCCGTCCTGTGTGTGCTGATCGAACAGGTCGCAAAGTTTCTCAAATGCAGCTGGCTCTCCAGCAGTGAGATCACGCAGGAGAATCATTGATTCCTTCGGCTTGGCAAAGCTAAAACGGACAGTGCCATCGTCGTGGACGTAAACAAGATAGTAAGGCGCCAGCGGATTCAATCTAGTGGAATCGGCTGCTTTGCTTGATGTGTCGGGCGACTTCTTTTCCGTTGCGCGGTGACGCAGGCAGAACAGCGCGCCAGGTTGCGCGGCCATGAACAAATCTACCTTTTGTGGCACGACGGCATAGAGCCCTTCGCCAGCCTCTTCGAGCTCCTTTTGGTTTGCCTTCAGATAGCGCAAAAGGTCCATGCGAAACTCGTCTAGTGAAAAATCGGTGAGCGAAACGGAATCGTCGAGGTCTTCGAGATCAAGAATTTCGTCCTTGAGGCGCTTGAGCTGGCGGTCACGAAATAGCATATCCTCCTTGATTAGGTCTTCAAGTTGTCCAGGATCGAGAAGGTTGTCTGTTTGCGTGGCGGCCAAGTCAGCAAGCGCCATGCGCGCTTCCACGCGCAACTTGAGTCCGAGGTAATGATCGAGATCGGTGACTGGCCAGAAATTGACTAACTGCACCGAATCATTACGCGAGCCAATACGATCAATACGACCAAAGCGCTGAATGATGCGGACAGGGTTCCAATGAATGTCGTAGTTGACGAGCAGGTCGCAGTCCTGAAGATTCTGGCCTTCGCTGATGCAATCCGTTGCGATGAGAAGGTCAATTTCCTCTTGTTGATTTTGAAATCTGGGAGACTGGTCCGCGCGTCGTTTGGCTATCGGAGAGAAGTTGGTGAGGATGTCGTCGTAGTCAGTACGGCCCAGTGAGGCGGCGTTGCCCCCGTCACCGCAGACGAGGCCAGTATGAATCTTGAGTTCTTTCCGCGCCCATAAGTCGAGGTTTTCGTAGAGATAGCGGGCGGTGTCGGCAAAGGCGGTGAAAACAAGCATCTTCCGATTGACTTTGCCATCGCGGTTGGTGGTGGGCTGGCGGACCTTGGCTTCGATGAACGCTTTAAGTTCGGCGAGCTTGCCGTCGCGTTTGGCCGTAACGGACTGGGTTTTTTCGAGCAGGAATTGAAGTTGGGTGCGGTCATTCCGAACCTCTTTGAGCCATTCCGGCAATTTTAGATGGGCGAGATGGATGCGGCGGCGGCCACCGATGGTGAAATCCTCTTCGTCAAAATCAGGGTCCTCAAACTGGTCTGGGGTCAGCGAATCGTAGTCGATGTGGGGATTATCATCGAGGTGCTTCTCGAAAGCGGTGATGCGTTCTTCCAGCCGATCAATCTTGTTGATGGTTCGTTGGAGCGTCAGGCGGAAGGAATCCACGGAGCTTTCGAGGCGCTTGAGGAAGTTGACCTTCATCATCGAGATGAGGATGCGCTCACGGCCCTCCTGGGTAAACCCTCCGAGGATTTTGTTTTCATATTCGGCACGGATGTTTGCTGGCAAATCATCGCGTAGCTTGCTCGTTGGGTGATAGAGCGCCAAGTTTAGCGCACTGATTTCAGCATCGAGCTGCTCAAACGACAAGAAGCGCTGCTCCAAATCAATGGGCGCATGAATTGCCTTTGGCGCTGGCCGACGTGGGAACCCGCCAAGCTCTTTCATCTCGCCAGCGTAATAGGAGGCAATTTGATTTCGCGAACGGGCAATACTGAGACCGTCGAGCAGCTTGAAGAAGTCACCGCCGATGGCCGCGATGAGCTCGCGTGTTTTACGTTGGCCTGGTGGCTTCTTGGCCCAGTTGGTGAATTGCGTTTGTGCCTGCCGGGAAGTGTCCCTGACCGATAGGATGTTGAGCTTCTCGGCAAAAGCTGCGTCCGCAGAATCGTTGCGTGCCACGTCGCCACCAGCAATGAAGGAAATCTGGTTGCGGAGATCCGCCAACTGGTTGTTTACCGGCGTGGCCGAAAGCAATAGCACCTTCGTTTTTACACCTGCGGAGATGATGTCCTCCATGAGCCGCTGATAACGGCTCCTGCGTTCTTTCGTGTCTCCATAGCGTTGGGTCGCCAGCTTATTATTTCGGAAATTGTGTGACTCGTCGATTACGATTAGGTCGTAGGCACCCCAGTTCAGCGTGTCCAGCTCTAGGCCGTTGACGTTGCCAGATTCGCGCGAAAGGTCAGTATGATGAAGTACGTCATATCTGAACTTGTCGTCAGAAAATGGATTCAGTGAACTGGGGTTGCGGTAGATAGTCCAGTTGCGGCTTAGTTTCTTTGGGCAAAGCACTAGAACGCGCTCGTTGCGCTGCTCGAAATATTTTATGACGGCGAGGGCAGTGTAGGTTTTCCCCAAGCCAACACTATCCGCAAGAATGCAGCCGTTATATTCAAGAATCTTGTTGATGGCCGCTTTGGCACCGTCCTTCTGGAAGGTATAGAGCGTGCGCCAAATGTGTGTATCAGGGAGTGCGACACGCCGGATGTTATCGTCGATGTCGCGTGTACCATCGAGGTAATCTCGGAAGAGGTGGAAAAGTGTGAGGTAGTAAATAAACTGGGGCGGCTGGTTCGCGTAGAGCTTCCGAAGGTAGTTCAGCACCTCCTGTTTCACATCCTTGACCAATGCTTCGTCATTCCATACTTCCATGAACCACTGCTTCAGCTCTTGGCGGTCGCGGTTGCTATCAACAATCAGGTTCAATTCAATATTGTTTCCCCCATTGCCCAGCCCGAGACCACGGACGGTGAAATTGGAGCTACCGAGAATTGCGTCCTCCACTCCGCCGGTCGCGATGTGATACATCTTTCCGTGGAGCAGGTTCGACTGCTTGATGGTCTTGATGTCGACTTTTTGCTCTATCCACTCAGCGCATTCTTTGGCTACACGCTTTTGCTGAAGTTTGTTTGCAAGCTCCAGCCCGTCGGCATCAATGATGAAGGCCTTCATATCCGTCTTATTGGGGTCGAGACGATTGACGGATGATGGCTCACCGAAAAGGAAATCAAGATGCTCGATGCGGTCAAGATTGCCTTTGAGCGCGTCATAGGCATAGATTGTGAAGTATGCGGAAACTACCGAGAGCATTGATCCTTCCTGAATTTTTTCCTTCAGAAAGTCCGACACATTGCCGCGTCTATAGTTGTCGCGGATGCCTTGAGTATTCGCAACTGTTTTTGTTGTCATTCATTCCCCTGAACTACGCGCACCCATTCGCTTCCAAACCCTCTGCTCTTATTGTTCTGCTGCTAAATGAGGATGTGCTGTAATGTACTGTAAAGTCCGGCATAATCCAAACGATTTGATGGTGCATTACTCTCATTCAACTACCAACTCATAACTCGTGCTTCTGCCACCACCCTCGGCTTTTTTCAGCACGCCGCGCTCGATCAAATCATTAATGTCGCGCAGCGCTGAATCAGGGGAACACTTCGCTATCGCTGCCCACTTGGAGCTAGTTAGTTTGCCTTCGAAGCCATCGAGAAACCGATTTATTAATTTAACTTGTCGCTCGTTGAGCGATATGCCAGCACACCGCTCCCAGAATCGTGCCTTAGCAATCACCATTCCAAGCGTGCTTTCAGAACCCTCGATTGCGCGCCCAAGACACGCCAAAAACCATGCGAGCCATTCAGTCACATCAAGCTCGCCCTTCTGGGTCTGCTCCAGCAAATTGTAATATTCCTTGCGCTCACGCTGAATTTGGGCAGACAGGCTATAGAAACGTTGTGCAGATAGTTCCGACCGAGCCAGCCCCATATCACCGATAGCACGCGCAATCCGCCCATTGCCATCATCAAACGGGTGGATAGTCACAAACCACAGATGCGCAAGCCCCGCCTTGATGACAGGGTCGATGTCTTGCCCACTATTGAACCAACGCAAGAACGCTTCCATCTCTGCTTCAAGACGCGCAGCCGGAGGTGCCTCATAGTGCACTTTCTGGCGACCGACAGGACCCGACACAACTTGCATGGGGCCTGCCGCATCATCTCGCCAAGCACCGATCCTGATTTTCGCAAGGCCGCTATATCCCGTTGGAAAAAGTGCAGCGTGCCAGCCGAACAGGCGTTTCCGAGTCAGCGGATTGGCAAACCCGCTGGTTGCATCCAGCACCATCTCGACTACACCATCCACATGCCGATCGGCAGGAACCAGAGCACCAATATCTACCCCTAGGCGTCTGGCAATGGATGAACGCACCGCCTCTGGATTGAGTTGCTGCCCTTCGATTTCGCTGGTTTTGAGTACGTCTTCTGTCAGCACTTGCAGGGTAGCTTGGTCGCGTAGCGCAAAGCCCAGTCCTTCCATTCGCCCCAGCAAACGCCCCTGCGAATGGCGAACACTGGCCAGTGCCGTAGAAAGCACACTCGCATCAAAGCGCCAACCTGGCCAATCAGACTGCTCCCAGACAAACATTTTAATCTCCGCAATTTGTGCGTCTATTATGACAGACATTCACCGCAGGAGATAGATTAACGGGTCTTTGTTGCGCAAATTTATCGCCTCAAGAGTTGCGGATATAACGTATTGTAATCTCCGCATCACTATTTGACTGGGTTTCGATCCAATTTCACGCAGCCCTTATTGATCGAGCGATACCGTCTGAACGATTGTCTCAAACTCGGCCAGTACCTCAGACTGGCGCTGCTTGAGGTAGCGAGCCACCGATTTGTTATCCAGCAGTTTGGTCAGGTAGCCCTTGGCCAGCACCAGATTGAGAACGTCTTGGCCGTAGGTCTGTTCGACCATCTTGTACTGCCCTTGAAGATTGCTCATCTCGCGCTCCATTTTTGCCATTTGCTCCTGGCTCAATCCGGTCAGCTTAGCTGGTTTCTTCCCCTCAACCAGCATCGCCGCAGGTGTTGCGACCAACATCGCTTCGGCATACGCAACTGTGATGGTGTTGGCCGATACCATCAACTCAACGCATTCGACCTGACGGGTCGGCTTCATTTTGCGCAGCGCCCGAGAAATGTCAGTTGCGAACTGACAATCTTTGAGCAATTCGGCTGCCTCCGGGCAGATTCCTTCCAGCAGTGACATCTTCCGAGTGATCGTGCGCGGATCCAAGCTGAGTGCTTTGGCCAGCCGCTCTGGGGTGACACCGCGTTGAATTGCGCGCCGGATCATATAGTGCTCTTGGATTGTCGATAAGCGGTTAATTCGACTGTTGTAGGTGTAGCTCTCGTCATCCGTGGCAACTAGGCACGGCACCTTGCTGTAGTTCAATTCCCGCAACGCGATCAAACGAATGTGACCGTCGAGGAGGATGTGCTGGCCGGTCTTCGAATTAGCTGATCCCACTGACAAGGGCTCGATCAGCCCAATCTCCTGGATCGATGATCGAATCTGCATGTATTTGCGTGAGGTGGAAATGCCCACGGGCGTTTTGCGCGACGGCAGGATCTTGTCGACCGGCACTGTCAGCGATTCAAGATCGAACCCAATTGACACCTTGGTCATGCTGTACGCCCTCCTGACCAAACTCGGTCAGCGAGGTATTTCGGTAACGAGTCCAAACCTTCCGCACGCAACAGGGTGGTGAAATGCTCATCGGCAAGCAGCTCGCGCAGGGCACCGACGACAAACAATAGACGCTGTTGGGTAATCTCGGCTTTTTTCACCATTTGCTTTTGGCGATCCACTTCCTTCTGATAGACCCTGACCAAACTTGAGGTCGTAACATCCTGTCTCTTGCGTGGAGTGCCACGCGCCACCGATCGGCCCAAGGTTAGCCGGGACTCAATGACACGGCGAGCCTGGATCAGTTGTTTGCCGCGAAGCTTGCCGGACTCATAGGCATCCTGAAGCGCCGCTTGGACGTCTTTGTCATCGTCACCCGCACCGACGATAGTCAGCGCCGCATTCAGGGGAATGCGCCCCCTCTCAACCGCAACCAGTAGCCGCTCTTCGCCATTTTTCAGGAGCGTCAGGATGCCATTCACGTATTCGACCGTGAGCCCTGTTTTTTGCGCGATGACCTTCTTATCGTAACCTTGGTCGCGAAGTTGCTCGATGCCGACGAGCAGTTCCAGCGGTCGGTATTGGCGACGCGCGATATTTTCTGCCAAACTTATGATGAAAGCGTTTTCATCGCTGACTGTCACAACCAAAGCCGGAATGGTCTGCTCACCCAATGAGCGGAACGCCTTCATGCGACCTTCGCCACAAATCAAAAGATAACGCTCGGTGCCATCCGGGTCGGCACGCGGAGTCACGGTGATCGGTTTTTTCAGGCCGATCGCTTTGATGTTGGCGACAATCTCATCGAACACGCTTTTGTTGCGTTCTCTGGGATTAAGGACGTCAATCAGGTTGATTGGGATCAGCCGCATCTCACCTGTCGGTATCTTTTCTGTCATGCAGCTCTCCTCAACCGTGTGTGCTCTGCCATCCCGTACAGGTAATCCAAACTGTCGAACCGGTAGCTCTCGAACTCGACAGCATTGCGCTCGGCCAGACTGATGCGAGGCTGCCAAAAATCCAAGCGCGGCAACAGGTAATAGTCCAGGGCTGCCTGATTGGTCTGATCAAGGCGAACCGCCACGGTGATATCCGGTGCAAGACTGGTATCGAACCTCACCTTCCAATGATGGCGACCACTCTCTGGCGTCTGACACCGCGCCAACACCAATGAGATGCTGAATTCATCATTGACCCGCAGGAGGTCAGTGGCCGGGTCGCGCCGGACGACACCGCCAAGACTGGCGATCTGGCTTTCGATCTGATTGACGATTTCAGGATGGAAACGGCGCAGGAACTTGTTGGTTTCCAGATACCGGTAATCACGATCGGGCGTGAAGCCCACCATTTGATAGGCGCGCACCAGGCTGCCGAAGCGGTGTGTGTAGATCGACGTTGATGGCATGTTCTCGGCCTCGTTGATGATCAGGCCCGACAGGAATCCTCGGTTTTGGTAAAGATGGCGCAGGCGCTCGATCAACTCTTCATTCGTGTAACGGTACGACCGGGCGCGAATGATCCCTTGCGCGGTATAGAACAGTTCGGGCAGAACGACAGGATCGAAGGCTCCTTCCTTCTTGATCCACATGTCTGGCGTGTTTTCCACCCGCAGTTTTTTGAGCTTGAACGATGTCCGGTTATAGATATTGTTGCCGATATATTTTTCATTGGTCAGCACCTCATGCACGGTGGCACGCGTCCACGGCCTGTCCAGATCGGTGCGCACCGCCATCTCGTTCAAGCGTCTGGCGATCTCTGATTCGACCAGGCCGTCATCGATGAACCAGCGGTACATGAGATTGACATTATGTATTTCATCATCCGGGCCGGGCATGAGAATGACGCGGTCAGTCTGCAAACTCTTGTGTTCGCCACGGGTAAGTTGCGCTTTGATGGAACCGTTCTGGTCAAGAAGCACACGGCGTAGCCCGTAGCCAGCCGGTCCGCCTTGCCGAAAACCGAGTTCAATCAGTCGGCACTGCCCGGCGAATACCTTGGCGGATAGTTCACGGCTGTACTCACCGGCCATAGCTCGTTTGACGCTCTTGACGATGGTGGACACCGGGGAGCCGTCATTCTCAAACTGCTCGGCGCAGTAGGCGACCTGGATGCCGGCACTTCGGCAGCGGTACTCGTAAAAGGCACTTTCGTCGGCGTCCTGAAATCGCCCCCACCGGCTGACGTCGTAGACCAGAATGATCGTAAAATCCGTCGAGCCGCTTTCGACATCCTTGAGCAACTGTTGCAGCGACGCGCGTCCTTCCATGCGCAGACCACTTTTGCCGGCGTCGGTGTAGGTCCGGACAATTTCAATACCGCGCTGGGCGGCGTACTCGCGGATTTTGTCAGATTGGTTTTCTGTGGAGTATTGCTGGTGCTCGGTCGACATCCGAACGTATTCCACCGCTCGCAACAGTGTAGGCGCTTCAACCACGATATCGCTTGATTCGTCTTGTTGCATAAGTTTTGATCGCCCCGGTTCATTTGTAAAATCAGCTCTCAATAATTCGCTGTTGCTGCCCTCAAGGAAAGAATGAAGGCCATATTTGAATTCCATGCAGAACGTGCAGAGAGAGCGCATGGGCAATATGGTATTCGGCCCCATCAAGCTTGCCGATCACGTCATCTCTTTGCAATATCGACGTGTGACTTGCACTCGCAGGAATGCGCCGTGATTTCGACTGTCCAGACGTCCATCTTTGCAATTCCGCTATCCGTGACTGAACGGAGATGATAAATCCCCGATGGCAATGGAATTACTGAAGTTGACGCGTCCATCTTTGCAATTTTGCCAACCATGGCTTTGGCGTTGCGTTCATGTTGCTGAGCTCGATTACGTTTGACATACTTTGGGTGGGACGCGCGGTATTTACGCGAGTAGTCTGGATTGCGCTGACTCCAAGTCTGTTGCGCCCGAGCTTGGTTATCTTGGTAGTCGGAATCAGTCTGCAGCTTGAGGCGCTGCCACTGTCGTCGTCGCTCACGCTGGCAACTAGATGCTGAACAATAAGCTTGCTGCGGAACTTGCGGACATGGTTGAAAAGACTGACCACACGCTACGCACTGTTTGTTCTCCATGACATCTCCGTACACAAAACGTGTATTGAGCTGCGTGACGTGTCGCGACGCCAAGTAGAAATCTCACAGGTTCCGTTGCGGTGATGAAGTGATCTTCCATATTTACGTCGACCAATACAAAAAACAGTAATTTTATTGTGTGGCGGAATCAGTCGTTTCCGCGCAACTTTACTTCAACGCGCGCAGCCGGTTCCGCGCGGTAAACGTACCCGTTTTACAGCGTCAAAAAAATGCGTGTGCACCCGATTTACAGAAATTATCCATATAGCATTCATGTAGATAATGGTGTACCCGTTTTACCGGGTTGCTTTGATGAGCGGAACGTTTTACAGGTCGGCACGCAGGCGTACTCGTTTTACAGCGCCAGCAAAATGCGCGTGCACCCGATTTACAGAAATTATCCATATAGCATTCATGTAGATAATGGCGTACCCGTTTTACCGGGTTGCTTTGATGAGCGGAACGTTTTACAGGTCGGCACAAAAGCGTACCCGTTTTACAGCATCCGAATAAGACGCCTGCACCCGATTTACAGAAATTATCCATATAATATTCATGTGGATGGTGGCGTACCCGTTTTACCGGGTTGCTTTGATGATCGGAACGTTTTACAGATCGGCACGCAGGCGTACCCGCTTTACAGGATTGCTAAAATAAAGTGCATTCGTTTTACAGAGTGCGCTCTGTTGATGTCATTCCTGGCACGAATGATGGGGTTTGTTGCGCAAGCCGATAAAAGGTCGGGGTCGCATTCTGCGCATCCACCTCGATCCGATATTCGGGGATTGAATTATCGTTAAGTGCTTGCACAAACTGTTTGAATTTACGGAAAGGCGACGTGCCGCCCGTCAACCGGTGTAATTCATTGATGGATATTGTCCACGGACACCACTCGCCACAATGTATTTTGGCGAGGATGTAGATCAGCCTGCGTAATGGCGTGAGCGAGAAGTAGTCAGGGTGCATGGCACATACGTACGTCCAGTCTGTCGCAAAATGATAGAGCCGCTCAGGCAGTTCAATATTTACAGCATCAATGCGTCCATCACGATCCAGCTCTGCCTCGTATCGAATCAAATTGAAGCTGTCGCCACTTTCCTTTATTTCTGCTGGCGGGGGAATGTTCGTTATGATCTTGCTTCCGGCGAGTCTATCGAGTGCATGAACCAAGCCATCG
>CAITJF010000262.1 GCA_903892645.1 uncultured Nitrosomonadales bacterium | reverse complement strand
GTCCAACAAGTGGCAGGAGCAGCAGGAGAACCAATTTGTTTGCAATAGAAATATTTTTCATAAATTCACCAGCAAGCCTTTAACTGATAGAGGGGTTACCTACGTAATTAATTTTGCCTTTAATTAAGGTCTTAATGCATTCCCTCTTAAAAACACGGGGACTTATTCATTTAACATTATCGGCAAAAACGTGCATATCTTGAACAAGGTAAGAAAACTACCCTTGTTCAAGTATTGCACCCACGATGCGAGAAAGGGTTTAAGCAGCTTGCCAATGGCGTTACTTGCTGGATTTCTTGACAGTTTTTTTAGCCGCAGGTTTTTTGACGGTAGATTCTTTTTTGGCAGTTGGGGTTTTTTTAGTCGCGGGCTTCTTCTCTGCCGCAGGTTTTTTTCTGGCCGCGCCTTTCTTGACCACCGGACCTTTTGCCACACGTGCAGCCAGTAGCGCCAAGCCCTCTTCCAGCGTGATTTCATCCGGGGAAACACCCTTGGGCAGGGTGGCGTTGATCTTGCCGTGACGCACGTATGTTCCATAGCGGCCGCTGCAAACTTCCACGCTGGCCTTGTCGTCCGGGTGGTCGCCCAGTACGCGCAACACGGTGTTGCCTTCCCTCGCCTGCGCCAGCAACTCCACAGCACGTTCCAACCTGATGTCGAAAATACTATCGCTACGCGGAATGGACTTGAATTTGCCGTCATGCCCGATGTAAGGGCCGAAACGTCCAATGTTGACGATGATCTTCTTGCCGGATTCGGGATGTAACCCTAGCTCGCGCGGCAGTGAGAGCAGTTTCAACGCATCTTCCAGGCTGGCTTGTTCGATTGGCAACTCTTTCGGCCAGGAGATGCGCTTGGGCTTGATCTTTTCGCCTTTTACCGCTTCGCCAAGTTGTACGTAGTGACCGTACGGACCGCGCAGCAGCAGCACGGGTTGTTTAGCCTCTGGATGCTCGCCCAGTTCTACTCTGGCAGAGGCATCATCTTGCGCTTCGCCGCTCAGGCTGCGTTTGTATTTGCACTCCGGATAGTCGGTACAGCTGATAAAGCTGCCATATTTGCTGAGTTTTTTGGCGAGCGGTTTGCCGCATTCCGGGCAAGCTTCGTCAAGCAACTCTACCGGACGGTCGATGTTGGTTTTTTCTTTGATGAGGCCGGAAAAGCCTTTCCAGAATTCGGCCATGACACCGATCCAGTCGCGCTTGCCTTCGGAGACTTCGTCCAGTTCGTCTTCGAGATGCGCGGTGAAATCATAGTCCACATAGCGCGTGAAGTGCTCGGTGAGGAACTTGGTGACTACACGGCCGACATCGGTTGGCATGAAGCGTTTTTTGTCGAGAATTGCGTATTCACGGGCTTGTAGCGTAGAAATGATACTGGCGTAAGTGGACGGGCGACCGATGCCGTATTCTTCCAGCGATTTCACCAGGCTGGCTTCGGAGAAGCGCGGTGGCGGCTGGGTGAAATGTTGTTCGCCGTAGAGTTTGTCCACAGGCAACACGTCGCCTTCGGCCAGTGGCGGCAGCTTGGCGCTTTCTTCTTCTTCGGCGTCATCCACGTCTTCCATGTACACGCCGATAAAACCGGGGAATACCAAGGTCTGGCCGGAGGCGCGGAACAAGGTGTCGTCGCTGCTTAAGCGGATGTCCACGCTCACGGTATCGAAGCGCGCAGGCGCCATTTGGCACGCAAGTGTGCGCTTCCATATCATCTCATACAGGCGCAGTTGATCGATGTTGAGATGGTCGCGCAGGCTGTCCGGCGTGCGCAAAATTGAAGTCGGGCGGATCGATTCGTGCGATTCCTGGGCGTTCTTGGTCTTGCTCTTGTAGGCCGGTTGCTTGCTGGGCAGATAATCGGCAGCGAAGTTGTCGCGGATGTAGCCTCGTATCTCTTCCACTGCCTCTTTCGCCAGCGATACCGAATCGGTACGCATGTAGGAGATCAAACCGATGGTCTCGCCACCGATGTTCACGCCTTCATACAGCGATTGCGCGGTGCGCATGGTGCGATCGGAAGTCATGCCGAGTTTGCGCACCGCTTCCTGTTGCAGCGTGGAAGTGGTGAAAGGCGCGGCGGGATTGCGCTGTTTCCCCTTCTTTTCGACACGCACCACTTTGGGCGGCAGCTTGGCATCGTTGAGCCTGGCGAAAATCGCGTCATATTCGGCTTGGCTGCCGATGCTGAATTGCTCCACTTTCTTGCCTTGATGTTGGAACAGCTTGGCGGTGAAGGGGATGCTGTTTTTCTGGCTGCTGAGATGCACGGTCCAGTATTCCTGGCTCTTGAATTTCTCGATCTCCAGTTCGCGCTCGACGATCAGGCGTAGTGCCGGGCTTTGTACGCGACCGGCAGAAAGACCGGGGCGGATTTTGCGCCACAGCAGCGGCGAAAGATTGAAGCCCACCAGGTAATCCAGCGCTCGCCGCGCCTGTTGCGCATTGACCAGGGGAATGGAAATTTCACGCGGATGCGCCACCGCCTCGCGCACGGCGGACTGGGTAATTTCATAAAATACTACACGTTGCATGGTCTTGTTCTTCATGCCGCGTTTGTTCTTGAGCAGTTCGCTGATATGCCAGGCGATGGCTTCCCCTTCGCGGTCCGGGTCGGGTGCCAGATAGATGTTGTCCGCAGCGGCGGCAGCCTTGGCGATGGCGTCCACATGCTTGCTGTTGCGCGCAATGGTTTCATACTGCATGGCAAAACCATTTTCAGTATCAACCGCACCCGATTTGGGTATCAGGTCGCGCACGTGGCCGTAGGATGCCAGCACCTCGAAATCTTTACCCAGATATTTTTTCAGGGTGACGGCCTTGGCCGGTGATTCAACGATTAATAGGTTGCTTGCCATGGATAAAGTTGTCGCCGGGGTTAATGTAAGCGGCCGGAATCAACCGGAGTAAGCAGGTCTTCGACTATCATAGGGTCCAGTTTTTCGTGCTGGTTCCACAACACCATCAGCGCAATCAGCTTGACCTTGCCCAGCGGCAGATTTTCACGTCCAAGTGCAACGGCGCGATCCAGGATCATTTCCCGTTCCACCGGAGTAATCATTTTGTGGTGTTCCCAGAACGTCAGAAAACGGAGGGCTTCCGGGCTGATGCGCTTGATTTCCAGGTCGGCGTAGCAACGATCACCCCCACAGTTGATGGCAGCCGGATAGTCTGCATGGGACAGTTGCTTCAAGCCGGACAACCAAGTCAGCGCTTGGTGGATATCCTCATCCTCAAACCCGGCAGCACTTAGCTTGAGGGATAGCTTGTCGGAATCGGGGTAGTTGCCAGCATAAAAATAGCTTTCAAATAAAAACATCAAAATATCAAACATGGTACCCCGATAAAAGACCAATTTTAACCTATGCGTTGGTAAAGCCCGCCTGGCAAGGTGGCGACGACACCTCCCAACTCCAACTGCAACAGGATGGCGGATAGTGCATCAATCGTCAAGCCGCTACGCTGAATCAAACTATCGATGTCGACCGGATCGAAACCCAAATGCGCGAGTAGTGGACGATCCTCTAATACTATAACTGGTATGGCTGGATTAGTGGTGAAATGCCCCAACTCTTCAAGAATATCCTGCGCGCGCTCCACCAGTTTTGCACCCTGCTTAATCAGATGGTGGCACCCTTTGGACTGTGGGGCATGGATGGAGCCGGGAATGGCAAACACTTCACGCCCCTGTTCCAATGCCATGCGTGCAGTAATCAGCGAGCCGCTTTGCAGCGATGCTTCAACCACCAGACAGCCCAAACTCAGGCCGCTGATGATCCGGTTGCGGCGCGGAAAATTTGCTGCCAGCGGCGGAGTGCCCAGAGAAAATTCGGAGATCAACGCGCCTTCCTGCGCTAGTTGATGCGCCAGCTCACGATTGGCGGCAGGGTAAATCTTGTCCAAGCCGGTGCCTACTACGCCGATGCTCGATCCTTGGCCGCGCAGTCCGCCGCGATGTGCGGCAGCATCAATGCCATGCGCCATGCCGCTGACGATGCACAGCCCGGCAGCGCTCGCTGCCTGCGCAAAAGCTTCTGCGTTGCTTAAGCCTTGTGTGGTGGCGTTGCGGCTGCCGACGATGGCGAGCGCCGACTGGTTGAGCAATTCGCGCCGGCCCTTTACGTACAACAACAACGGCGGGTCAGGAATGTTAAGCAGAGCTTGCGGGTAGTCAGGGTCGGCCAGTGTAACGATGTTGTTTTGCGGATCATTCAGCCAGTTGGCAACAGGTTCCAGCGCGGCTTCGTCCCAGCCTTGCGCGATAGCTTCCGCTACCGCAGGAGGGACAACCTGTTTCAGGGTATGCGCCGGTATGGCAAAGACATGGGCGGGGTCACCGAATTTTTGCAACAGGCGGCGCAGGCCTTCGTTGCCCAACCCCGGTATCTGGTTCAGGGCAATCCATGACGCAAGCTCTGCGTCCATAGGCATTGAGAATCAGGGAGTCAGCGCGCTATCCAGCAATTCTACTGGCAAGCGGGTTTGCATGACGAGCGCATAGGCCGCCTTGTCGAAAGTGCGGAACACGAACAGCAGGCCATAACGCACATCCGGTAATGAGAGGTCTTTGCCATTTTCTTTCACTGTTTCGCCCTTGCGGTACAGCGCCAGCACGTGACCATTTTCCAAGCCATCACGGCGCCCCTTGTTGAGGGTGATGATGGCGTTCTGGCCCGCCTGTGAAACACCGCCATAAATCGAGATGACGCGTGCGGCAAGCTGGCTCTCCGGGGCATGCGGCATATAATTGTTGGCAAACTCGCCAACAGCCTGGACGAGGCGATCTCCCTTGTTGATTTCCTGGATCGATTTGGTGATTTTGATCGTGCTGAGGTCAGCAAGTTTTTCGACTTCCGCCTCACCAAGGTAGGTGGCCTCATACCCCAGCACTTCTTTGCTGTCCGGATCAAGCAGCTCTTTGCCTGGGCGGTAGACCTGCCATAGCGGACCATTGCCCTCAGACAAGCCTTTTACATAAGCGATATCGTCCTTGCCCAGAATGACGCGTTGCTCATAGGTGCCCACCAGGGTTGGCGCGCCGGACAATTCATTTTTTTCGATTACCAGTACACGGCTAAGAAAGGGCCCTATGTCTCCAACGGGGATGCTGGGAATGGCGTTATGTTCGCTGCTTTGCGCGCGTGCTTTGGGAGACAGTTTAACGACGGTGTCGGATGAGCCCGCTTTGATCTCCCCTCCGATACGCAGTGTACCGGTCGCACGATCCAGCACGATCACATCGCCCGGATAAATCCAGTGCGGGTCTTTGATGGTGTCTTTGTTCATGCCCCAGATTTGCGGCCATTTCCACGGGTCTTTGAAAAACTTGGCGGAGATATCCCACAGCGTATCGCCCTTTACCACAATGTGGCGATCCGGAGCGTTGTCGCGAATTTCAGGCATGGCGGCAAGGGCAAATGCAGGCAACAAACAGCAAATCAACGATATAATAAACTTTTGCATGAAAACCCCAGCAGCGTATTAGAGGATGCGGCACACCTGAGATTCTACTGTCTCAGGCACACGGCGGTTTAAATTCTGCATCTAGTCTTTTAAATTAGCAAGCATTTATGGCAATTCTCAAAATACTGCAATATCCTGACGAGCGGCTGCATACTATCGCCAAGCCAGTGGGTGCAGTAACCGGCACCATCCGCAAACTCATCCGTGATATGGCGGAAACCATGTATGCCGCACCTGGAGTGGGCTTGGCCGCGACACAGGTGGATGTGCACCAACGGGTCATTGTGATGGACATATCCGAGACCCACGATCAACTGCTGGTGTTGATCAACCCGGAACTTATTGCCAGCAGCGGCGAGGTCGAACGCGAAGAGGGTTGTTTGTCGGTTCCCGGTGTGTATGAAAACGTGTGTCGCGCCGAACGTGTTACCGTGCATGCGCTGGACGCGCATGGCAAACCGTTCACGCTGGAGGCGGACGGCTTTCTGGCGACATGCGTGCAACATGAAATGGATCACCTCAGGGGCAAGGTATTCGTCGAGTACCTTTCGCTGCTCAAGCAGTCGCGTCTTCGTGCCAAGCTCAAAAAGCACCGTCGCGAAACACTATAACGGAATATTCCCTTGAAAATCATTTTTGCGGGCACCCCGCATTTTGCCGCCGCCGCTCTGGAGGCGCTGCTGGCGCAGCAGTTCAACGTGGTCGCGGTATTGACCCAGCCCGATCGCCCCGCCGGGCGCGGCATGCAGCTCACCCCCAGCCCGGTCAAGCAATTAGCTTTGCAACACGGCTTGCCTGTGTTGCAACCACCCTCTTTGAAGAATACCGACATTCAGCGCGAACTTGCCGACTATGCAGCGGACGTAATGGTGGTCGCGGCGTATGGGCTGATCTTGCCGCCAGCAGTGCTGCAACTACCGCGCCACGGTTGTTTGAATATCCATGCTTCGCTGTTGCCGCGCTGGCGCGGTGCGGCACCTATACAGCGCGCTATTCTGGCGGGTGGCGACGAAACCGGCGTCACCATCATGCAAATGGACGCCGGGTTGGATACAGGCGATATGTTGCTGAAAAAAACCTGCCCGATCAGTGCACATGACACCGCGCAAACGCTACAAGACAAACTGGAAGCGCTGGGCGCCAAAGCTATCGTCGAGACACTGCGTTTGTTGGAGCAAAGTCGATTGGTGCGCGTGCCGCAGGATAATGCGCAGGCGACTTATGCCGCCAAACTGACCAAGGCCGAAGCGCAAATCGATTGGACGAATGATGCCGCACACATCGCGCGCGCGGTGCGCGCCTACAACCCTTTTCCGGTTGCCTGCACCACCCTCAATGCAACGCCCATAAAGGTCTGGCAGGCCAGCGTACGCGATGATCTGGGTGGCATAGCGGGAGCCGTGTTGTCCGTAGAAAAAGGCGGCATCATCGTAGCGTGCGGCCAAGGGGCTTTGTGCCTGGAGGTATTGCAGCGCCCGAATGCCAAGGCGTTGCCCGCAGCGCAGTTCGTGCAGGGATTCGCGGTGCACCCCGGCGACCGTTGCACTTCTCTCGCCTGATATGGACGTTACACAACAAGGCGCCAGCCAGGTGGTCTGCCAAGTCTTGGGCGGGCGCAACCTGAATCAGGCATTGAGCGCATTTCTGCGAGCCGCACCCGGACTGGTGCCGCAGCAGCGCGCGGCATTGCAGGATTTGAGCTACGGTACGCTACGTTTCTACGGCCAGTTAGTGCGTGTGCTGGAACAGCTGCTGCACCAGCCGGTGCAGGACACACAACTGCGCTGCCTGCTGCTGGTTGCGTTGTATCAACTGCAATACAGCAAGGCTGCGCCCCATGCGGTGGTGGACCATGCCGTGCGCGCCGTGCGCAAGCGCAATGCGGCGGCAAGTGGATTGGTGAATGCGGTGCTGCGCAATTTCCTGCGCAAGCGGGATGCGCTGCTTGCCGTTGCCGCAGGCAGCGAAGAAGGCCGCTATTCCTACCCACAATGGTGGATAGACGCAGTCAAGGCGCAATATGGCGAGCGGGCTGAAGTCATCCTGCTGGCCGGTAACCAGCATCCGCCGATGACGCTGCGCGTGAACCGCCGCCGCACTACGCCCGCCGATTATCTGGCGCTGCTTGCGCAGCATGACATCCAGGCCAGCCTGATCGAACCGGACGCAGTGTTATTGCAGCGCCCGGTACCGGTGGACAAATTGCCGGGTTTCTTCGATGGCTTGGTTTCGGTGCAGGATGCCGGGGCGCAATATGCAGCGCACCTGCTGGATGTGCACGACGGCATGTGCGTGCTGGACGCATGCGCGGCGCCCGGCGGCAAAAGTACTCACCTGCTGGAGGTGGCGCAACTCGACTTGCTTGCGCTGGACAAGGATGCGCAACGTTTGGATCAGGTGCGCGAGAACATGCAGCGTCTGCAATTGCACGCCCGGTTACAGATTGGCGATGCGGTGCAGCCTGCTGATTGGTGGGACGGCAAACCGTTTCAGCGCATCCTTGCCGATGTGCCCTGCTCCGCATCGGGCGTGGTGCGCCGCCATCCCGACATTAAATGGCTGCGCCGCGCGGAGGACATAGAAGGGTTCGCGCAACAGCAAGCGCAAATTCTTTCCGCATTGTGGCGGCTGTTGGCAAGTGATGGTAAATTGCTCTATGCAACCTGTTCAATTTTTGCGCGGGAGAACCGGCAAGTCATCAGTGAATTCCTGCAACAGCATGATGACGCCCGGCAATTGCCCTTGTCCGCACCTAACCTGAATAAAGGCCAATTGCTACCCGATGACCAGTTCCTGCCAGATGACCAGCACGACGGTTTCTTTTATGCGCTGTTGCATAAACATGCGTGACTGGCTGCGTAAGGGTCGCTGCCTGCGCCAAGACCGCCCAAAGGGCGAGTGTCTGATGAAACTACTAGCCAATCGACTAGGCTGGCAAAAAACGCCAACCAAGTCGCTGGTTATGGCGGCGGTGCAAATTCCGTCCAGCCTTCGGCTGGGAACGGATTTGCCTGCCTTGTGCGCCCCTTTACGGGGGTTAGCAGCGGGGCACCCGCCGGCGTACCTCTTGCGGGTGCTGCGACCCCTAGCCGCATTGGCGGCACTGTGGATGGGCATCTCTGTGGCATGCGCCGAAGGTATTGTGATGCACAAAGCGGAGGCGCACTTTTCTGACGGCAGCTACCAGCTTTCCGCCGACTTCGACATCAGTTTCAATTTTGTTGTCGAGCAGGCATTGACGCGAGGGGTGCCGCTGTATTTTGTCAGTGAATTCACCCTGACCCGTTCCCGATGGTACTGGTTAGACGAGGTGGTTGCACAAAGTGAACAGACTACCAGATTGTCTTACAACAGTTTGACGCGCCAATACCGTATTACGCATGGCTCGCTGTTCCAGAACTTCTCCAGCCTGGACGAAGCCTTGAATTCCATTAAACACCAGTCTGCGTCCATTCAGGCGGAACTGCTTAAGAAAAAGGACGTCAGCCACATTGCATCGGCACGTATGCGTCTGGACGTGACGCAATTGCCCAAGCCGTTACAGGTTAACGCCCTGACCGGCGACGATTGGAACATTGATTCCGATTGGTATCGCTGGATCGTGCGCCCCGATACCGCCGCGCATAACTGAGGGTGGTTAGGCAGTGAAGTATTTGATATTTATCAGCGCGTTGATTGGCAGTTTGCTGCTTTACCTGTTGTCGAAAGCCAGCGCCAACACCGACCTGTTCTCGCGCAATTACTATGGGCTGTTGGCGCTTGCCGGGATGCTGGCATTGTGTCTTGCCGTACTGGTGGGCTATCAACTTTGGCAACTGCGCGGCAAAATCAAGGCGCAGGTATTCGGCGCGAAACTCACTCTGCGCCTGGCGCTGGTTTTTACCTTGATTGCAATTCTGCCGGGCCTGTTGGTGTATGGTGTGTCGGTGCAGTTTCTTGGCAAGAGCATCGAGTCGTGGTTCGATGTCAGGGTGGAAAAGGCGCTGGAGGGCGGTTTGAATCTGGGCCGCAGTTCGCTGGAAAACGGGCTCAAGGAGTTGGGCAAAAAGGGGCAGTTCATCGCGCTGTTGCTGGCGGAGCAAGCTCCCGAACAGCACCCCCGCACATTGAGCAGGTTAATAGATGAGGGTGCCGCGCAGGAAGTGGCGTTGTTCAACAACAACGGCAAGCTGCTGACATTTGCCAGCAGCAGCCACAAGCTGTTGCCCGATATGCCGGATGCCGTGATGCTGCGCGAGGCGCGCAAACAGGGCTTGTATAGCATCGTTGATACGTTGCCAGATAACAGCATGGTATTGCGCGTGCTGGTACCGGTCAAATTGGCACACCTGTCGCAAGAAATGCGTATCCTGCAATTCGTGCAACCGGTGCCGAAACAGCTTTCCAGCGATGCGGAAATGGTGCAGTCGGTTTATCGCGACTACCAGCAACTGTCATTATCCCGCCTCGGGTTGAAGCGGTTATATGGCATCACCCTCACCCTGTCGCTGCTGATTGTGCTGCTGAGCGCGGTGTCGGCCGCCTTTTTCATCAGCGAACGTCTAAGCGCGCCGCTCGCCGCGCTGGCCGAGGGTACGCGTGCGGTGGCGCAGGGCGACTTCTCGCTTCAGCACCCGGTCAAGAGCAGCGATGAGCTGGGCGTATTAACCGGGCTGTTCAATCAGATGACGCTACAACTGGCCGATGCAAAAACCATGAGCGAGCAGCAGCAGCTTCAGGTGGAGAATGCCAAGGCTTATCTGGAAAGTGTGCTGGCCCATCTGTCCTCTGGCGTGCTGGTGGTGGATGAGCAATTCAGGCTGCGTTCCGTCAACAGTAGCGCAGCGCAGATTCTTGGAGCGTCATTGCTGGATATGCAGGGCACGCCGTTGCCGGAAATCGTCATGCAGTATCCATTGTTGCGGCCTTTCACCGCTGCGGTCATGCAGGCGTTCGACGAAGCCCAAGGCAGCGAATGGAAGCGCCAGATCGAGAGGCTCAGCAAGAATGGCAACCAGATCCTGTTGATGCGCGGCACCCGGCTGGCCACAGCGACAGAAAACGGCTATGTGGTGGTGTTCGACGACATTAGCTATTTGCTGCAAGCGGAACGCCAAGCCGCATGGGGTGAGGTGGCGCGCCGCCTGGCGCATGAAATCAAGAATCCTCTGATGCCCATCCAGCTTTCTGCGGAGCGCCTGCAGCACAAGTTGAGTGCAAAGCTGAATGAAGATGATGCGCTGCTGTTGCAGCGTGCCACGCAGACTATCGTGAGCCAAGTGGCGGCAATGAAAAATATGGTGATGGAATTTTCCGATTATGCGCGCGCGCCGGCGCCCAAGCTGGCGACGCTGGACATGCATCAGTTGTTGCGCGAAGTACTCGGCTTGTATGAGGCCAACAACAACCCGATTACCTTGCGCCTAGACGCGGCGCAATACTGGGTGAAGGGCGATGCGACGCGCTTGCGTCAGGTGATCCACAACTTGTTGCAAAACGCGCAGGATGAATTGCAAAGCGCACCCCGGCCGGAAATTGCCCCGGAAATTATCTTGAGTACGGCGAATGAAGGCGGCACGTTGAAACTGTGTGTGCAGGACAATGGCAGCGGCTTCCCGGAACACCTGCTGGCGCGTGCCTTTGAGCCATACATGACGACCAAGTCCAAAGGCACCGGGCTTGGTCTGGCGATCGTGAAAAAAATCGTGGAAGAACACGGTGGCAGTATCGCCATCGAAAATGTGGCATCGGGTGGTACGCGGATGAATGTCACGTTGCCCCTGTTAGCGGAGGTTACATAATGGCAGCCAAGGAAATTCTGGTCGTGGACGATGAAATCGGGATACGCGAGTTGCTTTCGGAAATCCTGTTTGACGAGGGCTATCACGTGCACTTGGCGGAAAATGCCGCGCAGGCGCGCGATTTCCGCAATCAGCAAGCCCCGGATCTGGTGCTGCTGGACATCTGGATGCCGGATACCGATGGGGTCACCCTGCTCAAGGAATGGGTGGCGCAGGACCTGTTGACCATGCCGGTAATCATGATGTCCGGTCACGGCACCATAGAAACCGCCGTTGAGGCGACACGCATCGGCGCGGTGGATTTTCTGGAAAAACCCGTCGCGTTGCAGAAACTGTTCGATACAGTCGCCAAAGCGATCCGGCAGGGTGTGCCACGCCTTAGACGGCAGTCCGATGTCGCGGACGGCAAAGCCGTCACGGAAGCCGTACCGCATTTTCCGTTGCCGTTCGATTTGCCCTTGCGCGAGGCGCACGATTATTTTGATAGCCTTTACTTCAACTATCACATGCGCAAGGAAAACGGCAACATGGCCCGTGTGGCGCAAAAAGCCGGCTTGGAGCGCACCCATGTGTACCGCAAGCTGAAGCAGCTTGGCATCAAATTCGCCAAGAAAGAGCTGGATGGCAACCAGTAATAGCGGTGTGGCGCAGCCTTAACTCTTGCTGCTGTTGCCCTAAACAGAGCGGTGCGGCATAATCATCAATCTCAATGAAGTTATAACAACTCAACATTCAACCCGTTCAGGGATGTTCAGGAGACTAGCGAAAAATGTCTGCGGCTCGTAATGTAATACCCCCCAAGTTTAATGACATAACCGGCGCGGTTCGCATGCTGGCAGTGGATGCCGTGCAAAAGGCGAACTCCGGTCATCCCGGCGCGCCGATGGGTATGGCGGAAATCGCCGAGGTGCTGTGGAACCACCACCTGCGCCACAACCCGGCCAATCCCAAATGGCCGGACCGTGACCGCTTTGTGCTGTCCAACGGCCACGGTTCCATGCTGGTTTACGCGCTGCTGCATTTATCCGGTTACGATTTGCCGATTGAAGAATTAAAATGCTTCCGCCAGATGCACTCCAAGACCCCTGGACACCCAGAATATGGCTACACACCCGGTGTGGAAACCACCGGCGGCCCGCTCGGACAGGGTATCACCAACGCGGTAGGCATGGCGATGGCGGAAAAGTTGCTGGCTGCGGAATTCAATCGTCCCGGCCATGAAATCGTAAACCACCACACCTACGTGTTCATGGGCGACGGCTGCATGATGGAAGGCATCTCCCATGAAGCTTGCGCGCTGGCCGGTACTTGGGGCTTGGGCAAATTAACTGCATTCTGGGACGACAACGACATCTCGATTGACGGCCATGTGGACGGCTGGTTCACCGACGATACACCGAAACGATTCGAGGCTTACGGTTGGCATGTCATCTCCAACGTGCAAGGGCATGACCCGGAAGCGATCAACGCCGCGATCAACGCCGCCAAGGCGGTTACCGACAAGCCCACTCTGATTTGCTGCAAGACCATTATCGGCGCAGGTTCCCCCAACAAGGCCGGCACCCACGACGTGCATGGCGCCGCACTGGGCGATGCCGAAGTGGCTGCCACACGCGAACACATCGGCTGGAAATACCCGCCGTTCGAAATTCCCAAACATGTGTACGAGGCATGGGATGCGCGCACCAAGGGTGAAGGCTTGGAAAAACTGTGGAACAACAAGTTTGCCGAGTACCGCGCCACGTTTCCGAAAGAGGCCGCCGAATTTGGACGCCGCATCAAGGGCGAATTGCCCGCCAACTGGGCGGCGCATGCTGCCGAGGTCATCGCCAAAACCAACGAGAAAGCCGAAACCATCGCCACGCGCAAGGCTTCGCAAAATGCCATCAATGCCCTGGCCCCGGCATTGCCCGAATTCCTCGGCGGCTCGGCTGACCTGACCGGTTCCAACCTGACCAACTGGACGGGTTGCAAACACATCCGCGGCAAGAGCACCGGCAACTACATCAGCTACGGCGTGCGCGAATTCGGCATGGCGCACATCATGAACGGTATGGCGTTGCATGGCGGATTTCTGCCGTTTGGCGGCACTTTCCTGATGTTCTCCGAATATGCGCGCAACGCGTTGCGCATGTCGGCATTGATGAAGCAGCGCGTGATCTATGTGTTCACCCATGATTCCATCGGTTTGGGCGAGGACGGCCCGACGCATCAGCCGGTCGAGCAAACCGCTACCTTGCGCTACATCCCCAATATGGAATTGTGGCGTCCGTGCGATACGGTTGAATCCGCTGCCGCGTGGATTGTTGCCGTGGAGCGTAAAGATGGACCGACCAGTCTGGTTTTCAGCCGCCAAAACCTGGTCTTCCAAAAACGCGATGCGGTGCAGATCGCCAATATCCGCAAGGGTGCGTATGTGCTGTCGGAAGCCGCTGGCGGCAAGCCACAGGCAGTCATTATCGCAACGGGTTCAGAAGTATCGTTGGCATTGGAAGCGCAAAAAACACTGGCTGCCGAGGGCGTCAGCGTACGTGTTGTTTCCATGCCGTCCACCAATGTGTTCGACAAGCAGGATCAGGCTTACAGGGACAGCGTGTTGCCCGGGAAAGTAAAGCGTGTGGCAGTTGAGGCGGGTGTGACGGGTGGCTGGTACAAGTACGTGGGTCTGGATGGCGCAGTGGTCGGGATGGATTGCTTCGGCGAGTCCGCACCTGCACCGGAGTTATTCAAGCACTTCGGCATTACCGCGGACAACGTGGTTGCGACGGTGAAGAAAGTTATTGGCTGAGTAAAGCTGTTTCGCAACACGGCAAAAAACGTGTAGGCGTACTATAGATTTTTTTGTTATCAGGAGAAAAAAATGACAATCAAAGTGGGTATCAATGGCTTTGGCCGTATTGGCCGCATGGTGTTCCGCGCTGCCGCCAAGGATTTCAAGGACATCGAAATCGTTGGCATCAACGACCTGCTCGAACCCGATTATCTGGCCTATATGCTCAAGTACGACTCGGTGCATGGCCGTTTCAATGGCGACGTGTCCGTTGACGGCGGAAATATGGTCGTGAACGGCAAGAAAATTCGCCTGACGGCCGAGCGTGATCCTGCCAATCTGAAGTGGAGCGAAGTGGGTGCGGATATCGTGATCGACTGCACCGGTTTCTTCCTGACCAAGGAATCCTGCCAGGCGCACATCGCGGCTGGCGCCAGGAAGGTTGTCCAGTCCGCGCCTAGCAAGGACGACACACCGATGTTTGTGTATGGCGTGAATCATACCAAATACGCCGGAGAAATCATTGTTTCTGCCGCTTCCTGCACCACCAACTGCTTGGCTCCGGTTGCCAAGGT
>CAITJF010000261.1 GCA_903892645.1 uncultured Nitrosomonadales bacterium | reverse complement strand
ATCTGGTATCGTTCTTCTCGGGTGAGGTGTGTGTAGTTCATTTGTGTAATTTCGACTTGCCGGTCAAAAGGCATGGATGCTATCGCACCTCGCCCACCTGACCTGCGTTACTCAAAATTGCACTTCATCCTAAAATTCGCCCTTCCTTTCAGAGGTTGATTTTCTGACTAACTGTAGTCGAAACTGACGGTTTCGTGTAAAGCTTTTCACTACTGGCTGCTTAAATTACCTGCTGGCTAGAGTAGGTGGATCAGCAATGTTTGTATGTGATATTAATCACACAGGGTTAATCAGGAGGTTCTGAGACGTTTATTGTTTTTGTTTCAACGCCGGACTGCTGCCAATATCGCGCATGGGTCTTGCGATAGCACTCAATGGTGAAGCTCTGCGTATCCATTTTCACCAGGATTGCGCCATCTTCATCCGAACGGAATAGCTCGCTGCCTGCCGCGCGATAACGCTCAACCACTTCTTCCCTGGGGTGGCCGAAGCGATTGCGGTAACCCACGGTGAACACGGCATAGCGCGGATGTACCGCTTCCACGAAGGGTTGCACGGAGGAAGTCTTGCTGCCGTGGTGCGGCACCACCAGTAGTATGGCGGGCAGCTTGTCTGCATGCTCCTCGAGCAGCCGCTGCTCGGAATCTTTCTCGATGTCCGTAGCCAGCAAAATGTGTTGCTGGCCGATGCTGATGCGCAATACGCAGCCACGGTTATTTTTGCGGATTTTCTCTTGTGCGTAGCTCTCGGGTGAGGGGTGCAGCAATTCGAAATGCACGCCATCCCAATCCCAGTTTTGCCCATCAATGCAACGCCGTTGGTTGTGTGCCTGCTGCAAAATGGGGCTTTGCGCGGGAAGTGAAGAGGACAGCCAGTCGATGGGCATGGCCTGCATCACGGAAAGCGCGCCGCCGGTGTGGTCGGTGTCGTCGTGTGTGAGTATCAGGCCATCGAGTTGCGCAATGCCCATCGCACGCAGCGAAGGAACCAGGATGCGGTTGCCGCTATCCGCATCGCCGCTGAAATCGGGGCCGGTGTCATAGAGCAGCGCATGGCTGTGCGTTTGCGCGGCGACGGCCAAGCCTTGCCCGACATCGAAGATGATAAGGCGCAGCACGCCATCCGGCGGTGCGGCAGGCAACACCAGAAACATCGGCAGCATCAGCAGCAGCCCCAGCCAGCGTGTTGGAAAACCGCGCGGCAGCAGGCACCACAGCGCACCGGCCATGCCCAGCGCGATGCTCCATGCGGGCGGTGCATGTTGTGTCCACACCGCGTCCGGCAGGCGGTTCAGCCACTCCAGTGCAGCCATGCATACACTCATGGCCTGATGCGCCAGCGCCAGTATCCAGTGGAAAGGCAACAGCGCCCCCAGCAGCGTGAGCGGCACTACCACGAACTCCACCAGTGGTATGGCAAAGGCATTGGCGATGGGCGACACCAGCGACACTTGCTGGAACAGCGCCAGCAGCGGCGGAATTAGACCGATCATCATCGCCCACTGCACACGGCCATATTCTTGCAGCCCCCGCAAGAGGGGCGCCGACGTGTGCCCGACGGCTTCGCCATCGCCCTCTCGCAGCCAGTGCAGGCGGCTCAGGCGGTGCGCGGTCACATAAAAGATCAGTGCCACCGCGCCGAACGACAGCCAGAATCCAGGCGACAGCACCGCCCACGGATCGAGCAGCAGCACTGCCAGCAGAGCGGCGGCGAGGATTTGCGATGGAGCGATGGTGCGCGATGACCACAGTGCGGCGGCGATCACCGCCAGCATGTACACCGTGCGCTGTGCCGGTACGGAATAACCGGACAGTACAGTGTAAGCCAGCGCCACCACCAGCCCCGCCACGGCTGCGGCCTTGCGTGCTGGCAGGCGCAAGGTGAGCCGCACACTGCGCCGCCACAGGGCGTATGTGAGGGCAAAAGCCAGTCCGGAAAGCATGGTGATGTGCAGGCCGGAAATGCTCATCAGGTGGTTGACCCCGGTGCGCGTGAATACTTGCCACTGCGCGCTCGGGATGCTGCTCTGGTCGCCGACGGCGAGGGCGGTTAGCACCCCGGTATAAGGCTGGTCACCCAGCGTCTTTTGAAAACGCTCACGCACGGCTTCGCGCAAATGTTCGATCAGGTAGGCCGGTGTTTTTACCAGCGCATCCAGCCGCACATTATCCAATTTCCTCTGCATCGGTGACACGGCGTTGGTTTCCTCGCTCACTCCTTGCCGTGCTACTTGCACTGTCTTCGTCGTTCGCTCGTCGCCGCCTTGTTTCACCTTCGCATAGGAATTGGAATTTTTGCTGCGCACATAACCGTTGGCGCGCAGGTTCTGCTCCAGCATCCATGCCTCGAAATCGAAACCGTGCGGATTACTGCTGCCGTGCGGCTGTTTCAGGCGCACGGTGAGTTGCCAGCGTTCTCCCGCGTGAAGGATTAGCGGCTCGTCTTGCTCGCTATCGTAAGTGGCAAGCAGGATATGTGGCGGAAGGGTGGCATGTGGGGTGAGCACCTGTTCCACATCGAATGCAAAACGCAGCCCGCGCTCATGTTGCCTGGGTAATTCTGCCACCACGCCAACCACCGCTATGTCTTCGCCTTGCCACTCTGCGGGCAGGGTGTGGGATAGCCGCTGCTGTGCAAAGAATCCAGCATAGAAAAAACCGGATGAACACGCGAAAATGGTGAGCAGAGTCAGGCGTGTAATGCGATGCCACAGCGCACGATGCGGCAGCAAAAGGGCAGGGGCGAGGGTTGCGGGCAGCCATGCCCAGCGTAAATCAGGAAGAGCCGCTTGCTGTTGCAGCAGCCATACCCCAAATACAAAAGCCAGGATACTGCTGCGCATGGCTACCTTAACGTGAAACTCGTGCAACGATAACCAGCGACTTGCCCGCTTGCGGGCTTAGTCGAGTGGCTATAACCAATGGCTTAGCTGTCGTTTTTGGACAGCCTAGCCAGATGGCTAGTGGCTTCATCAGTAGTTCCATCAATCTTTGTCTCCCTCGCCCTATGGGAGAGGGATGGGGAGAGGGAACGGGCATGGTGGGTTTCATCATCAAGGGGCAGCCATGACCGTCAGTGCCGCCGGAAAAACTTATATAACTCGAACCACAGCACACTGCTCAAGCCGGCGGCAAAGCTCAGTGCGAGCTGCCGCGGGGTGAGCGGGGCGAAATGGAACACTCCGCGCAGGAAGGGTGAATACAGCGCCAGCAGGAGGAAGCCGAATGCACCGCCCAGTATCCACCACAGCGCGGGATTGCGGCTGCTAAGCGTGTGGAGCAGGGTGCGTTGCCAGGAGCGGCTGACCAGAATCAACCCGAGATTGCCGAATATCAGCGTGGAAAAAGTCAGCGCGCGCGCTTCGGTTTCCGTCGCGCCCTGGTGCAGCGCATAGCCCAGCACCACGAGCGCGGCGAGCATCAACAGCACGCCTTGCAGCAGGCTGAGCAGGACGGTGCGGGCGCCAAACATGGGTTCCTGCGGGTTGCGCGGCGGGCGCTGCATCACATTATGCTCTGCCGGTTCCGCCTCGAAGGCGATGGCGCAGGAGGGGTTGATGATCATTTCCAGAAACACGATGTGCACCGGGGCGAGAACCGGCGGCCAGCCGAGCAGCAGCGGAACCAGCGACAGGCCGATGATGGGGATGTGCACGGCCAGGCTGTAGGCCATTGCCTTGTGCAGATTGTCGAAGATGCCGCGACCGAGGCGCACGGCGCGCACGATAGTGGCGAAATCGTCGTCCAGCAGCACCAACGCCGCCGCCTCGCGCGCCACGTCGGTGCCTCGCGCGCCCATGGCGATGCCGATATGCGCGGCTTTCAGCGCGGGTGCATCGTTCACGCCGTCGCCGGTCATTGCCACTACTTCGCCGTTCGTCTTGAGCGCGTTCACCAGCCGCAGTTTCTGTTCCGGCACCATGCGCGCGAAAATGTTGCTGTGACGGATGCGCTCGCGCAGTGTTTCGTCATCCATCTGGTTGAGCTCCTGACCGCTGACGATGCCGCCGCTGCCTGAAACCATGCCGATCTGATCCGCAATCGCCGCCGCCGTGGCAGGGTAGTCCCCGGTGATCATCACCACGCGGATGCCCGCTGTGGCACACTCCTTGAGCGCCGGAGCGACGGTGGGGCGCACCGGGTCGGCCAGACCGACCAAGCCGAGAAATTCGAAATCGAAAGCATGCTGGGCGTCCGGCCATGCGCTGTCGCGAGTATCAACTCCGCATTCGCCTTGGCGAATAGCGGATTCACTAAAAGTAGGCAATTTGCTACTCGGCAAGCCGAGTGCAAAGTTGACACGCCTGCCTTTGGTATAGTTGGCACGGGCCACGCCCAGTACGCGCATGCCCTGCGCGGCGAGTGAGTTGATCTGCAACGACAGCTTGGCCAGTTGCGCCTCGTCCAGATGGCACAGGTCTGCCACCGCTTCCGGCGCGCCCTTGGCGGCCACCACGTATTCCTCGCGGTCGCGCGCGCGCCACACGTGCGAGAGTGCGAGCAGTTCCGGCGAGAGGGAATATTCGTGTGCCAGCACCCAGTCGCGGTGCAGGTGCTCTGTATCGGCCAGATAACGTGCGCCGAAAGCGTGGATGGCTTTTTCCATCGGGTCGAACGGTTCGGTTTCGCTGGACAGGATGCCGAACTCGACCAATTCATGGAATGCCTCGGGTAGCGGGGTGTTCGAGGCATTCGCCACGAACGAGGCATCGCCCGCAACCAACTGCTGCACCGCCATGCGGTTCAGGGTGAGCGTGCCGGTCTTGTCTACGCACAGCACTGTGATCGAGCCCAGCGCCTCCACCGTGGGCACGCGGCGGGTCAGCACCCGGTGTTTGGAAATGCGCCATGCACCCATCGCCATGAACACCGTGAGCACCACCGGATATTCCTCCGGCAGGATGGACATCGCCAGCGTGATGCCGGAGAGCAGGCCGTGCAGCCAATCGCCACGGGTGAGGCCGTAGATCACCAGCAGTAGCAAACTCAGCAGCACGCCGATGATGGCGAGGTTACGCACCAGTCTGCCGACTTCTTTCTGCAATGGCGTGACTTCTGTGTTCTGTTCCTGTAATGCCTTGCCGATCTTGCCGATTTCGGTGTGCGGCCCGGTCGCCAGCACGCATGCCATGCCGTGCCCACCTGCCACCAGCGTGCCGGAATACACAAATGGCAAATCATCTCCGCCGGGTGGTTGCAATTCGTGGGCGTCCGGTTGGCCGACCTTGCGCACAGCCACCGATTCGCCGGTGAGCAGCGATTCGTCCGCTGCAAAGTCGTTGCAGGAAATTAACACTGCATCCGCCGCCACGCGGTCGCCTTCGGCCAGAACAAGGATGTCGCCGCGCACTACTTCGCGCCCGGCAATGCGCTGTTCGACGCCATCGCGCACCACCAGCGCGCGCGGGCTGGTCAGGTCGCGCAATGCTTCCAGCACCCGCTCCGTCTTGTGCTCCTGATAGATGGTAATGCCCATCACCACGAACACAAAGCCCAGCAACATCAGCGCATCGCTGACGTCGCCGAGCAACAGGTAGATTGCACCGGCGCTGACCAGCAGCAGGAACATCGGTTCGCGCAGCACTTCCAGCGCAATCGCCCGGATATTGCGCTGCCCGGTTGCGGGCAGTTCGTTCGGCCCTTCCGCCCGCAGTCGGGCCTGCGCCTCGGCTTGCGAAAGGCCGCGCAAACCGGCTGGATCGGGTATTGCCTGGATCATAATGTGTAATTTTCCTTTAGCGATGCTGGCATATTCAACGCAATCAGGTAATCTATCCATTCTGATTTTGCCGGAAAGTAACGCTCTGTGCCGAAAAAATATTTCAGGAAGTTTTTACCTGACCACGAAACCATCAGGCAAAGCCGCTGGATACGCCCATTCGGTATATGGCTGCACCACCCAAATCTGTGGCATCTGCACCGCCGTTCGGTGGCGGGCGGTGTTGCTGTCGGCATGTTCTGCGGCCTGATACCGGGGCCGTTCCAGATGATAGGCGCTGCGATATTATCGGTGCTGTTCCACGTCAACTTGCCGGTGGCGATGTTCACCACTCTCTACACCAACCCGTTCACTATCGTCCCATTGTATGTGCTGGCATATGAATTTGGCGCGTTCGTCACCGGCCAGCATGAGGGCCTTCAGGCCGCGCGTTTTGCTTTGCCGGAAATGAGTTGGGACAACTGGCATACCGTCTTGCTGGATTGGATCATCTCGTTGGGTAAGCCCTTTGCGGTAGGCCTGCCGTTACTGGCGGTCAGCCTCGCCATCGTCGGTTATTTTGTCGTGCGCGTGCTGTGGTATGCGATGGTAGTATGGGAATGGCGCAGGCGGGCGGCGCGGCGCAGGAAAATACTATGACTTGCCTGGTTGCCAATCAACCGGGACGACATGGCATCTCAATACACTTAAGTTTGTTGGATTGGTAACTCATTCATGCAATTAAATCTGGTGAAGGTTTCAGCCTTGCTATCCGGCAACAATATCCTCCTCCGCGGAGCTTTTTTTCTGCTCATTGGTGTCAGCCTGTTGCGCAAGCTTTTTGACCCGGACATTTGGTTTCACATGGTCATCGGTCGTGAAGTAATACGCCAGATGCACGTTCCAAGCCATGAATTCTACATTCTGCCGAGACTGGGCGAGCCCGGTGAATTCCATGAATGGGGTTTTGGCGTTTTTTATTATTTGATCGAACACTATTTTGGCTATGTCGGAATGGCAATTGCCAATGCGGCCATTGGCTGCGGAATTCTGTTATGTCTTTATTTTGCTGTGGACAGCAAAACAAGAATGGAATGGTGGCAATCTTTACCGGTTATTGCGTTGGTGCTATGGGTAATTGAGCCGCGCCTCAATTTCAGGCCGGAAACCTTGCTTTACCTGTTGCTAGCGGCAGAAATTCTTCTGCTTGAAAATTACCTTACGCAAAAAAAACTCGCATGGCTCATCCCGCTGCCTGTTTTTGCATGGTTGCTCAGCCAAGGACACCCATCGGTAATTTTTCTTATTGGTGTTTTTGGCATATATGCACTACAAGCTGTTTTCTCCTCAGCAGAAAAAATAAAAACTGTGGGCACACTGGGCATTGTCATGCTTGTCATGGCAGGAGCGGCCACATTAAATCCCTATGGGTTGCACCAGTTATTGATGCCATTCTACGCACTCTCAAATGATGAATTTATGAAATCAGTAACCGAGTTTTTACCTGTATTGCAGACCGAATATGCTCCACAATTCATTGTCATTGTGGCGATTGGCTCAATAGCTATCTTATTCACTCCGCAAAGACGTTTGGTCGATATCCTGCTTTTTCTCCCCTTTTCTGTTTTGGCCTTCCGATATGCCAGAAACACGGCGCTTCTGGGAATCGTCGCATATGTACCGATAAGTAATGCGCTTACCATTTGGTTGGCGCGGCTGGCGAAGGCTTCAGTACACAAAAAAATTATTGCGTTGTTTTCGGTTTTTGCTGGAGTAGTGGGAATTATTACGACAGGGACAGATGCAGTGTGGGGAGTGGGAGTTTATGAAGAAAATACGCCTTATAAAAGCGCACCCCTGCTAAAACGACTTTCGGCGCAGGGCAATATCCTTAATTTTTACCACTTGGGGAATTATCTTGCATGGGAGCTTGATCGCCCCGTCTTTGTAGATGGAAAAAATTATGGAACGAATAGGGCTGTAGAGCTTCACGATGCCATTTTCAGGGCGGATCGGGGGTGGCAAAATATTATTTTATTATTTAATATTCAGGCCATTGTTACCCCGGTCACCCTGAGCTTTTCCGGCGAAATCATCCCGCTCCTCACTGTTCTTGAAAATGACCCTGACTGGATTCTTGTGGGGCAAGAAAAAGCCGGCCTGATGTTTGTCAGAAAAACAAGGCAAGAGGAGATTGTCCCTCTCCCCAAAGATGTAATATGGCATCAGGCTATCGAAGAGCTTAATGACACAATTAAACTTCACCCCAAGAGCAAAGAAGCGTACCGCTCCTTATCCAGTGCTTATGGTCGTAGTGGGGATACAACAAAGCAACGATATTTTCTGGAAAAATTCCTATCACTACCGCCTGCTAGAGTCCGTTGACAATTATGCCAGCCACAAGAAAGCCGCGATGATGGCGATGAACGATGAAAAGCGTTCGGCGAGCTTGTCGTAACGGGTGGCGATACGGCGAAAATGTTTGATGCGAAGAAAGAAGCGCTCGATGAGGTTGCGATGCTTGTACTGATGCTTGTCGAAAGAACGCTAAAATCGGCATCTTTGGCAAGTTCGGCAAATATCTTATGCCAGACGCCTTTTTTCGACCATCGGCCAAACCGCTGGTACACTGTGTTCCACTCGCCAAATTCTGGTGGCAGGCCGCGCCATGGTGTGCCGCTTCGGGCAATCCACAGGACGGCTTCCAGGAATAGCCGGTTGTCCGATTTGCGTCCGGGATCACCCGGCTGCGTGAGCAGCATGCCAGCAATCCGTTTGTATTGGTCGTCACGCAGTAGTTTCCTTGCCATGGCGCTATCCTCCTTAACGAGAGGGCGCTATTTGTTTTATATGTTAACAGGCTCTAGTGCTATTTCCATACCACCAAATAATTTTCCCCCACAATTCTGTAATTGGAAAATTTGATGGGTGATAAAATGGACCTGTTTGCACTTTTATTGATAATCAAATAGTAACCTTGATCCACCAAGCCCTGCAAAAACCTATTGAATTCACGCTTTGATATCCATGCGCCACGGGGGGTGTAATAGCCAACCGGGGCATAGCCGCCGTAATAGCCTAATAAAAAATCATTATCATCGATAAAATAAACTTTCGGATTATCGCCGGTGACCGATTTAACCTCAGCGATAACGCGCATCAGGTATTGTTCTGGAATCGAAGACGGATAAACAAACTGCCCCTTGCCGGCATTCAGGGCTTGGATTGTCGCTTTGGCGGTGATGCTTTTCTCGTACCAGATGGTGATGGATGCGATGAATACAAGAGAAACGATAACCGCCAGGTTGCGGTGAAAGAACGGGTTTGCCGGTTTACCTTGGCCAATGGCTACGGCGTGCCCGGCAAGATCCAGCAAAAGAAAAAACAGCAGCAGCAGGATGGCCGACAGGACGATGAGGGCGTTCTCGTGGCTATTACCGAAGAAGTAGAGTGAATTCCCGATCACCAGATAGACCAAGCAGAAACCGGCCGCCAGATAGTTGCGGGGAACTCTTGCGCGCAGCCTGAGCAGGAGCAGGAACGACAAACCAACCATTGCCACCACGTACCAGTAAAAAGAAGTAGTTGCGATTTTTGTAAAATTCATTCCCAATCGTATGTCGCGAGTTCAAGTTTGAAGTGCAACGCCTGACTTGAAGAATACCTGACTGGGTGTTTTGTATTCAAGCCTTTTTCTGGGTCGGTTGTTCAATCGTTCCATTGCCGTATCAATCTCCT
>CAITJF010000260.1 GCA_903892645.1 uncultured Nitrosomonadales bacterium | reverse complement strand
TTTCTTTGGTTACTTTCTTTGGCCGCACAAAGAAAGTAACCAAAGAAATGCCACCCCCCCCGCTTATTCCTTACCCCATCTCTTCACCAACTCATGCTCCACCCCCAGATGATCGAGAATGCGTGCTACCACAAAATCAACAATGTCCTGCACGCTCTGCGGGTGATTATAGAAGCCCGGATTAGGCGGCAAAATAACCGCACCTGCATGAGACAACCGCAGCATGTTCTCCAGATGAATGGCGGAGAACGGTGTCTCTCGTGGCACCAGAATCAGCGTGCATTTTTCCTTGAGCATGACATCCGCCGCGCGGGCGATCAGGTCGTCGCTGATGCCGTTGGCGATCTTGCCCAACGTGCCCATGGTGCAGGGGCAGACCACCATCGCGTCGCCGGGGTTGGAGCCGGAGGCCATTGGCGCGTACCAGTCCTGGATGCCGAATACCTTTAACTCGCCGCTGAATTTTCCGAAGCGTCCCATGAACATTTTTTCCGTGTCCTGCGGGCGGTTGGGCAGCACAAAGTCCAGTTCCTGTTTGGCGACGATTTGCGTGGCCTGCGAATACACCAGATGCACGCGCTGCCCGCTTTGCAGCAGGCATTCGAGCAGGCGTATGGCGTAGGGCAGGCCGGATGCACCGGTCATGGCGAGGGTGATGGTTTTCATTATTTGATAATCACCGATATTTTCTTTTTTGTCACTCCCGCGAAGGCGGGAGTCCAGCATTTAAATGGGCTGGATACCCGCCTTCGCGGGTATGACGAGATGTTTCTGTATCTGTGTCGAGCGTATCCAGATAATGCGCCGCGATCAGCCCGTTCACCGTGCCGAACCCCAGTGCAGCGGTGGCGAAGATGGGAATCAGGTACGCGATGCCGGTATGGGGAATCAGCCACCAATACACCACCAGCAGTTGCCCGGCAATGTGGGCAAAGGCGGCGAGAATGCTGTGGGTGACGGGGCCGAACCAGCGCTGCGGCAAGTGCTGGCTTGCGGCCAGAACGATGAGGCTGCACAGTGCGCCGCTTAGGCTCAAGAAAAATCCGGGGGCGAGGAAATTGCCAAACAGCAGGCTGCCCGCCATCACGCGCAGCAATGACACCCATACCGCCGTGCGCCAGCCGTAGCGCGCCAGCACGATGAGGATGACGATGTTGGCCAGCCCCGGCTTTACGCCCGGCAACGGCGAAGGGATGGCGGCTTCCAGCATCGACAGGCCGAGGGCGAGTGCGGCCATGCGCGCGATGTGGTGGTCCGCTGCGGTGGTGGTGAGATTAATAGTTGAGGCTGTCATAACGTTTGCTACCCCCGCTCAATTCGACGCTCACCTGGTTGGGCAGGCACACGGCGACTTCGCCTGCCTGTTTCAGCCAGCCTTGGCGCACGCAGTACTGGCGCGGACTGGGGTCGGCGGCGATGCGCGCCTGCCGGTTGTGAATGGCGACGCGGCTGATGCCGAGCGGGCCGGGCACTTCGATAACCTGGTTGCGCGACAGGGGCGCTTCACGGAACACCTTGCCGCCGCTGCGGATGACGGCCTTGTCCGCCGCGCCGCCTTGCCACAGTGTGATGGCGAGGAATGCGGCAAGCAACGTGCCGAGCAGCAGCGTGAACCAGTCGCCGGTCTTGATGTGTTCGATGGGCAGGCGCAGGTTCATCAGGCGATCAACTCGCGATGGCGCAGCAGCACTTGCTGTTGCGCCTCGAAATGGCGCGCCAGTTTTTCCGCCAGGTATACCGAGCGATGTTGCCCGCCGGTGCAGCCGATGGCGACGGTGAGGTAGCTGCGGTTGTCGGCGAGGAAGCAGGGCAGCCAGTTTTCGATGAAGTTGAGGATGTCGTCGTACATTCTCAGCACGTCAGGGTTGCGTTCGAGGAATTTGGCCACCGCTGCATCGCGCCCGCTCAGGGGGCGCAGCGCGGGATCGTAATGCGGGTTGGGCAGGCAGCGTATGTCGAACACAAAGTCGGCATCGAGCGGGATGCCATTCTTGAATCCGAATGACTGAAACAGCAGGGTGAGGCGCGCACGGTCGACGCGGATGAAATCCTTGACCCAGTCGCGCAGCGCATTGGCACCAAGTTCGCTGGTGTCGATGCGGTGGCCGATGTTGCCGATCTCGGCGAGCAGTTCGCGCTCGCGCTGAATGCATTCCGGCAGGGTAAGGCGGTCATCGCTCAGCGGGTGGCGGCGGCGCGTTTCGGAAAAACGCTTCACCAGCGTGTCGGTCTGTGCATCGAGGAACAGCAGGTGCACGTCCACACCGCGCTGCTTGAGTTGCTCGATATGGAGCGGCAATTGCCGCACGCTGCCGCCGCTGCGCACGTCTATGCTGACGGCGACGCGCGCATTGCCGGACTGGCGCAGGTTATCCATGAGGGAAGACAGCAGGTCGGCGGGCAGGTTGTCCACGCAATAGTAGCCGCTGTCCTCCAGCATTCTGAGCGCGACGCTTTTGCCGGAGCCGGACAATCCGCTGATGAGGAAGAGTTGCACGGTTTATTGATCCCGAATGGACTGTTCCTGACGGCTGATAAATTCCTGTGTGCTGTCGATGCCACGCTGCTGCATGACAAAGTTGCGTGCCGCCGCTTCTGTCAGCACCGCAAGGTTGCGCCCGGTCATTACCGGGATGCTGACTGTGTTAATTTTCACGCCGAGAATTTCCTGGTAACTCGCGTTGATCGGCAGCCGTTCCAAATGCGACATATCTCCGCCGGGCGGACGTTGCAGGTGCACGATCAGATTCAGGTTTTTCTTGCGCCGCACCGCCGTCTCGCCGAACATGGTGCGGATGTTGAGCACACCCAGTCCGCGCACTTCGAGAAAGTTGCGCAACAGCTCAGGACAGCGCCCTTCCAGCGTTTCCGGGGAGATGCGATACAGTTCGACAATGTCATCCGCCACCAGGCCGTTGCCGCGCGTGATGAGTTCCAGGCCCAGTTCGCTTTTGCCTATGCCGCTGTCTCCGGTGATCAGCACACCGACACCCAGCACATCGAGAAATATGCCGTGGCGCGTGGTGGATTCCGCCAGTGCCTTGACGAGATAGTGGCGCACCAGCCACATCAGGTGCACGCTGGGCAGCGGGGAACGAAACAGCGGGGTATGCGTGCGATTGGCATAGTCTGTCAGCGCCTGCGGAATTTCCTCGGCGCCTGCCACAATCAGGCATAGCGTGCCGCTGTGTTCAAGTTGTGCCAGCGCTTCGCTGAAGGTGGAGGGCGACAGTGCGCGCAAATAGTCCAGTTCGGTGCTGCTTAACACCTGCACCCAATTCGGGTGGGTCAGGTTGAGGTGACCAATCAATCCCTTGTTTGAGGCATTGACCAGTTCGCTGTCGAGAATCTTGGCAGCACCACCCTCGCCGGCAACCCAGTTCCAGGCCAGCCGTTCTTGCTTGTCGTCGAAGAGTTGCTGGATGTTGATCTGCGCCATTTTGCGTCATGCCTTCCAGTTGGCAAACAGTTGATGGATGGCCGCCGGGTCGTCGCTGTTTTGCAATTGTTCGCGGAAAGATTTGCCGCTGAACATTTGCGCCAGTTCGCCGAGAAGTTGCAGGTGCAGGTCGGTGGCGCGTTCCGGCACCAGCAGCACGAAAATGAGATTGACCGGCTGCCCATCAGGCGCGTCGAAGGGAATCGGCGTCTGTGTCTTGACAAAAGCGGCAACGGCATCGCGCAGGCCCTTGATACGGCCATGCGGGATGGCCACACCTTGCCCGAGACCGGTGGATCCGAGCTTTTCGCGCGCAAACAGGCTGTCGAATACCTGGCTGCGCGCGATCTGCCGGGTATTCTCAAACAATATGCCGACCCGCTCGAAAACCCGTTTCTTACTGATGGAATCGGCGTCCAGTATGACGTTTTCGGCGGGTAGGATTTTACTGATCAGGTTCATGGTTTCAACCAGTCTGAGAAAGGGGGTGCGGCGGTCAGCCGCACTGCGGTCACTCTTGTTCTGCTGCAGGATGCTTGCCGGAACCATCGTGGCGGCGTGTGGCATGTTTTTCCTTGTGCTTGAGGATCTGGCGGTCAAGTTTTTCGATCAGGTTGTCGATGGCGACATACAGGTTGGCGTCATCGCATTCCACAAAAATTGTTTTGCCGCTCAGGTGAACGTTGGCTTCGGCCTTCTGTTTCAATTTTTCCACCGAAAGGATGACGTTCACGTCAATCACATGGTCGAAATGGCGTTTGACTTTGCCGAGTTTGCTTAGCACATGCTCGCGGATGGCGGGTGTGATTTCCAGATGGTGTCCGCTGAGATTGAGGTTCATGGCTTGCTCCTTATGGTTAGAGTGATTTACGAAGATTAGCCGGGAGAATATGCAGCAACTCCCGGTATTTTGCCACGGTACGCCGGGCAACCAGTATGCCCTGCTGTGCCAGGATTTCAGACATGCTGCTGTCGCTCAGGGGGCGCTGTGCATTTTCCTGGCTGACAAGCTGCTTGATGAGCGCGCGGATCGCCGTGGATGAACACGTGCCGCCAGCATCGGTCGCGACCCCGCTGCCGAAGAAATATTTGAGTTCGAAGATGCCGCGCGGGGTGAGCATGAATTTCTGCGTGGTTACGCGCGAGATGGTGGATTCGTGCAGCTCGAGCTGATCGGCGATTTCGCGCAACACCAGCGGGCGCATGGCGATCTCGCCATAATCCAGAAAATGACGCTGGCGGTCGACGATGGCCTGTGAAACGCGCAGGATGGTGTCGAAGCGTTGTTGCAGGTTTTTGATGAACCAGCGCGCTTCCTGCAATTGGCCGGAAAGCTGTTGTGCATTTTTTTCGCCGCGCTGTTGCAGGATGTTGGCGTACATCTGGTTGACGCGCAGGCGCGGCATGGCTTCCACGTTCAGCCGCGCACGCCAGTTTCCCTGATGGCGTTCTACCACTACATCCGGCACTACATAGTCGGCGGTGCGCTGTTCGAATTCCGCGCCGGGTTTGGGCTTGAGATGGACTATGAGGGCTTGTGCGGTGCGTAGCGCGGCGTCATCGCAATGCAGTATTTTCTTGAGCTTGGTGAAGTCGCGTGACGCCAGCAGGCCGAGATGCTGTGTTACGATATTTAGCGCCAGGTCGCGGCACGGGATGTCTTCCGGCAGCGCCTTGAGTTGCAGGGCCAGGCATTCACTCAAGGTTCGTGCGCCAATACCGGGTTCGCCCAGATTCTGCAATTGTGTCAACGCCGTTTCCAGATCATCCAGTGTGATATCGAGTTCTTGCGGCAATAGTTCGGCGATTTCTTCCAGCGACTGCGCCAGATAGCCGTTTTCGTCCAGCGCGTCAATCAATAGCCCAATGATTTTTTTGTCACGTTCGTCAAGCTGGCTCATGTTGAGTTGCCAGATAAGATGTTCACGCAGGCTGGGGGTGTCCGCCACTACTTCGGCATGGGTATCCTCTTCATCATCAGACGCGCTCCCCGCAGAGAACGAGGGTTCGTTCCACTCATCCTTTTGCCATTCTTCCCCGGCCTGTTGCGGCGCTTCGTCTTTCGTTGCAGTATTTTCTGCAGGGGAGGTTGAGGCGGCGTCGCCGTGTGCGTAAGGCAGCGCGTCGTCGTCGTCCTCGCGTTCGAGCATGGGGTTTTCTTCCAGCAAGCGCGCTACTTCCTGATTGACCTCCAGGGTGGAGAGTTGCAACAGGCGAATGGCTTGCTGCAACTGGGGGGTAAGCGTCAGTTGCTGGGATTGCCTGAGTTGTAATGCCTGTTTCATTGCACGGTTTACGGACGGGGGCGGGGCATAGTGTGCGTTTTTTATAGAGGGGCGCTACAGTTTGAAGTGCTCACCAAGATATACTTTCCTCACGCCTTCATTATAAATGATTTCGTCAGGTTTGCCCTCCGCCATTACCGAACCGGCATTGATGATGTAGGCGCGGTCGCAGATACCCAGGGTTTCGCGCACATTATGGTCGGTAATCAGCACGCCGATATCGCGCTCCTTGAGGAAGCGAATGATCTTCTGGATATCCAGCACGGCGATCGGGTCTACTCCGGCAAATGGCTCGTCCAGCAGGATGAAGCGCGGGTTGGTGGCCAGTGCGCGGGCGATTTCGACGCGCCGCCGTTCGCCCCCGGACAGGCTGATGGCAGGATTGTCGCGGATATGGCTGATGTGCAGGTCTTCCAGCAATTCATCCTGGCGTACCCCGATTTCATCCTCTGGGCAGCCTTGCAGTTCCAGCACGGCCCGAATGTTTTCTACCACGGTGAGGCGGCGGAAAATGGAGGCTTCCTGTGGCAAGTAGCCAAGACCCAGGCGCGCGCGGCGGTGTATCGGCAGGTGGGTAATGTTTTTTTGGTCAATGAAAATATCGCCGCCGTCTGTGGCTACCAGCCCGACCATCATGTAAAAGCAGGTGGTTTTGCCAGCACCGTTGGGACCAAGCAACCCGACTACCTCGCCGCTTTGCAGCGACAGGGAAACATCATGCACCACGGTGCGGGAACGATAACGTTTATTCAGCGAGGCGGCGCGCAGTTCACTCATTGATTGCTCTCAGGCTGAGTCAGCGCGTCTGCCGGTTTGATCGACAACGGTTCCGCAGCCGGGCCGGTTACGACATTTCTGTTTTTGGGCTGGATGATGGCGCGTACCCGCCCTTTGCCCTGTGCATCAACAGGTTTGCCAGACGCGTCCATTTGCTTGCCTGACGCACCGTTCACCTGGAAAATTTCCGTTCTGGAGCTGTACGTAATGTGCTCGCCGCGCACCTCGTCCTCTCCCCGTTTCATGTGCGCCTGGCCGAACAAATTCAAGGTCTCGTTCCTGGTGTCATATTCGATGCGCTCGCCAAAGCCTTCCGCATATTCATCGGAGCCTTCGCGTTTCTGGCTGAAGCTGGCAGGCTGTCCGGTTGCCGTGCCGTGTGTGAAACCATCCTTGCCTTGCGTCACGATAATCTTGTCACCGCGGATGGTCATCGTACCCTGGGTAAACTGTACGTTGCCTTCGAATGTACTGACCTGATTAGCATCGTCGATGCTGACCTGGTTGGCATCCAGACGCATTGTTTTGTCGCGGTCGGCGCGCTCTGCGTAGCTGGCCGGGGTGTGGCAGGCCAGAGCTGTACAAAGCAGGATGGCGCACCACAAGGGTGTAATGGATTTAATTTTTTGCGGGGTCATGTTGGCTTTTAACTTGTGCAAGCAGCTTCATTATGCGTGCCTTGTTGTCGAATTGCATACCCACCGCATGCACGATGTTGTGTGCATCCATCATGGTGACAGGGCGGTCGGTATCCGCCAGATCGCGATCCGGAATGACATGCAGGTAAGTGGTGGTGAATGTCATCTCGCTTTGTGTGGCGCTGGCGGCGCGCACAAGTTTTACCTCGTCGCGCAGGAATATCTCATCACCCTTGCTCGACACTTCGCCCTGTCTGGCAAAAGTATAAACAGGTGGACGGTCCGCATTAAAGCTGGTTAGTTGCGGCTCGTCCAGATGGGTGCTGTCATCGTCTGGATAATGCACCATTTTCTGGGCGGACATGATGAAGCGCGGCACACCCTGCTCATTCAGCGTGGTGGCGGAAAGTTTGCTGATGGTGAAATCCGGATCGTGGCGCTTGCTGCTGTCAGGCCTGGGCGGCAGGGGTTGCACCTGCTGGTTCAGCCAATAGGTTGCCGCCAGCAGCAACAGCAGCGGCAACAGGGGTGACCACTCGCGCAGCCGATGCAGTGGGCCGGTCATTTTAAATAGGGTGCCAATTGTAAAGCGAGTGTGTCCTGCGCCGACATCAACAGTTCGCATGTTTCACGTACTGCGCCATGCCCCCCGCTGCGCATGGTGATGTAATGGGCGCGGTCACGCACCACCTGCGGTGCATCCGGCACGCTGATGGACAGGCCTACATGGCGCATCACCGGCAGGTCCACCACATCATCGCCCATGAAGGCAGCGGCAGCAGGCGGCAGTTGGAGTTGGGCAAGCAGTTTCTGCATGGTATCCAGCTTGTCGTTTACGCCCTGATACAAGTGGGTGATGCCCAGGTTGCGTGCGCGCAGTTCGACGCAACGCGAAGTGCGTCCAGAGATGAAGGCCAGCTCCACACCGGACGCCTTGAGCATTTTCAGGCCATGCCCATCCAGTGAGTTGAAGCGTTTGAACTCTTCCCCGGAGTCGGACAAATAAAGCCCGCCATCGGTCATGACGCCGTCCACGTCGAAGGCGATGAGGCGGATGAATTGAGCCTGGTTTGGCAGCATTAAATTACTTTCGCACGCAGCAAGTCATGCACGTTCAGCGCACCGACCAGCTTGTTGTCGGCATCCGCCACCAGCATCTGATTGATGTTGTGCTGTTCCATTATCTGCACCACTTCCGCCGCCAGCGCGTCCGTGGCTATGGTGCGCGGATTGCGCGACATGACGGCGCTGATCGGGGTGGTGGTGAAATCGAGCCGCTTTTCCAGCGTACGGCGCAAATCGCCATCGGTATAAATGCCCAGCACATGCTGCGCATCATCCACGATGGCGGTCATGCCCAGCCGCTTGCGCGACATTTCCAGCACGGCATCGGAAAGCAGGGCGTCGTGTCTGACGGCGGGGATTCCGTCGCCGGTGTGCATGATGTCGCGCACATGGGTGAGCAGGCGGCGGCCCAGATTGCCGCCGGGATGCGAGCGGGCGAAATCTTCTTCACCGAACCCTTTTGCATCCAGCAATGCCACGGCAAGCGCGTCGCCCATGGCCAGCGCAGCCGTGGTGCTGGCAGTGGGAGCCAGCCCCATCGGGCAAGCCTCTTTGTCCACTGCGACGTTGAGGTGTGCATCTGCCGCCAATCCCAGGCTGGATTGCGGATTGCCGGTCAGGCTGATCAGTTGTGCGCCCTGGCGTTTAATGACCGGCACGATGGTGAGCAGCTCTTCGCTTTCGCCGGAATAGGACAGCGCGATAATCACATCCTCGGCGGTGATCATGCCGAGGTCGCCATGGCTGGCCTCGGCAGGGTGCACGAAATACGCCGGCGTGCCGGTACTGGACAGGGTAGAGGCGATCTTGCGCGCGATATGGCCGGATTTACCCATGCCGCTGACGATCACCCGTCCCTCGCAGGACAGGATAATGTTGAGCGCACGCAAGAAAGTTTCGTCAATACGTTGCGTGAGCGCCAGCACGGCTGCGGCTTCGATGTTCAATACCTCGCGTGCCAAGCCGAGCGCGCGAGGGGCGGCAGAGAATGCTTTGTTCATATTGCAGGATTATAACAGTGAGCCTTGGTGCAGTGGAATTTTGAAAGAACGCACTACTTAAGGCATTATCCGGTTATGACAAACTCGCTGCATCTCCTGCTGATTCTGCTTGCCGCTGCTGTGGGCGTGGTGGTGCTGTGCCGCATCCTGCGCCTGCCGGCGATGCTGGGCTATCTTATTGTCGGTATTACGATAGGTCCGCATGCGCTGGGCTGGATACCCGATGCGCCGGAGACGCGCCATCTGGCCGAATTCGGCGTGGTGTTCCTGATGTTCAGCATCGGGCTGGAATTCAGCTTGGCACGGCTGCGCATCATGCAGCACGTGGTATTCGGGCTGGGTACCGCACAGGTGCTGGCCACCATTTTGCTGGTCATGCTCACCTCGCTCTTCTTTGGACTCGATTGGCGCGCCGGTTTGGCGCTGGGCGGCGTGCTGGCGATGTCCTCCACCGCGATTGTCAGCAAGATGCTGGTCGAACGCGCCGAACTGAACACACCGCACGGCCAGAACGTTATGGGTGTACTGCTGTTCCAGGATCTGGCCGTGGTGCCGCTCATCATTATCATCCCGGCGCTGTCCAGTAGCGGGCAGAATCTCTATGCCACGCTCGGCATAGCTTTGCTCAAGGCCGCAGTGGTATTGGCGGCCTTGTTGATCTTCGGGCAGCGGCTATTGCGCCCGTGGTTTCATCTGGTGGCCAGGCAGAAATCTTCCGAGCTATTCATGCTCAACGTGTTGCTGTTTACTCTAGGGCTGGCCTACATCACCGAACTGGCCGGGCTTTCCCTGGCGTTGGGCGCGTTTGTCGCCGGCATGCTGATTTCTGAAACTGAATACCGCTACCAAGTGGAAGAGGATATCAAGCCGTTCCGCGATGTGCTGCTAGGCCTATTTTTTGTCACTGTCGGTATGATGCTCGATCCGGGTAGCGTGATTGCAGGATTCGGTTGGGTATTGCTGGTGCTGCTCATCCTGCTGCCGTTCAAGGCGGCAGTGGTGGCACTGCTGGCGCGCTGGTTCGCCGGTGACTGGGGCACGGCAATCCGCAGCGGGCTGGGGCTGGCGCAGGCGGGCGAATTCGGTTTCGTGTTGCTGACCCTGGCTGGGGGGGTAAATTTGCTGCCTGCGGAAGTAATGCAGAATGTGCTGGCGGCCATGCTGATTTCCATGCTTGCCGCGCCCTTCCTGCTTCATCATGCCGAAGCCATTGTGCGGCGCATTTCTCCTTCAGCATGGATGAACCGCGCCATGCAGATACACCAGATTGCGGTGCAAAGTATGGGCGCCGATGCGCACATCATCATCTGCGGTTACGGGCGTAGCGGGCAGGCATTGGCGCGCTTCATGGAGCAGGAGAACGTCCGTTTCATTGCGTTGGATCTCGACTCGCGCCGGGTGCGCGAGGCCGCAGCGGCGGGCGAGAGCGTGGTATATGGCGATGCCGCCAAGCGCGAAGTGTTGCTGGCTGCCGGGTTGATGCGCGCCAAAACTTTGGTGATTACCTACGACGACAAGCACTCCGCGCTCAAGATACTGCACCATGTAAATGAACTGCGCCCCGACCTGCCGGTGGTGGTGCGCACTGCCGATGATACTCATATCGAGGCGCTCAAGCAGGCCGGCGCGGCCGAGGTGGTGGCGGAAGTGACGGAAGGCAGCGTGATGCTCGCTTCGCAGGCGCTGCTGATGTCCGGTGTGCCGCTTAACCGCGTCATCCGCCGCATTCAGGAAAGCCGTGCGCGCCGCTACAGCGTATTCAGCGGATTTTTTCGTGCGCCTGCCGATGAAGTGGGTGAAACCATGGAAAGCCAGCAACCGCGCTTTCATAGCGTGTTGTTGGACGAACGCGATGCCGCAGTGGGCAAAACGCTGGATGAGGTCAACCTGGCCGAGCTGGAAGTGGAAATCAACTCAGTGCGCCGCCACAACGTGCGCGGCAGCCAACCGGCGGGTGACATGGTGCTGCGGGCCGGTGATGTGCTGGTATTGCTCGGCCAGCCGATGCCGCTGATGGCGGCGGAAAAAAAACTGCGCGATGGGGCATAAAAAAGCCCGCCGAAGCGGGCTTGGTTAAGTGTGCGCTACAGTTTATTTATATACCCATGCAGACAGTGTAAGTTGCTGCAGGGTCAATGGTGCCGGTTGCTGTGGCAGAAGTGTTTAAAGGTGAGCCTGTTGGAACTGCCATCATTGATCCTGTTGCAGTGTTGCCATCATCCATAGTGGTGTCAAGTTGTAAGACAAACTTGCCGAGGATGCCGGTTGAGCAAATGATATAGGAGCCACGGATTGCATTACCACTGGCATCCTTGACCGGTGAGTTGGCGACAACGGTAGTGCCGCTCTGAATGCCGATGGTACCTCCTGCTGCATTGGTGGGCAGGTAATTGGGGTCAGCCGCGCTGGTGGGTCCGGGTGCCAAGCCAGCCAGTCGTACATGCTGCCAGAACAAATAGGATTCGTCGGTTTGGGTTGTGCTGTTCCAGATACCTTCAATAACTCCATTCCCAGGCGTTCCGTTGGTTGTAGCCAAAGTGCCGGCCACATGTGCTACCACGCCAGCATCATCACCCGGCAATGCCTTGAATTTGTCCTGATAGCCATAGATAAATACCGGGACGTTTTTGAAATCGGAAGCGAGGTTCTTTACCTTCGCGCTGTTGATGAGTTCCTGACCCTTTAACACGCCGCCGAGCAACAGGCCGATAATTACCAGCACAATGGCGATTTCGATTAAAGTAAAGCCGGATTGGTTACGTTTCATGATCTCAATCTCCTAAATAAACATATAATTTTTAGCTACAACCGGTTATACGCAATGATCATGCCGACCACTGGTGTGCGCCTGTAACCCGCACCAATAGGCTGATGCGCTGTTTTGGCAAGGGTGTGGGTATTTGCCGGGTGACGGAATTCTGACGGAAGATGACTGTATGGCAACAATCCTGACTAAAAAAACGTTCCCTTCCAGCCGCTGGCTCTTATTTGCCATGCTTGCCTCGTTGCACTTCGCGCTCTGGCTGGAGGTGGATAGCATTTGGTCGCGCCCTTTGTTGCTCACCCATTTCGGCCTGTTTTTGCTGTGGCAGCCGTTATGGCGTGGCGAGCATGAATTACGCCTCAGCGGCGCGGTGTTCATCGGCGGTATCAGCGCTGTGGTATTGCTGTGGCTCAACTGGTGGTTGCTGGCATTCTGGATGGGCGGGTTATTCGCGCTGGTAGGCGGGCGGGTATTTTCATTCCGTATCCGCTGGCTGCGCTTCTTGTATCTGGCCGTGATGGCCTATCTGCTGGCGGCATTGTTATTGTGGGTGGTGCCGCACCTGTTTGGGCTGCCGCATCTGTTTGGGCCACAGAGTGTCCATGAAGCTGCGAGCAACATGATGGCTGTAATCTTGCTGCTGTTGCTGGCGGGTATGATATTTGTGCCAGTGGAAAAAGAGCAATTGGAGGCTGGGCAGACAGTGGATTTTTTCTACAGCCTGCTGTTGTTTTTGCTGCTCACGCAACTGGTACTCGGCAGCCTGTCATTCATGACGCTGGGGCATATGGATTATCTGGAGGCGCTGCTGCGCACCTTGTTTGTCATGGCGCTGATGTTGCTCGCGCTGGGTTGGCTGTGGAACCCACGCTTCGGTTTTATCGGCTTGCAGCCGCTATTCTCGCGCTATCTGCTGAACATTGGCACGCCGTTTGAGGGCTGGCTCAGGCAACTGGCCGAAACCGCCCAGCACGAGCAGAGTCCGGAGAATTTCCTGGCGCAGGCCACTGCCGATCTCGTTACGCTGCCGTGGCTGTCCGGTGTGGCTTGGCGGGCGGAGGAAGATTCTGGCCGTCTGGGTGAATCCAGCCCGCACTCTATCGAAATCGAGGAGCAGGGTTTGCGTTTGACGCTGTTCAGCAGACAGGACATCGCCCCCTCGGTAGTGCTGCATATTCACCTGCTGACAGAATTACTGGGTTATTTCTATCAGGCCAAGCGGCGCGAGCAGCGCCTGCGCGAAGTGACGCGCTTGCAGGCCGTCTATGAGACCGGCGCACGTCTGACGCATGATCTCAAGAATATGCTGCAATCGTTGCTTGCGTTGACGTCCATCGCACAGCGCCGTGAAGAAGAAGTTTTTCCGTTGTTGCGGCGACAGTTGCCGGTGCTGGTGCAGCGCATCGAGATGACGCTATCCAAGCTCAAGGTTCCGCAACTGGAAAACGAATCATCCCTGCTGCCCCTTGCGGTGTGGTGGGAGAGCCTGCGCCAGCGCCACCAGTATGCAGCCATCGAATGGGTGTGTGAGGGCGTGGTGACAGATGAAAAAATCCCCGCCACCCTGTTCGATTGCGTGGCCGACAACCTGATCGACAACGCCGGCACCAAGCGTCTGCAACAACCGGATATTTTCATCCGTGTCACCCTGTGCATGCAGCCATTTTTCTTGAGTGTTTGCGATGGCGGCAACGCCATTCCCGCACCGCTAGCGCGCCAGTTACTGCAAACCGTGGTGACGTCCGAGAGCGGGCTGGGCGTGGGGCTATACCAAGCCGCACGGTGGGCGGGGCAGTTTGGTTACAAGTTAGTGTTGCGGGAGAATGTGGCGGGGGCAGTGTGTTTTGAGCTATTACAAAACCGGTAATGGCGTTTCCCATCGTGGGAAAAAATAGGCATGTTGTGAAGTGATGTTTTTGCGCAAGAAATTTTGACATTCAGCGCCCATAGGATTATGTTGGAATGCATGGCTTTTCTGGTCCAGCAAGCCAATAGACGAGGAGGATGTAAATGAAAAAAATGGCGCTCTCTTTGGCAGGTTTACTGGCAGCAGCAGCGTTTGCTCCTGAAGTGTTCGCGTTACCTGTATTTGCCCGCCAAACCGGCATGGCATGTAGAGCTTGCCATTTCCAGCATTTCCCTGCGCTGAATGGTTTTGGTCGTGCCTTCAAGGCCAGCGGCTATACCATGATGGGTGTCCAAGGCAAGGTAGAAGACGAGCATCTCTCCATACCCAATACCTTGAACTTGGGCGCGTTGACCACTACTGGTTACGAAACCCAATCGAACCGCGGCATAGGTATCCCTAACGGCTCATATAATTTCCCTGCTGACGGTGGTGAGCTGTCGCTATTCTTTGGTGGTCGCGTAAGCGACAACGTTGGCTTCCTGTCCGAACTGGCATTGACCGGTACTGGCGCTGGCCCTGCCAATACCAATGCTGCTAAATTACCCATTTTATTCGAGATAGGCGGCAACGGCACCCGTGTGGGTATAGTTCCCATGGCTACCGCTGGCCAGGGTGCGGCGCACAGCTTTGAACTGCTAAACACCGGTGCTGCCGCAACCCACCGCATAGCGGCAGTGGCTGGGCCTGGTGGCGAACACATTAATGCCAATTCGGCTGCACAGTATTTGAATACCAAGACGGCTGCCAACGGTTTTTCTTTCGTTGCGGTCAATCCTAATTATGGCTTCTTGAATATTGGCACATATGGTATTTCTGCTGCTGCAATAGGTGGTGCGCTTGCCTCTAGCGGTGCTAACGGTATGAACTCAACTTATGTTCGCGCGGCAGGAATGTTTGATGCGGGTGGATGGGATTCGGCTGTAGGTATCCAGGACTTCTCCGGCAAGGACGTCACCAACTTAATTGATACCAAAGCAACTATCATTGACGCCCAAATGCAAGGCGAGGCAGGTGGTAAGCCGCTGGGCCTGTATGCTTCTTATGGCCGTGCACCCAGCTCTGTTGCTACCAACGTGTTCAATTCGGGTACGCTTACCAGAAAGTCCTTTAACATGGCTGCTGAACTGGGTGTGATACCACACAAGGCAACGGTGCAATTGGCCTTCCGTAGCGGTAACAGTGGCGCTCCTCCTTTTGCGGGCGCTTCCGATACCGACAACGCGATCATGCTTGGAGGTACTTACGAACTGGCGCAAAACGTTGAGCTTAGCTTGACCCACACCTCACAATCGGGCGGTGCGTGGAATGTTGTACCCGAGCCACCAGGCAAGACCGCCACCAGTTTTATGCTGGAAGCCTTGTTTTAACAGGGTGTTAATGAATCCTCCAAAAATTCAAATTTTGTCCTTCCCACGAAGGCGGGAATCAGGTCAAATCAAGCAACTGGATGCCGAAGTGTCAACTCCATATCCAGCGTGCTGGGCAGTGGATTGTCTGCCTTTGGTATCAAGCCCGGCATAATGGATTTTTAATTCCCCCAAAGATAAACGAATCAGACGCAACGGTATAATCGTTGCGCCGCTCGCTGAATGCATTTGCGGACTGGTTCAGTCCCCTTTGTTATACTCACCTCCTCGCGATTTACGGGTGGGCATGATGAAACAATTCTTGCAACGAGTCCTCCTGAGTTTGGCGGTGGCGTCTGTGGCTGGCTGTTCAGACATAAGCATGCCCTCACTGGGCGGTATGTTCGGTGGCGAAGGCGGCGGTGCCATCCGCGTCACGGAAAGCAAAAGAACCAACCCCAATGCACCGTTGCTGAAATATGCCGCCAGTATCCGTATCAACCGTTACATGGATGCACGCAAAATGGGCAATCCGCGCAAGATAGGGATGGGTGCGGAAAATGTATCCGGTATGAGCGGTAAAGACATCGTTCTGGATCAGGATGTAGCCACAGTTGTGACCGGTGCAATGAAGACGCGCCTGGATGACGCCGGTTTTCAGGTGAGCGAGGCACAAGATGGCAATGCGCTGTTCGAGTTGAGCGGTGTGGTGAAGGAATTGACCTACGACGTCAAGGTGCGCGACGAAGTTTCCATCATCATCGAGACGACACTGAAAGAAATGAGCACGGGCAAAGTGGTATGGTCCGGCATTGTGGTAGAAAAAAATGACCGTTTTGCGGGTGTGTCGGGCAATAACAAGAGCGATGTTGCCATGTACCTGCGCAAGGAATTGGGTGTCGTCACCGAAAAAACCACCGAGGCGATCAGCACCAGCCTGATGGTTACGCACCCCGAGCTATTCAACCTGACACCCGGCACCAAGGCTATCCCCGGCGTGACTGTATTGATTGCGCCAACTGTCGCTAATACACCTGCATCAACGCTTCCTGCGCAGCAAGTTGCACCAACACCTGCTGGAAATGCCGCAGTTCCGGTACAGGCCTATTTGCCGCAGGCTACCGCAACGAGTGGTTTGCTGCTGGTCAATACCAATCCCACACGCGCCAAGGTTTATCTGGATAACGTGTATTACGGCCTGTCGCCGCTACGTTTGGAAATGGAGCCGGGTGTGCATATCATTAGCGTGAAGATGGAAGGCTACAAGATGGTGGCCGAGAAGGTGTCGGTACGCAAGGGGGATAGCACCGAGATGGATCTGAGCCTGGAGCACTGAGAACAAGTACCGGAAGCTAATGTTTGCCGGTGCTGCCGAATCCCCCGCTCCCGCGCTGGCTCAGGGGGAAATCCTCGACGACATTGATTTGCATTTGCAGCACCGGCACGATCACCAGTTGCGCCATGCGTTCCAGCGGCATTAGTGTGAACGGGTGATGGCCGCGGTTCCAGATCGAAACGAAAATCTGTCCTTGGTAATCCGAATCAATCAACCCGACCAGATTGCCCAGCACGATGCCGTGCTTGTGGCCGAGTCCGGAGCGTGGCAGGATCATCGCGGCGTAATGCGGGTCGGCAAGGTGGATGGCGATGCCGCTCGGGATGAGTTCGCATTGGCCAGGGCGGATGATCATGCTGTCATCGATGCAGGCGCGCAAATCTATGCCGGCCGATCCCGGTGTGGCATAGGCGGGCGGGTTGTCGCGCAGGCGTTGATCGAGGATTTTCACGTCAACGGTTTTTTTCATTGTCTTTTCCCTTTCTCCAGCTCGTCATTCCCGCGCAGGCGGGAATCCAGTTGTTCAAAATGCCTTTTGTTCAAACCCGCTGGATACCCGCCTGCGCGGGTATGACGGATTTTAGGTTTTTATATTTGTTCTTAGCATGACGATATGCTGCATCAACTGCCGCGCCAGCGTGAGCTTGTCTGCTCGTGGCAGCACATGCTCGCCCGTATCATCAAACAAAATCAGTTCATTCTCGTCTGAGCCGATGGCCTGTTGCGCCAGGTTGGCAACGAGCAGCGGAATATTTTTTGCCTTGCGTTTGGTTTTGGCATGTCCATGCAGATTCTCACTCTCTGCCGCGAAACCCACGCAGAACGGTGGCTTGGGCAGATTAGCCACGTAGGCCAGAATGTCCGGGTTGGGCAACAGTTCCAGTGTCAGCTTGTCCGCGCTCTTCTTGATTTTCTGTGTGCTCGGTTGTGCGATGCGATAATCAGCCACCGCCGCCACGCCGATAAAAATGCCGGCCCCCGCCACATGCTGCTTGACTGCTTCGAACATCTCGGCGGCGCTGGTGACATCCACAACCTGCGCACCCTGCGGCTTGGGCAATGCTGTCGGGCCGGAGACCAGCGTCACCTGCGCACCCAGCTCCAGCGCGGCCCGCGCCACGGCATAACCCATCTTGCCGGAACTGCGGTTGGTGATGCCGCGCACCGCATCTATCGCCTCATAGGTTGGCCCAGCGGTGATAAGAATTCTCACCCCATCCATCTTGTGAATCGATCCCCTCTCCCCTTGGGGGAGGGTTAGGGTGGGGGAGCCCCCGTTCAGTGATTTACTACCCTGTAAGAATGCCACAATGTCCAATGCCAGCTCCTCCGCCTCCAGCATCCGCCCCATCCCTTCCTCGCCGCATGCCTGCACGCCGCTGCAAGGCCCGAGGATGGTTACGCCATCCCGCTCCAGTTGCACAACGTTGCGCTGCGTGGCTGCATGCGCCCACATTTGTTTATTCATCGCCGGAGCCACCAGCAGCGGGCAAACGCGCGCGAGGCACAGCGTGGAAAGCAGATCGTCTGCCAGGCCATGCGCCAGCTTGGAGATGAAATCTGCTGTAGCCGGGGCGACCACAATGGCATCGGCAGCACGGCTGGTATCAATGTGTGCCATACCATTAGTGATGGCGTCCCATTGATTGACCAGCACCGGGCGGCCAGTCAGTGCCTGCATGGTAGCCGGGGTGATGAAATGGCACGCCGCTTCGGTCATTGCCACCTGCACCTCCACGCCCTGCTTCAGCAACAGGCGCGCCAGCTCCGCCGCCTTGTAAGCGGCGATGCCCCCGGTGAGGCCGAGCACGATGCGTTTTGCTTGGGTTTGTCTCATAATGCTGCGCATCTTACAAGAAAGTGGGGTTGTTATGGCAATTACGGACTGGCCAGAAGGTGAACAACCCCGAGAGAAGCTATTGCAAAAAGGTGCGGCATCGCTCTCCGATGCCGAGTTGCTGGCAATCTTTTTGCGCACTGGCGTGAAGGGTAAGAGTGCGGTGGATTTGGCGCGTGACTTGCTCACAAGATTCGGCAGCCTTACCCGGCTATTCGCTACGGGCGAGCAGGAATTCTGTGACATCCACGGTATGGGGCAGGCAAAATTCGTGCAACTGCAAGCGGTGCTGGAAATGTCGCAGCGCGCCTTGAAAGAGGAGATGCAGCGCGGCGATGCACTCAATTCTCCGGGTGCGGTGCGCGACTATTTGCAGCTATTGCTCGGCGGGCGGCAGCAGGAAGTTTTTCTGGTGTTATTTCTCGATACACAGCATCGGGTGATTGCCTCGGAAGAATTATTCCACGGCACGCTCAGCCAGACCAGTGTGTATCCACGCGAAGTGGTCAAGCGCGCCTTGGCGCATAATGCCGCTGCCGTAATTCTCGCGCATAACCATCCCTCCGGCGTGGCCGAGCCGAGCCAGTCCGACCAGCATCTCACCACCGCGCTCAAGCAGGCATTGGGGCTGGTGGATGTGCGCGTGCTGGATCATTTCATCGTGGCGGGGGCCGGGTGTTTGTCGTTTGCGGAGCGGGGAATGGTGTAGAGGTTGCGTTTTAAAACAAAGCGTTTTTTCATTTCTCTGGTATCGTGTAGCTATTATTTCAAGCATGTTAGGACAAACGCTTCAGGAAAGAGGTGTCAATGGATATTAACGCCCTATTGCAGCCGCGCATCAGCGACAGCGAATCCGTGCAAGACTTTCTCGATGAGCTGACTGACCAGGCTCCCAATATCGAGCGCGATATTGCAAGACTCAAGCGCGCTCCCGGTGACAAGGCTCTTATCGCCAATCTGTTCCGCATTATACATAACATCAAGGGTGACGCCGCGCTATGCAAGGTTGACATGGGCGAGATGATCGCCCATCCCATCGAGACACTGCTGGGGCGCTTGCGCACCGGTGAAATCGGTTTCTCCGATCTGCTCGCCGAGGTCATTCTGCTGGCCATGGATCGGCTCGAGCTCGCTATCGAGTCGCTTGCGAGTGGCAGGTCGATCAACCATCTGAAGCTGGTCGAACTGGTCGGCGGGCTCGAAGGGATGGCCGGAACATCAGCCGATACGCTTGACGCAAAAGCCGCGCATCTGATCGAGGATGTAACCGGTTTTCGCTCGGTCGGTGCCGCGCAAACCATTAAGCGGCGCGCTTCCGCCATCGTGCACGGCACGGAAGGCGATGCTGCCGACTTGCGTTTCTTTCATTCACTTGCGCTACAGTACGAGGCACGCTCGCCGCTGTTCAAGGGGCGCAGCGAGCGGCAATTGCGTTTGGCGCTGGAGACCAACGAAATTGCGGGCAAGCCGGTTGATCCCATGCAGCTTGAGGCGGCCGTCTATATGCATGACGTCGGCATGTTGTTTCTGCCTGAGTCGTTGTGGCTCAAGGCCGGCAAACTTTCTGACGACGAGAAGCGGTTGCTGCAAGATCACCCCAGTTTCGGCGCCGGCCTGCTGGAACGCATGGATGGTTGGCAGGCTGCGGCCGAGATGGTGCTGCAACACCATGAAATGCTGGATGGCGGCGGCTATCCAAAAGGCTTGAAGAGCGATCAAATTACGCCCGGCGCGAAGATACTGGCGATCATAGACACTTTCGAAGCCGTGACGCTGAAACACAGTCAGCGCGGCGATAACCGCTCACTGGTGCGCGCCATTGCCGAAATAAATGCCTGCGACAACCAGTTCGCACCGGAATGGATTGCATCCTTCAATACTGTCGTCCGGAATATGGTCGAGGGCTGAGAAAACCAAATTTGCCGATTTGCAAATTGCCGGTTGAACATTTCTTCTGTTCTGGTGTAGAATCGCGCCTCTTTTGAAAATCGGTTGGAGTGTAGCTATGGCACGCGTCTGTCAAGTAACGGGAAAACGCCCGATGGTGGGTAACAATGTGTCCCACGCAAATAATAAAACCAAGCGCCGGTTCTTACCGAACCTGCAGCGCCGCCGTTTATGGGTGGAAAGCGAAAATCGCTGGGTTTCCATGCGCCTGAGCAATGCCGCCCTGCGTACCATCGACAAGAATGGTATCGATGCAGTGCTGTTTGAAATGCGCGCCCGTGGCGAGAAAGTTTAAGGGGTAACAGAAAATGCGTGAAAAAATCAAGCTCGAATCCAGCGCCGGTACTGGGCATTTCTATACTACGGACAAAAACAAGCGCACTACACCGGAAAAACTCGAGATCAAGAAGTTTGACCCGGTTGCGCGCAAGCACGTGATGTACAAGGAAACCAAGCTGAAATAAGTTTTTGTTCTTGTTCGGTTGCATGAATAAAGCCCGTACAAGCGGGCTTTATTGTTTGGTTCACAGCCTTATAAAGCGGCTATGCCACATCGGTAGCGTCACCCAATTCCATGCAGGACGGTATCACCGCCCGCACAGTCAGGCTTGAAGTCGTATAAATAAGTGTCCAGCACTAGCTTAAACGGCTCAGCATCCATCTTGATGTGTCGAATCAAGCAATTCCTCAAGGAGTTGATGTAACCTTCCTTCTCTAATTTAGACTGCATGCCATTTCTAGTCATCAACCCATCTTTTATGCGCTGAACCTCATTCAGTAAATGTTGATGAGCAAGCCTGTGTTGGGTAAAGTCAAAATTGACCGCTTGTGCGATATTTCCCTCAACCACAAAATAGACGCGTAAACGATTTTCCAGTAGTTCGAATGCCTCTGACAGAGTAGCAACATCCCTTGCCACAATTAAGCTGGCTATCCCCTCAATGATGCCGAGCAAATTCTTATGTTCGGAATCCAGGATTTTATTTCCAACACTTAGCTCTTTTGACAATTGCATGATGGCCTTACACTTTTATGAATAATCAGCTTATATGCCGTTTCAGGTCATCGCGCAGGTGGATGAGCCAACATGCCTTGAGCCACAGCAAGCTGTTCTGCGTGGCTGGATAAAAAACCCTGGCAGTCCGTAGCGTTGAAACCCAATCTTGCGGCAGCATGGACGTTTTCCCATGCCACAAATTTTGCCGTCTCTTGCATTTGCAGATTCGCCATCGTCAGCACATCGACATAGTCCGCCAAACCGGAATCGTTTGTGCGGTGCAGGCTATCATGGTCAGAAACGGCTTCAATCAACTTGGCCGGAAAGTTCCAGCTTTGCAGCAACTTGGTGCCGATGGTGGTGGAAAATTTGTGTATCAGTCCTTCCAGCGTTGCCTGTTCAAGGTGTGAGTGATGGCGGTCTGCATAAAGACACAGCGGCAGGGCGCCAATGTCATGCACCAACCCTGTCAACATCGCTTGCTCCGGACTGAGATGTCTATGCTGCCTTGCCAGCACGTAACAGTTTGCCGCCACATCGCGGCTGTGCTCCCATAGTTTCTTCAGTTGCTGGTTGATGAGCGGGCTGCCGGCTTGAAACAGTTTGGTCAGGGTGATGTTCATTACCAGGCTGCGCAGCATCCGATAACCCAGACGGACAATCGCTTCGCGCAAATTCCCCACCTGATGGCCATTCGCCAATGCCGCGCTGTTGGCTGCCTTGATGATATGCATGGAGATTACCGGGTCGGCTGAGAGTGCGCGCACGAGATGGTCTGCCGAGACATTGGGGTTGTCGAGCAGGTTCCGGATCTTGAGCGCCATGTCGGGCATGACAGGCAAGTCCAGCTGATCGGCTTCCAACGCGGCCAGCACATCGGCGGCAACCACTTGTTCAGTGCTCAT
>CAITJF010000259.1 GCA_903892645.1 uncultured Nitrosomonadales bacterium | reverse complement strand
GGCAGATCGGCCTGTGCCCCTGCGCGCTCATGCGCGAGTTGGTGAGTATCTGCGCGATGGCGTCGCGCGCGGCGGGCGATTGCTCGCGCTCGTAAGCCTTGCCCAGCGCCTGGATATAATCGAGCGGGTGGTAATAGGAAATATATTGCAGCGCGTCGGCGACGCTGGAGATTAAATCTTCTTGGTGGATGGTAGTCATGTGAATAGGTTTCTGGCTGATATGGATGGAAAATTTTACATGGTAATTTTAACCTGAAAATGCAGTTGAGAATTATTGCAGAAGCGGCTACCGCGTATGCGGCAACATTGGAAGGCTGTTCGTACTGATCCGCTCTTTCGCGATTGAGATAATAATCGTGGCATGCCCCTGAGGTTTCCTGCCGGCTGGTAAACTTGAATCTTGCCGCATCATCTTTTGAAAATAGCGATCAACCATGCTGAACAAACTGAGTGACTTTCTATCTTCGATCATTGGTTCCACCAGTGCCGAGAGCCGCCCCGAACACACCCTGCAACTGGCAACGGCCGTACTGCTGATCGAAGTCATGCAGTCGGGTGCCGAAAGCGCAGACGAAGAGCAGGCCGCGATACTGAAAATCCTCAAGGAAAGGTTTACTCTATCGGACGCGGAAGTGGCGCAACTGACCGAACTGGGGCACCGCACGGCAAAGGCCGCCAATGATTTTCACCAGTTCACGTCCCTCCTCAACCGCGAACTGGAGCTAGCCGAAAAGGTGCGCATCATCGAATATATGTGGCAAGTTGCCTACGCCGACGGAAAAATCAGCGCGCATGAAAACCATTTAATGCGAAAGATGGCCGACCTGCTCCACATCTCACATGGCGACTATGTTGCCGCCAAGATGCGCGCCAAGCCTGCCGACTTGAAATAACGCGGCCTAGGGCATAGCAAGTGGTCCGGATTCTCCATAGCCAACTCATACGTTCTTGCCATTGATAAGATTGACAATCACTTTAACCATAATCTCCCTCTCGTCAGGCTTGCTCTCGGCAATCAGCAGGGTAAACGCAACCAGGGCATTATCGGCAATCCGTTTTTCGCCGTCCGTGTTATACAAAAAATCCTGACGCTCCAGAAACCAGACAAAAATAGCGGCGGCGATCCGCTTGTTGCCGTCGGTGAACGAATGATTCTTGACGATAAAGTACAGCAGATTCGCGGCCTTCTCTTCGACGCTGGGATACAGTTCCTTGCCATCGAAGGTTTGGTAAATTGTCTCCAGCGAACTCTTGAAGGAGTCATCCTTCTCGTTGCCGAACAGCCCGCCCAGATTCTCTTTGCTGCGCCACAGCCGTATCTGCTGCATCGCTTCATCGTAAGTGATTTTTGGCAACGCAAGAGTGCGCGTTCCCACCACCTGCAAGCGCTGGTGGTCGTAATCGTCCAGCACGGTCAGCGCGTGGCTATATTTCTCCAGAATCGCCAGAATGCCCCGCGATTCGGTGGTCGATAAGCTTTTGTTGTGGATCAATCGGGCAGACAAGGCAATTGCCTGTTTGAGCTCGGCCAATTTTTCCTGCTGCGCTTCTAGCCGTTGCTGGTTCAGCGTGTAGCCCTGCACCAGATGCTGGTGCAACACATTGGTTGCCCAACGCCTGAATTGCACACCCCGATCAGATTTGATGCGGTAACCGACAGAAATGACGACATCCAGGTCGTAAAAAACGACAGGCCTGTCGGAATTTGCAATATGCATTTTTTGCATATTGCTTTTTTC
>CAITJF010000258.1 GCA_903892645.1 uncultured Nitrosomonadales bacterium | reverse complement strand
TCTGGTATCGTTCTTCTCGGGTGAGGTGTGTGTAGTTCATTTGTGTAATTTCGACTTGCCGGTCAAAAGGCATGGATGCTATCGCACCTCGCCCACCTGACCTGCGTTACTCAAAATTGCACTTCATCCTAAAATTCGCCTTTCACCTTAAAAGCAAAGCTGGATTTTATACGGTCAGAAACCGTTCGCTATAGCACCCGACTATTACCAGGGGAACACGCATGGCGCTGCTTGAAATCAAAAATGTAACGCGCCGCTTTGGCGATTTCGTTGCGGTAGACAACGTTAATCTCAGTATCGAGGCGGGCGAATTTTTTACCTTGCTCGGCCCTTCCGGCTGCGGCAAAACCACTATTCTGCGCATGATCGCGGGCTTCGATCTGCCCGATGCGGGGCAAATTCTGCTGGATGGAAAAGATCTCGCGGACAAGCCGCCGGAAAAGCGTCCGGTGCGCACCGTATTCCAAAGCTATGCGTTGTTTCCGCACATGACGGTGGCGCAGAACATCGCCTTTCCGCTCAAGATGGCGCGCCACACACATGAAGAAATCCGGCAGCGCATGCACGAAACACTGAAACAGATGCGCCTCGCCGACAAGGCGGAGCACTACCCGCACGAATTATCCGGCGGACAGCAGCAGCGCGTGGCGCTGGGGCGCGCCCTGATCAGCCGCCCGCAGTTGTTGTTACTGGACGAGCCACTTGCCGCGCTGGATGCCAAGCTGCGCGAAGAAATGCAGCTCGAGCTGATCAACCTGCAACGCAATGTGGGCATCACTTTCGTGTTTGTCACCCATGCGCAGGACGAGGCGCTGGCCTTGTCGCACCATATCGCGGTAATGAACCGTGGGCAGGTGGAACAGGTGGATGAGCCATCGAAGCTATACGGCTTCCCCAAGAGCCGCTTCGTCGCCGATTTCATCGGTCACATCAACATGCTGGATGCGCAGGTACTCGAAGCGGCGCATGGGCATACCCGCCTCGCCATTCCCGGCCTGGGCGAAATCACCGCACCGCCGGTTGCCGGAGTGACGGCGGGCAGCAAAGGGGCGTTCGCCATCCGCCCGGAGCAGGTGCGCATTGGCGCCCACGCCGAAGTGGCGGAACTGAAGAACCACTTTCCCGGCGAGGTGCGCAATCTGCTGTATTGCGGCGATGTCACGGTGTACAAGGTGCAGATCTCCGGCGGCCAGATGATCGAGACGCTGCTGCCCAATTCCGCGCCGGGGCGCGCCGAATTTTTCGAGGTGGGCGATGCGGTCAGGGTAGGCTGGCGCCACGACGCGGGGGTATTTTTACATGAGTGAAAATCACACCAGACTAACGCCCACCGCACGCCTGAACAGGTGGTTGAAAAACGTCGCGTGCGCAGCCAAGGCAAGGCGGCAAGCGGCGAAGAAGCGGAGTTTACATGGAGTAAATGAGCATTCTGAGCCGGTTGCCAACGCCGGATTGGCAAGCACAGCAGTTTTTCGACTGCCTGTGAAATGGCTGGTGAGCGGCCCGCCGTTCATATTCCTGCTGCTGTTTTTCGCCGCGCCCGGCATCATCATGGTACTCGCCTCATTCCGCTATCCCGGCGAATTCGGCGGACTGGCACCGGTCATTGCCACCGACCCCAATACCTTGCACGGATTCACGCTGGAGACTTACCGCTTCTTTTTCAGCGACCTTATTTACACGGAAATTTTTGCCAAATCTTTTCTGGTTGCGCTTGCTACCACTTTAATCTGCCTGGTCATGGCCTACCCGCTCGCGCTATTGATTGCGCGCAGCCCGAAGAAGAGCCGCAATCTCATGGTGCTGCTGGTGATCCTGCCGTTTGCCAGCAATTTCCTGATTCGCATTTATGCATGGATGATACTGCTCGGGCCGCAGGCGGTGCTCAGCCATCTGGTCAACGGACTGCTCGGCGCATTCGGCATGGCGCCGGTGCATCTGCTGTTCTCGTCTTTTGCGGTGCTGGTCGCGATGGTGTACGTGCACCTGCCGTTCATGGTGCTGCCGCTGTACACCAACCTGGAAAAACACGACCCGGCGCTGCTTGATGCGGCGCGGGATCTGGGTGCGAATGCCTGGCAGCGCTTCTGGTGCGTGACTTTCCCGCTGTCGCTGCCCGGAATTTTTTCCGGCTCCACCCTGGTGTTCATCCCGGTGCTGGGCATGTTCGCCATCCCCGACATCCTCGGCGGTACCGGCGACATGCTAATCGGCAACCTGATCAAGGAACAATTTCTCGGCACACGTGACTGGCCGTTCGGCTCCACGCTATCCATCATGCTCACCATCGCGGTGCTGGCCTGCGTCTGGCTTGCCGCCAGGCTTGGCGGCAGGAGGAAGCGCCATGCGTAGAGGGGATGGGCACAGGGGAATGGGGCTATGGGCGGTCGCACTCGCGGTGTATGCTTTTCTCTACCTGCCGCTGCTCATCGTCGTCATTTATTCCTTCAACGATTCGCGCCTCAACGCAGAATGGGTGGGCTTTACCTGGCACTGGTACAACGTGCTGCTGCACGACGAAGACATACTGGCGGCGGCGGGCAATTCGCTATTCATTGCATCGGTATCCAGCCTCACCGCCACCCTCCTCGGCACCATGGCCGGCATCGCCATGCACCGCTACCCACTGAAAGCGCTTGCTTTCATGGTGATGACGCCGGTAGCGATGCCGGAAATCCTGCTCGGCGTATCGCTGCTGCTGTTCTTCATCCAGGTGCTCAACCTCACCCTGGGCATGCTCTCCATTATCCTTGCGCACATCACCTTCTCCATCGGCTTCGTCGCCATCGTCGTGCGCACCAGCCTGGCCGGGTTGGACGAAAGCCTCTTTGAGGCGGCGCGCGATTGCGGCGCCTCGCCTTGGGAAACATTCCGCCACATTACCTTTCCGCTGATCCTGCCCAGCGTGATCGCCGGAGGGTTGATGGCGTTCACGCTGTCCATAGATGATTTCGTCATCACTTTCTTCACCGCCGGGGTCGGCGTGAGCACGCTGCCGCTACGCATCTACTCGATGATCAAGATTGCCGTCACGCCCGAAGTGAACGCAGTATCCACCCTGCTGATGCTGCTTACCCTGGCGCTAATCGTGCTGGTTTCCCGGATTGCGCCGAATGTACTGCGGTGGAAAACATGATGCGCGGCTTGCTGCTGTTCCTGTTGCTGCTGGCCGGAAATGCGCGGGCAGAAGGTGTGCTGCATATCTACAACTGGAACAACTACATCTCGGAGGAAACGGTGACACGCTTCGAAGCGCAGTGTGCGTGCCGCGTGATGCAGGATTATTACTCCGACAACGAGGAGATGCTGGCCAAGCTGGCGGCGGGCGCGAGCGGCTACGACATCATCGTGCCGACCGGCAACGCGATGGAGTCACTGATCCGGCAAAAGGCGTTGCGCCCGCTCGACAAATCCAAACTGCCCAATTTGAGAAACATCAACCCGGCTTACCTCAACACCGCATTCGATCCGGACAATAAATATTCCGTACCCTATGCCTACACCATCACCCTGATCGGCTACAACGTCGAGAAGATGCGCGAGCTGGGACTGCCCACCGACACTTGGGCGGTGATTTTCGAACCGGAATATCTGAAGAAAGTAAAAGGCCGCATCACCGTGCTTGATTCACAGCGCGAGCTGATGGCGGCGGCATTGAAATATCTCGGCTATTCGGCCAACGACACCATTGAGGCGCACTGGAAGCAGGCGCGCGACCTGATCATTCGCGCCAAGCCCTATTGGGCGGCGTTCAATGCATCGAGCTACATCAAGGAACTGACCATCGGCGATGTCTGGCTGGTGCACGGCTATTCCAACGACATCTTCCAGGCCAACCTCGACGCACAAAAAGCCGGCAGAAAATTCAGCATCGCTTCCAGCATCCCGACACAAGGCGCGGTGCTGGCGCTGGATTCCATGGTGCTGCACAAGACCGGCCCGCGCCCCGACCTCGCGCACCGGTTCATCAATTTCATGCTCGACGGCAAAAACTCCGCCGAGCTGACCAACCTGATCGGCTCCGGCAATCCCAATCTGGATGCGATGCGCTACATCAAGCCGGAAATCGCGCAGAACCCGGCTATATTTCCCGATTCGCAACATCAGGCAAAGCTGGAAATGCTGCACGATCTTGACCGCAACCAGCGGCGTATACTGTCGCGCATGTGGACTGAAATCAAACTGAGATAGGAGGCTATATGAAACATTCTTCGCAATGGTTGAAGTTCCTGCAGTTGGCTGCCCTAGCGCTGTTCGCAATTGGCGTTCCAGCGCTCGCCCATGCCCATGTCGGCATAGTCCATACCAGCGGCTGGGTTCACGGGTTAGCCCATCCTGTCGGCGGGCTGGACCATGTCTGCGCGATGGTTGCCGTCGGCCTGTGGGCTGCACAAATGGGAGGGCGCTCGGTTTGGCTGGTGCCGCTCACCTTCATCGCTGTCATGGCGCTGGGTGGAGCTCTCGGCATGGCTGCCGTTCCCCTTGCCTTTACCGAGCAAGGTATCGTTATGTCGCTGCTGGTTTTGGGCGTATTAATTGCCGCTGCGATCCGGCTGCCGCTGGCCGTGAGCGCCGCTGTAGTCGGCGTGTTTGCGCTATGCCACGGCTACGCGCATGGCGCCGAGATGCCGCAGAGCACCTCGGGCTTGGCCTACGCAGCAGGGTTTATGCTGTCCACCGCTTTGCTCCACGCGTCTGGTATAGGCATGGCTTTATTCACCAAAGGCATCGGCCGTGTGGAATGGCTGCGCCTTGCCGGGATAGCAATTACCTTATGTGGTGGCGGCCTTTTGTTTGCGGGTTGATTTAACGCATGCATGAGATGTCGCTGGCTGAAAACGTTTTGCAGATCATTGAAGAATCGGCACGCACGCAAAATTTTCGGCGCGTGCGTACCGTGGTGCTGGAAATCGGCGCGCTTGCCGCGGTGGAGCCGGACGCCATGCGGTTTTGTTTTGATGCCGTAACGCACGGCAGCATTGCCGAGGGCGCGCGGCTTGAGATTCTCGACAAGCCCGGCGAAGGATGGTGCGCAGAGTGCGGCAAGACCGTGCTGTTATGCGAACGGCTTGGACTCTGCCCGAAATGCGGCGGTGCGCGTGTTGAAATTACCGGTGGCAATGAAATGCGCATCAAAGAATTGGAGGTTGAATAAATGCCAGGTGCGATTTGATTTGACACTACCTGTCAAATCATCAGTCATCTAAAAGCGGCCATTCGCAAATTACCAGACCTATTGCATAAGCTCGGCATAGGCTCAAAGACAAAACATATACAAAAATATTTTTCTTTGTTACAAAGTGAACATACTGTTGAGAGATATATATAATATAAAATCAGGTTCAAAGAGGCTGCCATAGATAATGGCATATTGATCTTGGGTCGGAAAAACCACAGTTCGCGGCAAAATAAAGATGGGTTTTCAATGCAAAAAACTATTTTGATGATGCTACTAGCTGTTGTGAGCAACAGTGCGATGGCGGAATGGGTAAAGGTTTTCTTCAATGATACCGAAACTATCTACGCCGACTTTGCCTCTGTGCAAAACGAGGAGAGCAATACGGTGAAGATGCCGAATCTGTCTGACTATAAGACCCCAAAGAAAACAAGAAATGGTATTACATATAGTTCAATGATTGAACCAGTCAGATATGACTGCAAGGAAGGGAAATTACAAGCTTTATCTCTCGCTATGTATTCTAAAAACATGGGTAACGGCAAAATGGTCTTTAGCGAATCTTTTACTAAAGAGTGGATCCCAGTCGATACTGACAGCATTGACCATGTTTTGTGGAAATTCGCTTGCGGGAAGAAATAGCCTGCGAATCTCTCATGGGCTATCGTGGGAGCGACCCTTGGCAAACTTCTCCTTTGTGCCGAAAGCGGTAGTTGAGTTAGAAGCTATCTGCCAGATCAAATCTGGAGTAATACAAATAATATGTGCACTACTTGCGGTTGTGGGAGTGACGATACGCTGATTAACGGCGTAGCCATGTCGCGGCGGAACCACAAGCACCCTGTGAATCGGGATGGCGGTGCGGCACTCGCCGGGCGCCTCCTGTTCCGCCCGCACCAGCATCATCACGAACCTGCACCCGCCGCGACAACGATACGCCGGATACAAATCGAGCAAAACATTCTCGCCAAGAATAACGCGCTGGCGGCGGACAATCGCGCCTTCTTTATCAAACACAACATCCTGGCGCTCAATCTGGTTTCCAGCCCCGGCTCCGGCAAGACCACGCTGCTGGTGCGCACCATCGAAGCGCTCAAGGGGCAGGTGGCGATGGCCGTCATCGAAGGCGACCAGCAAACGGACAATGATGCGGAGCGCATCCGCGCCACCGGCGTGCATGCCACCCAGATCAACACCGGCAAGGGATGCCACCTCGATGCGGATATGGTCTGCCATGCGCTGGATGACCTGCCGCCACTCGACGGCGGCATACTGTTCATCGAAAACGTCGGCAATCTGGTATGCCCCGCCGCGTTCGATCTGGGCGAGGCGGCCAAGGTCGTCGTGCTATCGGTAACGGAGGGCGAGGACAAGCCGCTCAAGTATCCCGATATGTTCCGCGCCGCGCGGCTCCTGCTGCTGAACAAATGCGACCTGCTGCCGCACCTGTCTTTCGATATTGAACTCGCCGAGAGCCACGCCCGCCGCGTCAACCCTGGTATCCGCATCATCCGTATCTCGGCCACCAGCGGCGAGGGTATGAATGACTGGCTGGCTTGGCTGGATGCCCAACGCATAACGATCACAAAAAGGAATTGATCGGCTATGCACACGCATGACACCCATCCGTTTTCTTACGACGTAGAGGAAGCCAATTTCGACGAGCGCGTAGTCGCACGTTCGCAGGACATCCCCATCCTGCTCGACATCGGCGCGGAGTGGTGTGCGCCGTGCAAGGTGCTCGGCCCGCATCTGGAAAGGCTGGCGCAAGAATACGGCGGCAAATTCATGCTGGCCAGGGTGGATGCCGACGAGAATATGCGCATCGCCGGAAAACACAAAGTACGAGGCTTTCCGACGGTCATCGCTTACAGCCGCGGCCTGGAGTTTGACCGTTTCCACAGCGCGCAGCCGGATCATTTCCTGCGCCAGTTCATTGACAAGCTGATCGCCCACCACCAGCCCAACGCATGACCCGCCCCGACTGCGTCGAACACGTCATCCGCCTGCCCCGCCCAGTCAAACCGGTGCTGGCGCTGGGCGCATGGTTCAAGAACACGGTCTGCATCGCATCCGGACAACAGGCATTCACCAGCAAGACGGTCGGCGACCTCGACAGCCCGGATGCCTGCCGCGCCCACGAGGCCACAGCCCGGCGGCTGCTGGAGTGGCATGGCGAGAAGCCGTCCGCCATCGCGCACGACCTGCACCCGGACTTTCATTCGACGCGCTTTGCCGCGCAGCTGGCGGCAGAGTTGGAGGTACCGCTCATCGCCGTGCAGCACCATCACGCGCACATCGCGGCACTGACTGCCGAACACCAGGTAGACGAACCGGTGTTGGGGCTGGCGCTGGATGGTGTCGGCCTCGGCACGGATGGCAGCGCATGGGGCGGCGAATTGCTGCGCGTGGAGGGCGCGGCGTTCGAGCGCATCGGCCACCTGCGTCCGCTGCCGCTGCCGGGCGGCGACCGCGCGGCGCGCGAGCCTTGGCGCATGGCGGCGGCGGTGCTGCATGAACTGGGGCGCAATGATGAAATCGCGCAACGCTATGCCGGAGAACCCGCAGCGGCAACCGTAGCGACGATGCTGGTGCGCGGCCTGAACTGCCCGCGCACCTCCAGCACGGGGCGCGTGTTCGATGCCGCCGCCGGATTGCTCGGCCTGTGCCACAAGATGGAATTCGAGGCGCAGGCCGCCATTGCGCTGGAGCAGGCGGCGACGTATTACATTGCCGCACAGGGCACGCCGCAGGCATTAACAAACGGCTGGCAGGTCAATCAAAATGGCCAGTTGGATTTGCTGCCGCTCTTCGCGCACCTTACGGACACGACAGATGCGGGGCAAGGTGCGGCAATTTTCCATGCCACGCTGATCGCCGCACTCGCCGATTGGGTGAAGCAGGCGGCACAACGCAGCGGAACAAGAACCATCGCCTGCGGCGGCGGGTGCTTTTTCAATAAATTGTTATCGGCAGGTTTGCGCGAACGGCTTGATGGTGCGGGCTTTAAAACGCTCGCCGCGAAGCTGGCGCAGCCGGGTGATACGGCCATCGCGCTGGGCCAGGCGTGGGTGGCGGGGCAACTTGTTTTATAAACCCGGGCAATCCATAAGCTTTGTCATTCCCGCGCATAACCAGCGGCTTTGCTGGCGTAGTTTGCCAGCTTAGTCGAATGGCTAGTGGTTTCATCAGGCGGGAATCCAGCAAGGATAAATATCCTGCGAAGCGGACAAAACGAGCCGCTTGCGGCGAGTTTCGAGGGACGGACAAACCGTGATGTTGCCCCACTTTGTATGGGATCTTTAATCAACTGGATTCCCGCCTGCGCGGGAATGACGGGCTAATAGATTATGGGGGATCATGTTTTCTGCCTGATGTCCCGATGCCTGCACAAATGCCTCGGCGTCCATGCATGTAGCACTTTATGCACGAACTGGTAGCGCGCGTAGTGATAACTTGGATCGAAGCCGTAAAAGTTGCGCCGCATCTCGGCCAGCTCGGCTTCGCGGTATTGCACCAGAGGCTTGATTGATTCTTCGCGCTGGCGCACCTCGGCTTTGGCGATGAGGCGTTCGCCATAGTCCGGCATGATAGATAATTTCAAGGCACGCTTTTTCGTCTCGTTGCGGAATGATTCCATATCCGTTCCAAAACATGCATCCACGATACCCATGCGCCGCGCCTGTTCCCCACCAAGCGGCAGGCGGTTCTGCATGATGCCCTGCGCCTGCGCCGCGCCTGTGCGCTTCGGCAGCGTGTAGCTCCACAGCTCAGAGCCATAGAGGTTGCCCATGTTCTTGTAGTGCGGGTTGAGCACGATACCCGGCCTTGCCCATACCAGATCGGCAGTCAATGCCAGAAAGGCGCCGCCTGCCCCGGCATTGCCCGCGAGTGCGGCTACGGTAAAGTGGCTGGTGGTTCTGATGATGGCCTCGGCCAGATCATCCATGGCCTGAATATTGTTCCAGGATTCATCCGCCGGGCTGTCGGCCGCTTCTATCAGGTTGAGGTGAATCCCGTTCGACCAGAAGTCCTCCCCGCCCATCAGCACGATGACCCGCGTCGGGCGCGCGCAGGCTTTGCGGTAAGCCGCAAGAAGCCGGCGGCATTGTGCGGTGGACATGGCGCCGTTGTAGAAATCGAAATACAGATAGCCAACACCTTCCGCCTCTTCGTAGCGAATGCCGTCCGCTCCGGCAGCATCCAATAGCGGAAGGCTCTCCAGTTCGGCAGCAAAAGCAATGGACGCTGGCAGCTTGAAAGTGTGCTCGCCATCGGGCCTGCGCACATGCCCGATGCGCACCGCACCATCGCGCGTGGCCCTCACCACGCCGTGGCCGCGCCAACCCAGCAAGGCACCCGGACGGCCTGCCATCTCCGGCTCGGCGTGCGCATCGAAAAGAAAACAGGGTGAACCGAAGAGTTCATCGCGCACGCCGGGAAAACCATCCGCCGCATGAATCTTGCGCAGCACTGTGTGCGTGTCATCCGACTCCCAGTTTATTTTCCGGTCGGCCTGCCGCATGAGAGGCCGCTCCTCGCCGCGCGCATTCGGCCATTCCTCCAAGGGGCAGGGCTGAAACCCTCCTTCGAGATAGCGCGCCACGGCCATCCTGGCCGCCTTGCTGGCTGCTTCCGTGACCTGGTTGCGGTACAGGCTGCTCTTCTTTTCCAGACCCATCGGGAAAGTTTCTGCCGCCCAGATATCTCCGCCATCCATCACCGCATTCGCCTGCAGCACGGTCACTCCCCATTCGCTCTCTCCGCGCTGGATGGCCCAATCCAGCGCGGAAGGCCCGCGGTCGCCGACTATCCCCGGATGGATCACCAGGCACACATTGTTCTGCCATACCGCATCGGGAATCGCGCGCTTGAGAAAAGGCGCCAGGATGATGTCCGGCCGATAAAGCGCAACGGCTTCCTCGGTCACGGAATCGGCAATATCGAACTCGATGGAAACCTCGTGCCCTTCCTCTGTCAAATCCACGAACAGGCGCTGGGTGAGGCTGTTGAAACTGTGGGTCAGGAACAGGATGCGCACGTTGGTATTTATTTCTATTTTCCGTGACCGGCACGCATCATGCTGGCTGATGGCAAAACAATTCCCAGCCCGCCAGCCCCGTTGTCCACAGCTTGAATAAGCCATAAGCGCCCAGCCCCGCCACCAGTGCTCCGGCAACCAGCCGCACCAGGCGGATTTGCGCAAATTTTTTTACGCTGCTGTAGAACAATCCCACTGCCAGCAAGTTGGGCAGGGTACCCAAGCCAAAAGCCAGCATGACCAAACCGCCGCGCAGCGCACCGCCCATTGCCAGAGCGCTCAACAAAACCGTGTACACCAATCCGCAAGGCAACCAGCCCCATAACACGCCCAGCCCAAACACCTTGGGCAGAGAATCGGCCGGAAGCAGCCCCCGGCTGTACGGCTGGATTTTTTTCCACAGCATGCCGCCGACGTTCTCGATATGGCGCACGCCTTGCCAGATTCCCGCCAGATACAATCCCATCACGATCAGCATGACGCTGGCGAGCGCGAACAGCATTTGCTGCACCGGCAGAACGCCTTTCAGGATCAGGCCGCTTTTGCCGAGCGCACCGACAATCACGCCGGCTGCGGTGTAGCTCAACAGCCTGCCGCCGTTGTACGCCAGATGGTAAAACACCGGCATGCGGTTGCGGGGAAGCTGCATGGATACTGCGCCGACAATGCCGCCGCACATCCCGGCGCAATGCACCCCGCTCAACAGTCCGGCGCTGAACACCGAAACCATGACCAGCCACAAATAAGCATCCATAGCAGCTTAGCGTTCCTCGTTCAGTTGACCACCACGCAACGCATGGCAGCATGACTTCATTCATCCAGGCCCTGCCCCTGAAATACGCTCTTTGCCAAACCAGCACCTGCCGTAGTAATCTGCACCCGGGTGCTCATTGCATATTGGCTGTTCGTATGGAGAGGGAAAATCATGCATCAGCAGTTTAACATCTCACCCGAAGAGGGCAAGCGCGCCAAGTGGCCGCACGAAATTTTCCTGATCAACCTGGTCTTCAACCACATATTTGTATTCGTCGCCACGGTTGCGGTGGCCGGCACCCTTCCCCTGTTGCCCGCGCTGGTTCCGGTCATTTCATTTTCCATCATCGGCTACATCTTCATTAAATCCGGGCAAGTCGCCGCCAGCGATGAAACGTGGTTCGTCAAGTCGCACTGGCGGATTTGCGCCAGGCGCAATCAAATTTTCATGCTGTTGCTGACTGTTACCTGCATGGTCTGTGGCGGCGGGTTCTGGCTTTCCAAAATGATGGGCTGGGCCAAAATCCCGACCATCGCCCTGATCGGCGGCGTGGGGTTGTTGCCGTTCATGGCATCGCTGCTGGTGCTGATCGTGCTCGGCAATGATTCCGTTTACCAGGCGCGCACCGGCAAGCTGCCGAAACGCTTCGTGGAGCAAAACCCCGCCCCGCAGCCCGTATCTGGCCAATAGATTATTGAGGCTTCCATAACTTGTGACAACCATTCTGTTCGGGCTGATGCTTCGACAAACTCAGCACAGGAGGGCGCATCCGCTCATGGTGAGGTATCGAACCGTAACGGATGTATCGAAGCCACAAGCCATGACCAGATTCGCCCTTCGACACTCCAGGGTGGCCGGATATAACAATTTATGGAAACCTTAACAACCCGTCCAAAGATGACAACAGAACACAAACTATACTGGGGCGTCGGCATCCTCTCGGCCCTGATTTTTGCGGGTTCGTTGTTCATGCCGGGCAAGCCCATCGAAAAAACCGGCCTGCCCTGGCACATCGAACACCCTGCGGCGGATACGACACGCATCTTCGGCTTGACGCTGGGTCTGTCCACCACCGATGAGGCCGAGCAACTCTTCCGAGAGGAGGCCAAGTCCAGCCTGTTCAAATCACCGGACGGAAAACTGGTTGCCGAAATGTTCTTCGAGCAAGTCACCCTGGCGGGATTGAAATCCAAAATCGTCATAAGCATCGCCGTTCCCGATGCAGAGCTGCAAGGCATGTACGAGCGCGGCTTGCGCATGAGCGGCACCGGCAGCGGCAAGAAAATCACGCTGGCGCCGGATGATGTGGCGCGGGTACGAACCCTGCCGATCAGCAGCCTGACTTATATGCCATCAGTACGTCTGGATGAAGAGATTGTCAGCAAGCGCTTCGGCCAACCGGCACAACGCATCAAGGAAAAGAAAAGCGGTGCAGTCCACTGGTTGTATCCGCAACACGGTCTGGACATCACACTGGGCAACGATGAAAAACCTGTGCTGCAATATGTCTCGCCCAAGGACTTCGATAAACTGCTGCAACCATTACTAACCAATGGAGAAGCGCTCGGCTATCAACGGCTGCGACAAGTTGAGTCGCATTGATTTATGGGGAGGGGAAGAAGCGGATAATTACTACTTGGCGGTGTATCTCTGATGCACGGATAAAGCGGTAGCGGCCAACTCGGAACGGAGGCTTGGCGGTGAAATGACCTCAACGTCTGCACCGAAGCCCCTCAGCCACCAACGAAGCTGTAGGGTATCGGCGACGGTGGCGGTAATTTTCAGTCGGCCACCATCCATCTCCTCGACCTGCTGATCCTTGCTGAGCAAGCTTTCCAGAAGATGAGCGCCGCAGTCGGGGTCAAACAGAAGCTCGATGGCGATTTTCTTACCGGCACCGAATCCCCAAACACCTGCCTCCACCCGCTCGTCCAGCGAGAAGCCCTTGGGATAGACGGCTGCTTCGTCCAGCAAGGTCGCCGCAGTGATGCGGCTCATGGCAAGGGTGCGCGGCTCTTCGTTATCGAGATAGTGGCAGTAGAGATAGAGCATCGGGCCACGCTGCACCAATGCCAGAGGGTGGACACGATAGGTAGTGTCTTTTGTGGCGCGCAGCTTGCGGTACTGGATTTCCACTTGCCGCTCGCGCAATAAGGCTTCGGTAATGACTGCCTGAGCTTCCGGCAACACCCTGGGGGGGATCAGCGGTTGGGTGGGCGGCACGGTGCGCACCTTGTCCAGCCAGGAGCGACCGCGATGCGGTTGCGGTTCGGCATTCAATCGCTGGTGCGCGGCATCAAAATAGGGTTTGAGCTGATTCATCATGCTCACTGGCAGCAGCGAGCTCAGGTGTTGCTCTGCCAGTGTAAATGTCAAAGCCTCCGGCACGCTCAGGCCCGGCAAATCAAAGCTCGGTGCATCTTTATGCCAGCTCCAGCCATAAGGCTTGTCCCGGTCATCCACGGTGAGGGGGAATACCAATGACAACTCATTCAGATCGCGCTGCACGGTGCGCTCGGTCACCTCGAAGCCCTCGTCCTGCAAGGCGCTGCGAATGGACTGTGCGGTCGCCTTTTGCGGATAACGCGGCACATGACGAAGCATGTGCCATTGGCGGATCAGGGTGTCTTGGTTGGTGGGCAAAAAAATTACCTCAAATAGCTTTTGGAACTTTTAATACTAGGCCATGCATTTCTAATACGTTAGCCGAATTTAAACCACCCATTCCATTTCTCAGTATAGAAAGCCCGATCAATGAAATGCAATCCTCACCTTCCGGCGGCACTATCGTTTCGACACCTCTTGGCGGATCTTCTATCAACTTCATAAATTCTTTTACTGCGAGCCTTGCGTCTGCATCATGTGATGATTCCCCATTTTCTCTATTTTCAGCACTGGGGATGCTAAATGCCTCCCACAAAAAAAGGTTTGGTTTCGGCTCATTTAATTGAAATGCGTTCCAGTCAACCGTTGCGATAATTAATTCATTTTTAGCTTTCAACTTTTTTAGTATCCAATCGGCAATAGGAATACCAATCCCTAAAGAGCACACGCCGGCACTTGCAGACCAAGATTTGGAGTATTTGACAGCCACTGCTATCCCAGTTTCACCTACACGCTGCTTAGATAGCTTATCGAAATTATCCCTTCTTGGAACAAATAGAGGGCATTCAAAACCGAGTGCAATCCTATAATTTTGTCTAATCAAATTGGCAAGACAATCGACAAATGCAATTGCGCGATCATTTACAGGACACGGAGTATTTTGCACCGGAAAGTGCTGCGTTCCATTAAGCCAAATTGAATAGCCCACATTTCCCTGCTGTGGTGAACCTATGTCAACACAAGCAATAACAATATCCTTCACCTAGTTTCTCCTGGTTTAGCGGCAGCCTGCCTCTATCTACTGCGCCACTAATAAAGATACTCGCCAGTATCAGCATTCTGAATTAACCAACAAACTACCCCACCCACACGACAAATCATGTCGGCAAAAAATCCTGTTCGTATTGAATTACAGCCGCCTCACCTGCACCCGTCACAGCTTGTCGCATCATACATCACAATGGTGGCGTTACTGACAAGGAGTGGCACATGAGAAAATTCACACTGAAGCGCAAAGGCTCTTCCATTCACCCTATTTACAGCGAATACCGCGATATTGCCCAATATTGGATGCTGCAATTACTGGTTCCATTGGGAGCGCACAAGGAGCTGATTCAAGATAATCATTGTCGTGATGACGAAGTCCTGCACGAGCTTGGCTTGTCTCGTGTAATTGATACTGTTCACTTCAGCAAATCAGATGCTCGCCAGGAGCTTTTTGATTTGCATAAGGCAGCATCGGAGAAACCCTCTCCCAAAATCCCGGACAACACAAAATTGGCCAAAAACATTCGCTGGCTGGGCGAGGCAATGGAGCTGAATTCAACTGAGCAAGCCATATTGCACTTCCGGGTTGTTGCTTCGCGGCATTTGTCTCTGAGGGTTTGTGTGGAAAATCTGGGCAAGGGGCTGGACCAATTATCCATAATCAACTTGCTCTCCAAACTCATTGGCGATACCGAGTCAAATGTAGAGCAGGCGCTACAGCCATCGGGGAAGCTCTTGCGCACTGGCCTGATTACAATCTCCCCAAAACTTAATTCGCTGACGGACAAGATTGGCTTGCTGCAAGGGCTGGCGGACAATCTGTTTGGAAAATATCACGACCCCTATGCGCTTTTCCATAATAACTTTACTCAGGCAGGCCCGTCGAAGCTGACGAAAGAGGATTACCCCCACCTCAAGGAAGATATTTCCTTGCTGGATAACTATTTGACCGAAGCTCTGGAAAACAAGCAGCCTGGGGTGAATGTGCTGATTTATGGCACGCCCGGAAGTGGAAAAACCGAGTTCGTGAAAATGCTGGCGCATGAGATTGGGCGGCCACTTTTTGAGGTGGCCACAGAAAATTCCGCAGGTGACCCGATTCGCCGTTCAGACCGCTTTCGCTCATTTCGCTTGTCACAGCACATTCTGTCAACCAGCAAAACCATTCCCATTATTTTGTTCGATGAGGTTGAAGACGTATTCCGCATGGGAGAGGACGAGGATGATAAAAAAGCGGAAAACCCAAGCGGAATGAAAGGATGGATCAACAAGCTTTTGGAAGAAAACCAGATTCCATCATTCTGGCTATCCAATAACCTGCGCTATATGGATAAGGCATTTGTCCGCCGGTTTGATTATGTCATCGAATTAAATGCCCCGCCGCGCAGCGTACGCAGCAAAATTCTCGATCAGTATCTGGATGGGATTGAAGTCAGCCCCACCTGGAAAGCCACCATGGCGGAACATGAGCACCTCAACCCAGCCGTGGTAGAGCGTGCCGCAAAGGTCATCGAAATCGCCAAGCAGCGGCAGCCAGAACTTTCCGCAGAAAAAGCTCTGGACAGGATTCTGGGAAATACGCTGGAAGCGTTGGGATTACCTTCGATGTGGCCAATGCGCTTGCGGAACATAGCCATGAGTTGTTTGTTAGTGTTGAAACACCACCGCCCATAATTGTGCAACAAGCCTTGTTGTTATCGCATGCGGGGTAGCTGTAGCATACTTCTAGCCCTGGAGGGTTTGTATGAACAAAGACCAAGTCAAGTTTCGTGAAGTAGTGTCGAGCACGCTTAAGGAAATAAAGGATGGCGTGCGGTATGCTCGATGTCCTGATCAGATGGTCGCCAAGATCAGCTCTAAGGGCGGGGTTTATCACTTTACTTCCCCGAAGAATCCTAACGAAGATTCTGAAGGCGCATTCACGAATGGCCGTATAAACATTCCCCCATCCGATTCTGACAAAAAACACATCACGACTTCACATCGAATCATCATTATCTTGGAAAGCCCGCATGTAGATGAATTTAATGGCGAGGGTGATGCCAATGGGCCAGCATATGGAAAAACAGGTACGAACATCAAAAACCTATTGCTGATGTTTAGAGGATTAACAGGTCGCCTTAAAAAGGGTAATACATATTCACTGATTTTGATGAATGCAATCCAATATCAATGTTCCATGGGGTGGAGTGCAGGGGCATTTACAAAGAAGATTTTTAACCAGTGCTGGAAAGATTTTGGGGAGAAAGATTTTAAAGTTCGAGTTAGAAACTTAAACATTTCTGAAACAGATATTTTGATTAACGCATGTACTAACGCGGGATTCAGCCAAGTCGAGCGCATCCTTGGGGAAGACATAAAATTTCGTCTACACCATCCGTGCCTGTGGCATAAATCTATAAAAACACGCGAGTTGAAAGATAAATAGCATGCTCTTTCGTCTTTCCAAATCCCGCCTGACGGACTTCTTGCAATGTCCGAAGAAACTCTATCTGCGCATCCATCATCCAGAACTGGCGGAGGTTAGCGCCAACGTATTGCAGAATTTTCAGGCAGGGCATGAGGTCGGCGCTGTGGCGCGCAGTTTGTATCCGGACGGGATATTGATCGGGCATGAACATAATCTTGCACTGGCACTGGCTGACACTCGCAAGGCATTGGATAAATCCCCCAGTGTGCCCGTCTTCGAAGCCACGTTTGAGCACGATGGGGTTCTCGTGCGCACCGACTTACTGCTGCCTTATCGCGACGGCTATCAAGTGGTTGAGGTGAAAGCATCCGGCTCTGTCAAGCAACAATATTTGCCAGACTGTGCGGTGCAGTCCTGGGTTTTGAAGGGCACAGGTGTTAATCTACTCGAATCAACGCTTGCGCATATTGATAGCAGCTTCGTCTATGCCGGAGACAATGATTATCAGCGGCTATTCAAATATGTGTCGATTACGGATTCCATTGCACCACTCGTAGAGGAGGTGCCGATATGGATTAAATCCGCCCAGGATGTGCTTGCAGAGAGCAATCCAAATATTGAACCCGGCGATCAGTGTACCTCTCCCTACGAGTGCCCATTTTTGAACCATTGCGCCCCTAATCGCAACGAGGGTTATCCCATTACGATCTTGCCCAGGATCAGCAAAAAACTGGTCTCTTCATTAAAGGGAAAAGGGATACTGGACGTGCGCGATATTCCTGAAGGGCAACTCACCAGTGCCACTCATCTTCAGGTGTGGCGCGCCACGATTTCTGGCAAGGCGGAAGTCAATCCCAGTATCAGCGCAATCCTGAAAAAATATCCCTATCCACGGTTTTATCTTGATTTTGAAACCATTGGCTTTGCCGTGCCTCGCTGGAAGGGTACAAAGCCTTTTCAGGCAATCCCATTCCAGTGGTCTTGCCACATTGAGCGTGCATCAGGGCCACTCGATCACAAGGAGTTTCTGGATACAACGGGCGACGATCCTTCCTGGGAATTCATCAAATCGCTATTGCCCATTGTTGAAGAAACTGGGCCAATTTTTGTGTATAGCAGCTTCGAGAAAACCATCCTCACCTACCTTGCTACAAGGTTCCACGGGCTTTCTGCGCGTGTTGATAACATCGTCGCGCGGCTTGTCGATTTATATCCGCTTGCCATGAAGAATTACTACCACCCGGATATGAAAGGCTCATGGTCGATTAAAAGCGTATTGCCGACCATATCAACCAAGCTGAACTATCAAGAAGTGGGCGAGGTGCAAGATGGGGTAATGGCTCAACAAGCCTACCTTGATCTGATTTCAAATGACACGCCTAATCTGCGTAATGACAGGCTGCGTCATGACCTGCTGGAATATTGCAAGCTGGACACGCTGGCGATGGTGGAGCTGGAGCATTTTTTTGAAAATGCCGCCATCACTCAACGAGATTATGCAGCAGGAAAATTCATGGGCAAAAAGAAAACTGAAACTACCCCTGTCGAAAAATTGGTGGTTGCTGTTTCCTCCCGCGCCTTATTCGATCTGGATGAAAGCCATAACATCTTCGAGAAAGATGGCGTGGAAGCTTATTGCCGCTATCAGGTTGCGCGCGAGGATGCGCCGCTTGAGCCGGGCGTGGCGTTCAATCTGGTCAGAAAGCTGTTGGCATTGAACGAACGTGCCCCGGCCAATCCGCGTGTCGAGGTTATCCTTTTGTCGCGTAATAGCGCAGACACCGGACTGCGTATTTTCAATTCGATCAAGCATCATAATCTGAATATCAGCCGGGCGGCCTTCACACGAGGCGAAAGCACGCACCCCTATATTTCGTCATTCGGAACACATCTATTTCTTTCCGCCGAACCAAGCGATGTGCGCAAGGCGCTGGAGGCTGGGTTTGCCGCTGCAACGATTCTATCTTCCGCTTCACTTCCATCCACAGGCATGGCCAACTCTGGGCAGCTTCGTATTGCCTTTGATGGCGATGCAGTGTTGTTTTCGGATGAGTCAGAACGTATTTATAAGCAGGACGGGCTATGTGCTTTTGAAAGCAATGAGGTGAGATCAGCCAAACAGCCACTTCCCGGTGGCCCGTTCAAAAACTTCCTCGCCATGCTGCACCGAATCCAACTGGACTACCCGGCAGACGCATCCCCCATTCGCACCGCGCTCATCACTGCACGAGGCGCTCCCGCACATGAGCGTGTTATCCGCACCCTGCGCGCATGGAACATCCGCATAGACGAAGCGCTATTCCTCGGCGGCAAAGATAAGGGTGAATTTCTCAAGGCGTTTGGCGCGGATATTTTCTTCGACGACCAGCAGAAACATTGCGAATCCGCACGGCAGCACGTTGCTACCGGACATGTGCCGCATGGGGTGGCGAATGAGTAGACAGCAGTTTGAGTAACTTTGGCACACAGCCGCTTATATTTTGAGCAAACTGGATGGCTGACGCGAAGGGCAGGTTCTGGCGCATTTCGGACGACCAACCCAACCACTTTAAGATACTAATGATCTGACAATTAGTATCAGACCAAATCGCGGCTACTTCAGCTCAGAATTTTCCTTGCTTGTTTTGCCACCCTTGCTGTTATCGGGGTAGTCCATCATGTCTTCATCGTCATCGAGCAGTATCCGGCTGGCATTGCCTTCCATGTCTTCGTACTGGCCCTTCTTCACCGCCCAGATCAGCACGGCAAGGAATATCAATCCGAAAACCATCATGCCGGGTATCAAGCTGTAGATTACATCCATGTCTGCCTCTATGATTCTGTCCGCTTCGCGGAATCATTTTTCTTGCTGGATTCCGGCCTCCGCCGGAATGACGGGCTGGTTTTGAATAAAGTGCGTATGCGCGCCGCATTGCCGATCACCACCAGCGAACTGACCGGCATGGTGATCGCCGCCACCAGCGGGGTCACTATCGCCATCATCGCCAGCGGCACCATGATAGCGTTATACACGAAGGACAGCCCGATATTCTGCTTGATGGTGCGCAGGGTGCGGCGCGACAGCAGGGTGGCCAGCCGCACCTTGTCCAGTTCGTTGTGCATCAGCACGATGTCGGCGCTTTCCACCGACACGTCGGTGCCCGAGCCGAGTGCAATGCCCACATCGGCGCGGATCAGGGCGGGCGCGTCGTTGATGCCGTCGCCCACCATGGCGACCACCGCGCCGCCTTGTTGCAACTGCCGGATCACCCGATCCTTGTCCTGCGGCATTACCTCGGCAATCACTTCCATGCCGCCCAGTTGCCGCGCGATCGCTTCGGCAACCGGCCTGCGATCCCCGCTCAGCAGGGTCATTTTAATCCCCGCTGCGCGCAGCTCGCTTATCAATGGCCGCGCATCATCGCGCAACTTGTCCGCCAGTGCGAACACGGCCACATGCGCATCACCCATTGCTGCATGCACGCAACTCACCGCCTGTGCTTCCAGTTCATGTGCCCGTGCCTGCAGTTCCGTATTGAGCGCAATGCCGTGCCGCATCAGCCATTCGGCGCTGCCCAGCAACACCGTTTGTCCGGCCACTTCCGCCGCCACACCCAGGCCGGCTGTCGCATGGAACCCGGCCACGGCCATGTCGCGGCAATTCAATTGCTGTCCCTCCGCTTCCGTCACGATGGCCTTGGCCACGCTGTGTTCGCTGTAGCGTTCCACCGCTGCCGCACTGCGCAATATCTCCTGCGCCACCATACCGGGTGCGATATGCATTTGCGCGACGCTCATCCTGCCTTCGGTCAGGGTGCCGGTTTTGTCGAACACGAAGTGGTTCACCCTGGACAGGGTTTCCAGCACCAGCCCGTTTTTCACCAGGATGCCATGTTGCGCGCCCAGGCCGGAGGCCACCGCAATTGACATCGGCGTCGCCATGCCCAGCGCGCACGGGCAGGTGATAATCAGCACCGAAGTCGCGGCCATCAACGCGATCTCGAAATCCCGGGTGTTCCAGATGAAGAAAGTCAGCGTTGCGCATACCAGCGTAACCAGCACGAACCACGGCACGATGGTATCGGCAAGGCGCTGGATCGGGGCCTTGGAAGATTGCGCCTCTTCAACCAGGCGGATGATCTTCGCCAGGGTGGTGTTCTGCATGGTCGAGCGCACCTCGACCAGCAATGCGCCATCGGTATTCACCGTCCCGGCGGAGACTTGCGCGCCGATGGATTTGCTCACCGGCACGGATTCACCGCTCAGCATGGACTCATCCACCGCGCCATGCCCTTCCAGCACGATGCCGTCCACCGGCACCTTGTAACCGGGTTTGATCAGCACCCGGTCGCCGGGTTTTACGCCGCGTATCGGGGTCATCTGTTCCTGCCCGCCGTGCATCACGATGGCGACGCGCGGTTGCAGTTCCATCAGGCGCTGGGTGGCGGAAATGGCCTGGTGGCGAAACATGCCTTCCAGATAGCGGCCAATCAGGATCACGAAAATCAGATTGGTGACGGTATCGAAATATACCTCACCGATTTTATTGGCAGTGGCCGTGATGTAAAACGAATAGGCGTAAGTGACGCTCAAGCCGATGGCAATCGGCATGTCCATGGTCAGGTGGCCGCCGCGCAAGCCGCCGAATGCGCCGCGATAGAAGGGATAGCCCGCATACAGCAAGGTCGGGGTGGCCAGCGCCAATCCCAGCCAATGGAAAAATCCGCGGAACTCGCCCTGGTTCGCGCCGCTATACAGCGCGATGGAAATCCACAGCATGTTCATCATGGCGAAACCGGCGAAGAACAGCCGGTAGAGCATGGCGCGATTGGCCTTTTTGATAATCCCTTCCGCGCTTTCCGGATCGTAGGGCACGGCAGCGTAGCCGATTCTGGCGAGCGCGCGCATCACATCGGACAGCTTGCTGCGCCGGTTGTCCCAGCGCAGATGCAGCCGCCTGGCGGCCAGATTGACTTCAGCCGACTGCACGCCAGGCACGCGTTGCAAGCCGCGCTCGATCAGCCACACGCAGGCGGCACAGTGGATGCCCTCGACGAGCAAGTGAATGTCGCGTACCTCGCCGGAGCAGGTGGTGAATTCCTGCTGCACTTCATCGAAGTCGTAGATTTCGATGTCTCTGGGCGGCTCCGGCGGTGGGGCAAGCAATGTGCCTTCCGGTGTGCGCTGGTAATAGCCTTGCAACCCGGCCTCAAAAATGGCGCCGCACACCGACTGGCAGCCGAAGCAGCAAAACCGCCGCTCCGTACCGTCAAGCCGTGTGTGATAGTCCACCTCGGGAGCTATGGGTAGGCCGCAGTGGAAACAATCGCCGGAAGTGCGGTTGCTATGCTGTGTCATCAAGACAGCCTGTTTGAAACTTTACGGTGCGGCCGCGACCATGAACCTGTCGGTGCCAACCTCAAATACATCCTTTCCGCGTTTGATGCGGATGCGCAACTCCCAGTAACCCTTGAGCGGGAAGCTGACGTAGCCCTGGTAATTGCCAGGCGCTACCTCCCTGAAAGCCGTGGTGAAGTCCTTGCTCTCATCCGATGCGCGGTAGGCTTCCACTTCCAGCGTGCCGCTGACTGGCATGCCTCCCCGATCCACCACGCTGATTTCGTACCCGGCGGCCGACCCCATCACAACCGACTTGGGCTGCTTGATGGTGGTCTTCCAGGCAAGTGTCTTTTGTTTCTGAAGCTCGCTTATCAATGAAGCCCCGGACTTACGGTCTCCGGTGTCGTAATCCCTATCCACCAGGGTCGAGCGGTTGTGGGTGGCATACCAAACAAAGGCACCGTTAACACCGAGTACAAAGATGATCAGCCCTGTCATTCCAAGCACCCATGGGTTGCGCAAGCCTTTTTTGCTATTCTGCGAAATCATTTCTCATTCCCTCCGTAATATATGCAATCAGGGTTTGGGGCCGTTGAACTTGGTCTTGTATTCCGCGGCTATCAGCGGGTCTTCTACGCTCTGAACACGGAATTCAATCGGCGTCACTTCATTCTTTATATTGTCGCCAGATGCCTTGACGAAGATTGTGAAGGAAGTGCCGCGACCATGATGTGTCAGCAATGGTTTTTCAGCACCGATAATGACCTGGTCTTTCACACCACCTTCCGCCGTGACCGTCACAAAAAAATCACGGTCGGTCTTGTTGAGCACCTTGAATTCATATTTATTCTGGATCGATCCATCACTCAGGCTTACAAACAATGGTTGGCGTTCCGGTATCACTTTCAGCGTCATCGAACCCAGGTGGGTCAAGCCGTAAACGATACCGCCAAAAGCAAGCAGGATAATGCCGAGATACGCCAGTGTGCGCGGGTGCTGGTATATCTTCTTGGCCGGTTTGCCTTCCAGCTCGTCCAGCGAGGCATAGCGGATCAGACCGCGCGGCTTACCAACCTTGTCCATGATGGAATCGCAGGCATCCAGGCAGAGACCACAGGTAATGCATCCCAATTGCAGTCCCTCACGGATATCCACGCCGGTCGGACACACCTGCACGCACTGGAAGCAATCAATGCAATCGCCTTGTGCCGCACTTCCTTCCGCTTTATGGTGCAGCTTGCCGCGCGGCTCACCACGATTAAAGTCGTAAGCTGGAAGTATAGTCTGCGAATCGGTCATCACACCCTGAATACGGGCATAGGGACACAACCACATGCAGGTTTGTTCGCGCAACATCCCGGCCAGAATGTAAGTACCCAGGAAAAACATGATCAGCACGACCCAGCCGACCAACGGCAACTGAAAATGCACCAGCATGCTCCAGTAATCAAATGCATCCACGAACCAGATGGAGAAACTTATGCCGGTAAGAAGTGCAATCACCATCCAGATGAAGTGCTTGATGATCTTCTTCCGGATCTTTTCCAGGCTCCAGGGAGCCGCCTCCAGCTTGCGGCGGGCATGGGGCGGCCCCTCAATCTTGTCTTCTATCCAGGTATACCAGTCTGTCCACGATGACTGGAAACAGAAATAACCGCACCACACCCGCGATGCGACCGATGTGACGGCGAACAAGCCCATCGCCAGCAACAGCAGCAACAGCGACAGCATCCAGATATCCTGCGGCAATATGGTCAGGTTAAAGAAATGGAACTGCCTGTTGGTGATGTCAAACAAGACGGCCTGTTTGCCATTCCAGCGCAAATAAGGAACAAGAAAAAACAGCAGCCAGAGTGACTGGGTATAGTTTTTAACGGTGCGGAAAACCCCCGGCATGCGCTTGGCATGGATAGTCTTGTCACCCATATTGATTTGCCAGGTTTCAAATTCCCGGTAAATTTCCGTGACATTTCCAGCTTCCTTGTTTTCAACTTCCTTATTCACGCGCTCACTCCCGACTGGCTTAACAACCTTATCCGGTCTTTCGCCAGATGCCAAAACGACCTCCGGTAAAGTTTACTCCGTATACAGAACTGATTTGGAGACATCTTTTTAAGAATGAAAAAGGAGGAGATTTTATTCTCCTCCTTTTTATGAGAGTACAAAACTTACTGGCTTTCGCTGTCTTTGGTTGCGTTTCTGTAAATCACGTAGAACAACCACCCCATAACTGTGGCGGCTCCCACCACGCAAATAATCACACCCCAGAAAACCATGCCATGATTCATCCCATGCCCTCCTTTATGTAACGTACACGGGGTTCCCCCACCGCACAGGTACAGAGTTTACTTGGCCGCTGCAGGTGCGTCAGCCTGACCGCCGCCAAACTTGTACACATACACCGCCAGCTTTTTAATTTCTGCATCGCTCAGCTTACCCGCCGCCTTAAAGCTGGGCATCACTGCCACGCGGGCTTGCGGATCACCGGAGTTCACACCGTAGCTAATGGTGCGCTTGATGCCTTCGATAGACCCGTCAAAACGCCATATTTTGTCGGTCAGGTTAGCCGAACCCATCGCCTGGATACCCTTGCCATCCTGACCATGGCAAGCGGTACAATCGCTGCTCATAAACACCCGTTTTCCAGCAGCAACTTCCGGCGAATCACCCTTGCCTTCGCTCAGCGCGAGAACGTATTTGGCCACTGCGTCGATTTGATGGGGAGTCAGACCGCGAGCGATATTGTGTGCCTCGGCCCCGGCTTGACCCAATTTCTCCAGATGTTCAAGTTCAATAAGCTCTCTCTCATTCGGATGGTGCGCCAGCATCATACCTTGACGTCCACCAGCGATACTGGCATAGATGTCGTCGATCTTGCCGCCGTACAGCCAATCGTCATCATTCAGGATAGGCGCGAACAGACCCTGTTTGTCATGCGTACCGATGCCGTTCTGGCCGTGACAGGCAGCACAGTTGTCACCGAACAACACCTTGCCGGAGCGCGTGACATACTCGGTCAACTCCTTGTCGGCCAGAATAGCCGCCGGTGTCATGTCCTTGAGCTTGGCTTCGAATTTGCCACGTATCGCATCCACTTCACCTTTGTCGGCTTCCATTTCCTTGATCGCCGTCCAACCACCGACGCCCTTGAAAAAGCCACCCGTCGAAGCAAACGGGATGGAGGGATAGTAGATCCAGTACACCACCACGAACAACGCGCTGGCGGTCAAACCCAAGATCCACCACTTGGGTGGTTGGTTGGTGAAATCCCCCAAGTCATCGTCCCACACATGCCCGGTTGTCGGCACACCTGATACATCGTGTTTTTCACTCATCTTTTTTCTCCCATGCTGATATGGTCTTCGTCATCCAGCGCCATACTGCGCTGGGACTCAAACATGTCCTTGTTGGCCGGGCGGAATACCATGAAATAAACTGCCACCATGCCAATGAATGCAACCAGGGCAAGGAACACCCCAAGCCAGTCATTCACGGACATGGCCGCAACGTCCATGCCAAGGTACCCCAGCAACTTAGTCACGGTAATTCACGCCTTCTTCAAACTTGATGTGATTACCCAAGCCTTGCAGGAAGGCAATCAACGCGTCCAGATCAGTCTTGCCTTCCAATTGCGTTTTCGCGCCGTCTATATAGGCATCCGTATAGATGGCTTTGGGCACCGGATTGAACGGCATCATGGTCATGACCTTCATGGTTTGCACGGTCTCTGCCACATTCACCGGCATTTTCTCCAGCCAGAAATAGTTGGGCATGACGGACTCCGGCACCACATCGCGCGGATATCTCAGGTGGCGGCGATGCCACTCATCCGAATACTTGGCTCCGACACGCGCCAGATCCGGGCCGGTGCGCTTGGAACCCCATTGAAAGGTGTGATCGTACATGGACTCTTCCGCAATCGAGTAATGCCCATAGCGGTCTTTCTCGTCACGGAACGGGCGTATCATTTGCGAGTGGCACAAAAAGCATCCTTCGCGGATGAAAATCGCACGTCCGGCCAGCTCCAGCGGTTTGTAGGGACGCACGCCATCACCGGGCTGCCAGTCTTCCAGCGTTTTGTGCTCGGACGTGGCGGGATTCCAGATAATCTTGGTCATCGAAACAACATTGCCTTTGCCATCTTTATGGGCCGTGCCGTTGAAAGTGCCGTCCCCGCCACTCATCGCGGTATTCGGCAAATAGAACAAGGGAATGATTTCCACGATACCGCCAATCGCCAGGGCGATAGCGGTTAGTACAAACATCAGGATGGTGCTGCGCTCAGCTTTATCCTGTAATTTGGTCGAATAAATCTTGTCGTGATCAGACATGTTCGCTCCTTATGCGTTGGCAGGAACAGCGTTGGCACCGCGCACGGCACTTGCCTGGCGCACGGTCATGACGATGTTGTACAGTGCTATCCACGCGCCCAGATTGAAAATCATCCCGCCGATAGCGCGCATCGCATAGTACGGGTGCATCGCGGCCACGGATTCAACAAAGGTATAGGACAGCGTGCCGTATTCGTCGTAGTCGCGCCACATCAGCCCCTGCATGATGCCGGACACCCACATCGCCACGACGTAAACCACCGTGCCGATAGTTGCCAGCCAGAAGTGCGTATTGACCAGGCTTTCGGAGTACATTTTGTCTACACCCCACAGCTTCTTTACCATGTGATACATCGCGCCGTAGGAAACCATCGCCATCCAGCCCAGGGCTCCGGAGTGCACGTGGCCAATCGTCCAGTCGGTGTAGTGGGACAGGGCATTTACGGTCTTGATCGACATCACCGGGCCTTCAAAAGTGGACATCGCGTAGAACGCCAGGGAAACCACCAGGAAGCGCAGGATATAGTCGGTACGCAACTTGTCCCAGGCGCCGGACAGCGTCATCATGCCGTTCATCGCACCACCCCAGGACGGGATGATCATCGCCAGGGAAACAGCTGCACCGAGGGAACCCGTCCAGTCAGGCAACGCGGTGTATTGCAGGTGATGGGCGCCCAGCCACACGTAGCCGAAGGTCAATGCCCAGAAATGCAATACGGACAGGCGATAGGAATACACCGGACGGCCTGCTTGCTTGGGCACGAAGTAATACATGATGCCCAGGAAGCCGCCGGTCAGATAGAAGCCCACCGCATTATGGCCCCACCACCATTGGATCATGGCGTCTTGCACGCCGGAGTAGATGGAGTAGGACTTGGTCAAACTGACCGGGATGGCCAGGCTGTTCACGACGTGCAAATAGGTGATCATGATGATCATGCCCATGGTGAACCAGTTTGCCACGTAGATGTGAGAGGTCTTGCGAATCGCTATGGTCATGATGTGATTCAAGCCGAACGACAGCCAGACTATCGCGATCAGGATATCAATCGGCCATGCCAGTTCGGCATATTCCTTGCCTTGGGACATGCCCAGCGGCAGGGTGATTACAGCCAATACGATGATCAGGTTCCAGCCCCAGAAGGTAAACCATGCCAAGCCATTGCTCCACAGCCTGGTCGCACCTGTGCGCTGCACCATGTAGAAGCCGGTCCCCATCAATACACAGCCGCCGAACGCAAAAATCACCGCATTGGTGTGCAACGGGCGCAAGCGCCCGAAAGTGATGTAAGGAATATCAAAGTTCAGGAACGGCCACGCCAATTCCGATGCAATATACACACCGAGCAGCGTCCCTACCACAGCGTAGATGGCGGCCGCGATGGTGAACCATCGAACCACCTCCATATCGTACTTTACTGGTGTTGTTTGGGTTGCTTCCACAGTATCTTCCCTCCTTTTAAATCAAGAATTCCAAATCAACCCGCCACAGGAGTACTCTTCAAACGAGCTGCTTAACCTTAGAGCCTTAACCGACCGCATTTTCTGATTGAGAACAAAAAAAGACACTGACGTGCGTCAACCAAATAGCCCTAATTTTGAAGCAGCGGGTTTGGTTGCAGGAGCAGGCCATTGCAAAACCCTACAAAACAAAAAACCAGCCGAAGCTGGTTTTTTGTTTTAATTCAGTTGCTGGCGAATAACTGCTTCAGCATCCATAAGGAAAACAGGACTGCCATCACTGCAGTGCCAACAGCACAGATTGTAGCGATAATTGCCATTATTTCTCCCTCCTATAGAACCAGATTGGACACAACAATAAAACCAAACGGGTAAATCGTAGCACGATTTTTTGTGCAGGCAGCAGGTTTTTGCCAAATTCTTGCGCCAATCAGCCTCAAGGGCCGCTGCCCTTGCAATCCCTGTCATTGAATGAACAGGTGTTGCCCTGTATGTGGCCTTTGTAATGTTCCTCAAACGAGCGGCATATGTCCGGCTTGAAAAGCCATTGGTGGCCGGATGTGGTGAAATGTTTCGCCTCCAGCGGAAATTCCTGCTTCTGGTAAACCTCGATAATCTGCACCTCATCGGGTCTTATGCCGTTCTGGTGCAAATATTCCACCAGGCCGCAGATCGTGTCCGCAAAATAGGAATTGTATTCTTCGCCCCCTTCGAATAGACGGATCCTGGCTTCATAGGTATAGGGCAGGCTTTTGTCATATTTTGATCTTGGGCCAAAAACTTTTTTGAACAAGCTCATAACCGTTCTCCTTAGAAATAGCAGCATGGTCAAAACAAAAGCGCCTGGAAAAATTTGCTTACCATGCCCTTTTGCTTATCGTCTGATTACCTGTCCAGCGCCAACATCAGCTAATAATAGCGTAACGTGCAGTAGTTCCATCAATCTATTACAATCGACTCAACAGTCAACATTGGGGCACCACTGATGGAATATGGAAAATGAGAGTCATGAGGCTAACTGGATTCAAACCCACCGAGATGAAATATATGCGCCTCTACTCGGCCATCCGGAGGCTGCCACTGAACTTGAACCGACTCTTATCGCTTGCTTCGCTTTTCGTTTGCCCCGCTTTTAAGCAGAAGAGTGCTGAGGCTTTAATGGAAACCTTGTTTCAACAACTCAATAATCGGCACTGGCTGGCTAAACAGCCGCCAGCGACTCGGCCGCCTTTTCTGGCAACCGAGTCGAAAATGCAATATTAGTGCGGCATCCTGTTCAACAGGCTTGCAATGCAGCCAGTGCCGCATCGTAATTCGGCTCGTTCTTGATCTCGCTGACCAGTTCGGTGTAGCGCACGACGTTGTTGCCATCCAGCACGATCACGGCGCGTGCTGCCAGCCCGGCCAGCACGCCGCTGGCAATTTCCACGCCGTAGTTGCGCAAGAACTCGCGGCCACGCATGACAGACAGGTTGACCACGTTGTTCAGGCCTTCGCTGGAACAGAAACGCGCCATGGCAAACGGCAAGTCGGCGGAGATGGTTATCACGACGGCATTGGTCAGGTTGCCGGCAGCCTGATTAAAGCGCCGTTCGGAAGCCTGACAGGTTGGTGTGTCCAGGCTGGGGACGATGTTCAGCACCTTGCGCTTATTGCCGAAGCTGCCCAGCGCGATGTCCTGCAACTCCTTGTTGACCAGCAAAAAAGCGGGTGCGGCTTGCCCTACTTTGGGGAAGTCGCCGTTTAATTCCACCGGGGTGCCGCCGAGTGTCGTACCGTGTGCCATATCATTCTCCTTGGTTAAAGTACGTGGCGTAACGCCGCCACATTACGTATTAAATTATTCAATTTTTCATAGCTTAAATGGAAACCAGGTAAAAAACCCTGACGTGCGTCAACCACGACAATCGGTTGTGCATAACCCGTTGGTGGAACAGGCTAGCCGGATATTTGCAAACGAGCCGGGGTGTTATCGTAATGAAACAGGAAACAGCTGATCGGGCAAGAATGCCGGGGCGGCCTCTTGAACCCATGTTGACCTACACTTCTTGAAGCGCTATGGGCTATATTTCAGGAATCGCGGTCCGACAAACTGCCTGCAACATCAAGCCACGACTGCAATTGGTTATTCGACGGGCTATTTGCGGCGAGCCATGGCGCCAAGCCGGTCAAGATCATTTATTGTGATATGCCTGCGCTGAATCG
>CAITJF010000257.1 GCA_903892645.1 uncultured Nitrosomonadales bacterium | reverse complement strand
GATGTATTCAAGATCATCGTCATCGATGTCTTGCTCAGCGGCGACAACGCCGTGGTGATTGCGCTGGCCTGCCGCAATCTGCCGCCCGAACAGCGCAAGAAAGGCGTGCTGTTCGGAGTGGCGGGTGCAATTGTTTTGCGCATCATGCTGACCTTCTTTGCCATTGAGTTGCTGAGCCTGCCTTACCTCAAGCTGATCGGGGCATTCATGCTGCTGTGGATCGGGGTCAAGCTGCTGCTGCCGGAAGAAGAGCACAAGGCGGATAACATCAAGGCCGATACGCGGCTGTTCGGCGCGGTGAAGACCATCATCATCGCCGACTTCATCATGAGTCTGGATAACGTGCTGGGCGTCGCGGCGGCGGCGCATGGCAATGTCATGCTGCTGGTGTTCGGCCTGCTGGTGAGCATCCCGCTGATTGCGTGGAGCAGCCAGCTTGTGCTGAAGCTGATTGACCGTTACCCGTTCATCATTTTTGTGGGCGGCGGCTTGCTTGGCTACGTCGCGGGGGAGATGCTGATAAGCGATTCGCTGGTAGTACATGTGCTGGAGGCTATGCCGCACATGATTCACTGGTTGCTTCCCGCCGGCTGCGCCGTGCTGGTGGTGCTGCTGGGTAAGTGGCTGGCTGCGCGCAAAGCTGCGGCTCTGCCGGTAGTGAATCTGCTGGACGAACAAGTATCCGCTACATCAGATGGCAAACATTGATCAAGGGCGCAAGATGAAAATACTCATTCCCATAGACGGTTCCGATAGCGCCAACCGCGCAGTGGAACAGGTGATTGCAACCGCCTTCCTGCTGAAGGATGCGCCGCAAATTTTTTTACTGAACGTGCAGTGGAATATAGCCTCGGGCAACGTGAAGCTGTTCATCAACCAGGAAACCATCAACGATTACTATCGCGAGCAGGGGTTGGCGGCCTTGAAAGTGGCACGCGAAAAACTGGATGCTGCCGGGTTGGCCTATACCTACCACATCAGCATAGGCACGCCGGCGGAGGCTGTCGTGCAGTATGCGCAGGAGCAGCAGGTTGACCAGATCACCATGGGGGCACAGGGGCAAAATGCGCTATCTGCCTTGCTGCTGGGCTCAGTGGTAAGCAAGGTGTTGCATCTCGCCACCGTGCCGGTGCTTCTCGTTAAATAGCAAAACCTTTTTGTGTTATGTAAAATTACTTGGATAATTTTTAATAAATTAAAAGGGTTATGGTTTGATTTTGCAAATTGTTTTAGTATTAGTCAGGTAAGCAGCCGATAAATGAAAAAACAAGCAGCTAATAAGTAAAAAACCAGGCGATAAGACCAAGTGAAAAATAACAAATTGTTCTGGAAAGCGGACTGGTTCGTCGGATTGCTGGTGGCGGTGCTGTTCCTGTTCAGCGCCAACAGCGACCTGATGCAAAGCCTGGAGCGTAAGGCCTACGATTTGGGCGTGCGCGCTTCCTCCAGAATTCCCAGCGACAAGATTGCGGTGATTGCAATCGATGAACAGAGCATCGCCAATCTGGGGCGCTGGCCGTGGCCGCGCGAAACTCAAGCCAAGATGCTGGATTTGCTGGCCGCCGGACACGCCAAGGTGGTGGGCAATACGGCGTTGTTTTCCGAGCCGCAGGTCGATGCCGGGCTGGAATACATCAACAAAATCGCTGCCTCGCTTGATGCCTCCACCCTGAAGAACAGCCCCAACCCGGAACATCAGACCGATCTGGCGCAATTGGCTGCGCTGTTGCAAGAGGCGATGCAACGTCTCGACAACGACCAGAAGCTCAGTGAAAGCATGACGAAAGCCAACGATGTGCTGCTCGCTATGGTCTTCGACCTGGGTGAGCCGCAAGGCAAGCCGGATAAACCGTTGCCGGATTACGTGATAAAAAACAATTTGGTCAATGTCAAGGAAGGAATAGCGGGGGCGTTACCTATCCCTTCTTTGGGGGCGCATGTGCCGATTCCGGCGTTGGGTTCGCGCGCTATTGCCATTGGGCATCTTAATTCCACGCCCGATGTGGATGGCGGGATTCGCACCGAGCCGCTGGTGGTGGGTTATTTTGACCAGTATTACCCTTCGTTGTCGTTGATGCTGGCGGCGAAGAGTTTGAATCTTGAGCCCAAAGACATCCAGGTTACTTTGGGGCAGGGTGTGAAGGTTGGCAATCTGAATATTGCAACTGACTCCGAATTGCGTATGCATACCTATTTTTATACGGATCGCGAGGGTAAGCCCGCCTTTCAGGTGGATTCGTTTTACGATGTGTTGACCGGCAAGATACCTGCGGAAAAATACCGTGACAAGATTGTGCTGATCGGCGCCACTGCCGCAGGAGTCGGTACGCCGCAAGTGACACCGGTGTCGTCCGGCATGGCGCCGGTGTTGACTTTGGCACATTCGGTTTCCAGCATCCTCAAGCAGGACTTTTTTGTCACGCCTAGCTGGGGTTTCTGGGCGGAAAGAAGCATATTCCTGGTGGTTGCGTTATACCTCATCGTGCTGCTGCCGCGCATGAAAGCGGGCATTGGGGCTGCGGTTACCGCAGTGGTGTTCGTGGCGTTATTGGTCACCCATTACGCGCTGATGATATCGCAAGCGGTGTGGCTGCAATTGATGTTGCCCGCCACTCTGCTGCTGGGAGGACACCTGTTGCTGACCACCAAACACTTCCTGGTTACGGAAAAAGGCAAGCTCAAATCTGACGCGGATTCGGCGGAAAGCAACCGCATGTTGGGACTGGCGTTCCAGGGGCAGGGGCAGCTGGATATGGCCTTCGACAAATTCCGCAAGGTGCAGATTGACGACAGCCTGATGGAAGTGCTCTACAACCTCGGGCTGGATTTCGAGCGCAAGCGCCAGTTCAACAAGGCGGAGTCTGTATTCAAATACATGGCTGAATATAACCCCAAATTCCGCGATCTGGATGCGCGCCTGGCACAGTCCAAGGCGATGTCGGAAACGCTGATACTCGGCGGTTCATCCGGCAAGAGTAACGCCAGCACCATGGTGCTGGGCAAGGAAGGTATGTCCAAGCCGATGCTGGGGCGCTATGAAATCGAGAAGGAACTCGGCAAGGGTGCAATGGGTGTGGTGTATCTCGGCAAAGACCCGAAAATCGGCCGCACCGTGGCAATCAAAACCATGGCGTTGTCGCAGGAGTTCGATGCTGATGAACTGGAAGATGTGAAAGCCCGCTTCTTCCGCGAGGCTGAGTCCGCCGGCCGCCTGAACCACCCGAATATCGTGACTATGTATGATGCGGGTGAGGAGCATGACCTCGCCTACATCGCGATGGAGTTCCTCAAGGGTAAAGATCTGGTGCCCCATACCAAGCCAGATAATCTGCTGCCGCTGCCCAAGGTATTGAGTATCGTGGCGCGCGTGGCGGATGCGCTGGGTTATGCACATACCCTGCATGTGGTGCACCGCGACATCAAGCCGGCAAACATCATGTACGACATGGAGGGTGATACGGTGAAGGTGACCGATTTCGGCATCGCGCGCATTACCGACTCTTCCAAGACCAAGACCGGCATGGTGCTGGGCACGCCGTCGTACATGTCGCCAGAGCAACTGGCCGGCGCGAAAATCGAGGGCGCATCGGACTTGTTTTCATTGGGGGCGAGCCTGTATCAAATGGTGTGTGGTAAGCTGCCGTTCGAAGGCGACTCGATGGCGCAGCTCATGTTCCGTATTGCCAATGAACCGCATACCGATATTTTGAGCATCAAGCCGGATGTGCCACCGTGTGTGGTGGCGATCATCAACAAGGCGTTGGCAAAAAAGGTGGAAGAGCGTTATCAGACCGGCTCTGAAATGGCCGAGGCAATTCGCCGATGTGCGGCCAATTTGCAATGATAGAGAGCATGCAGGGGTAGGATATGAATATTCAGGAAGCACTCGAAATAGTCAGCCAGACCCATTCCGGCATGGTGCGGTCGCACAATGAAGACAGCGTGATTTATGATGCTTCCTGTGGCTTGGTGGTGTTAGCTGACGGGATGGGCGGCTATAATGCCGGTGAAGTGGCCAGCGGCATTGCGGTCTCTGTGTTGTCTACCGAAATCAAGCATCATCTGGAAAGCGTACGCCCCGAAGACAATGATGACAGTGGGGAAGAGGTCGGCGTGGCGCTGCTGCGCGAGAATGTACAAAAGGCCAACACCTCAATATACAGCGCAGCACAGAGCCAGCCGCAATATGCTGGCATGGGCACCACAATAGTGGCCGGACTGTTCTATGACAACCGCGTGGCTGTGGCGCATGTGGGTGACTCGCGCATGTACCGGTTGCGCGGCGAAACCTTTGAGACCATCACACGGGACCATTCGCTGCTGCAAGAACAAATTGATGGTGGCATGATCAGCAAGGAAGATGCGCGCTTATCTAAAAATAAAAATTTAGTGACACGCGCAGTCGGCATTGATGCCGAAGTGGCAGTGGAAATGAACGTTTATGAGGTGCAAATAGGGGATATTTACCTGCTATGTTCGGATGGGCTGAATGACATGGTGGAAGACGAGGATATCGGCAGCACCTTGCAGATGCTACAAGCCAATCTGCCGCTGGCGGCAGGCCAGTTGATTGAAATGGCAAACGATAATGGCGGGCGCGATAACGTGTCGGTGATACTGATCAAGGTAAACGGCGATTTTGCCGCGCCACGCAGCTGGCTGGCGAAGTTGTTGTCTTGGTTCAAGAATTGAATTACGGAGTTTAAGAATTGAGTTACGGGGATCGATGATATGGCGGCAAAACTGATACTCAGCATGGATGGCGTGGTGCTGCATGAATACACCCTGAATAAGGAGCGTATGACTGTAGGGCGCAAACCGCATAATGATATTGCAATTGACAATCTTGCTGTCAGTGGTGAACACGCTGCAATAGTAACCATTCTCAACGATTCGTTTCTGGAAGATCTGGACAGCACCAATGGGGTGATGGTGAATGGCGTGCAGATCAAGAAACACTTTCTCCAGAACAACGATGTGATTGAGATTGGCAAGTACAAGCTGAAATACATGAACGAACAGAAGGGCCAAGCTACAGCAGAGGATTTTGAGAAAACCATGGTGTTGCGTGCGCCGGTTAAAACGCAAAATGTTGATACAACCATGAAAACAACACAGGTGAATCTTCCCCCTGCATACGCGGCAACCGGAAAATTCGAAGCCGCACCGCTACAAGCTGCGGTTGCAAGGCCGGTGCCAGTCGCACAGACAGCACCGGCTGAGAAGCCTCCGGCGCCGCCAAGCGCCGCTGTTCGCCCAGCTGCGTTGCAGATACTCAGTGGCCCGAATGCCGGCAAGGAACTTGATCTGGTAAAAAACCTGACAACGCTGGGCAAGCCCGGTGTGCAGGTGGCGGTTTTGACGCGCCGCCCACATGGTTATTTCATCACCCACGTGGAAGGGGTGGTTTATCCGACGCTCAATGGCAAGGCGCTGGATCAACATCAGCATCAACTAAATGACCACGATATCATCGAGCTGGCAGGAATCAAAATGGAGTTCTATTTCAAAGAGTAATGGGATGCCCGCATATTGCCCGCATATTGATGAGGTACTTCACTCGATAACTATGCTGGCTGCCGGGTTAGGGGAAGCTGCGTGAAACGACATGCACTGCTAATCGGGCTTGGTCTGGCGCTGGTCTTGGTGTTTCTCGGTAGTGCCGCAAAATTCTACCAAATCGGATTCATCCAGCAACTTGATAACATAATCTACGATTATCGCCTGCGGCTGACCATGCCGCGCGAAATAGACAGCCGTATCGTCATTCTCGATATCGACGAGAAAAGCCTCAAGGAAGAGGGGCGCTGGCCGTGGAGCCGTGACCGCTTGGCGTTGCTGATGGACAAGTTGTTCGCTCGCGATGGCGTCGCGGTGGCCGGTTTCGACGTGGTGTTTGCGGAAAAGGATGAAAGCTCGGGGCTTAAGGTGCTGCAGGAACTGGGGCGCAATCAGCTCAGGGATGTGCCGCAATTCCACTCCACTTTGGCGCAAATCAGGCCGCAACTGGACTATGACAGCCTGTTCGCCAGCAAGATCAAAAACCGTAATGTGGTGCTGGGGTATTACTTCACCAATAGCGCACAGGGTGCCGAGAAAGGTGCTTCAGGTGCGTTGCCAGAAGCGGTGTTTCCACCCGGCACGTTCAAGGGGCGCCCGATCGGCTTTACCCGGTGGGACAGCTATGGCGGGAATCTGCCGGAACTGCAAAAAAACGCAGCCAGTGCCGGCCACTTCAACCCGCTGGTAGATGCAGATGGTGTAGTGCGGCGTCTGCCGATGGTCGTGGAATACAACGGTGCTTACTACGAGTCCTTGTCCCTTGCTATGGCTCGCACCCTGCTGGGCTTGAAATTAATACCGGGTTACGCAACCAGCAAGAGCGCCGATTATGCTGGCCTGGAGTGGCTTGAATTGGGGGATGCGCAGGGTGGTTTCAGGATCCCGCTGGATCAGGACGTAAGCACGTTGGTGCCTTATCGTGGCGGGCGTGGCAGCTTTCGCTACATTTCCGTCGCCGATGTGCTGCATGACCGCATTCCGCAGGCTGAACTGAAAAACAAGATCGTGTTGATCGGCACTTCCGCGCCGGGACTGATGGATATGCGCTCCACGCCGGTTGATGCGGTATATCCGGGGGTGGAAACACATGCCAACATGATTGCCGGTATTCTCGATCAGAACCTCAAGCAAAAACCGCCCTACGTGACAGGCGCAGAGGTCGTGCTGCTGTTGATCAGCGGCGTGGCACTGAGTTTGTTGTTGCCGTTGTTGACCCCGGCGAAAGCCACGCTGCTGACGATATTTGCATTAGGGGGGGCGCTGGCGGGCAATATGGCGATCTGGCATTACGCTAACCTGGCCCTGCCCCTGGCCAGCGGCATGCTGATGATATTAGGCCTGTTCGCGCTGGACATGTCTTACGGCTATTTCGTCGAAGCGCGCATCAAGCGGCAGATTACCAGCCTGTTTGGAAAATATGTGCCGTCCGAACTGGTGGACGAGATGAGCAAGAATCCTGAGCAGGTGGTGTCCATGGAGGGCGAAAGCCGCGAGATGACCATCCTGTTCTCTGACGTGCGCGGTTTCACCACCATTTCCGAGGGGCTGGATCCCAAGGAATTGAGCCAGTTGATGAATGAGTTTCTTACCCCGCTTTCACGCGTGATCTACAAACATCACGGCAAGGTAGACAAGTATATGGGCGACTGCATCATGGCGTTCTGGGGTGCGCCGAAACCAGAACCCAACCATGCGCACAATGCCATATTGGCTGGTATTGAGATGCAGCAGACATTGCAGAAATTGCAGCCACACTTCAAGGAACGCGGCTGGCCGGAAATTCATGTCGGGGTCGGCATCAACACGGGCAAGGTGAGCGTGGGCAACATGGGTTCGGAGGTGCGCGTGGCTTATACGGTCATGGGCGATGCGGTCAATCTGGCTTCCCGCCTGGAAGGCATCACCAAGCAATACGGCGTGGGCGTGATGGTGGGCGAAAACACAAAAAATGCCGCACCGGACTTTGTGTACCGCGAGCTTGACCAAGTGCGCGTAAAAGGCAAAGATAAGCCGGTTGCCATTTATGAGCCGCTGGGTTTGAATGGACAGGTGAACAAGGCGCAGATGGAAGAACTCAAGCTGTTCCATCAGGCGCTGAAGCTGTACCGCAAGCAGGATTGGGATCAGACAGAGTTGCAGTTGTACAATTTGCAGCGCATGTCCCCTGAATGTAAGCTGTATAAAGTTTATGCCGAAAGGGTTGCGTATTTCCGGGGCAATCCACCGGGCGCTGAGTGGGACGGTGTGTTTGTTTTTCAAGTCAAATAACCGGCAGGCCGAATAATCAATCTGGATAACTGATGATGAAACTCAGGATACTCGGCTGTAGCGGCGGCATAGGGGGTAACGCGCGCACCACCTCCATGCTGCTGGATAACGATGTATTGATTGATGCGGGTACGGGTGTGGGCGAGCTCAGCTTGACCGAGTTGACCATGATCGACCATGTCTTCGTTACGCACTCCCATCTTGATCACATTGCCTGCATCCCATTTCTGGTGGACAGCGCGGGCTTCATGCGCGACAAGCCGCTGACTGTCCATGCCACCGATGCGACGCTGGAAATCATCAAACAGCATATATTCAACTGGAAAATCTGGCCGGATTTCACCCAGATACCCAATGAACGGCAGCCGTTCATGCGCTACAACACGATACATCTGGGGCGGACCGTGGAATTGGAAGGGCGCAGGATTACCGTTCTGCCGGCCAACCATGTAGTACCGGCGGTGGGTTTCCAGATTGATAGCGGGACAACCAGCCTGGTCTTCAGCGGTGACACCACAACCAATGATGCGCTATGGGAAGTGGTCAACCATATTGCCAACCTGCGTTATCTCATTATCGAAACCGCTTTCTCCAATGCAGAAAAAGAACTGGCGGTGCGTTCCAAGCATTTATGCCCCAGTATGCTGGCTGAAGAGCTGCTCAAGCTCAAGCTCAATCCGGAAATTTACATTACCCACCTTAAACCGGGGGAGGTCGAGCTGACCATGCAGGAAATCGGCGAATGTGTACATGGACTTACCCCCAGGATGTTGCAAAACGGACAGGTGTTCCAGTTTTAGCGCCCACTACGGATGGACACGATGATAAGCGGTATGTTGGACATAAGGATGCTCGCCGCGCTGAAGCCGATTTCATCATTCAGCCCGGCGCGCTTGCGCGAGCTGCTCGACTACTGCCATCTGGAAACATTTGCCCAGGGGCAAGACCCGTTTAAACTGCATAGCCTGCATGGACAGTCCGTGTATCTGCTTCAGGGTGAATTGGAGATGGTGTATGAGGATGGCAACCGCATGATTATCCGCGCCAATTCCGAATGGGCCAAACACCCGTTGGGCAAGCGCCAGCCTGAAATTGTCAGCGCTACCGCGCTGACCGACATTCAGTTGTTGCGCATTGACGATGATATGCTCGACACGATGGTGACTTGGGATCAATTCGCGCCGCACGGTGGTGCCAAGCCGATGCCTGATATGGAAGCGGCGCCCGACACCTCTATCAGCGCAAAGCGTCTGCTGAATTCCGGCATGTTCAGCGCGGAGTATCTTAAGAATGGTCCATTTGCCCACCTGCCGCCGGCGAATATTGGACAGTTGATTGAGCGCATCGAGGCGATTGCGGTATGGGCCAACGACGTCATCATCCGGGAGGGTGATGAGGGTGATTACTACTACATGATTGAAAGCGGCCGTGCCCAGGTTACCCGCCTGGTGGGGGGCGTCAACATGTTGCTGGCAGAACTCAAGGCGGGCGATGCGTTCGGTGAGGAGGCGCTAATTTCCGGTGCCAAGCGCAACGCCACTGTAGCGATGAAAACCAACGGCATGCTTTTGCGCGTGAAGCGGCAGGACTTCCTCGATCTGATGCAGGAGCCGCTGTTGCGCAGCTTGAGCTATGAAGATGCCTTAAAAAAGGTCGCGCAGGGCGCAATATGGATAGACGTGCGCCACCCATCGGAATACCGTTACGATAAATTGCCGGGCGCGATCAATGTGCCGCTGAATGATGTTCGCAGCGCAATCGGCGCACTCAACAAGAGTCGTATCTATATTACCTATTGCCAGAGCGGGCGGCGCAGTTCGGCCGCAGCCTTCGTCCTGGCGCAAGCGGGATACGACGTGTATGTACTGGAAGGCGGGTTGTGGACGGTGCCCAAGCTGCAACAGCAATAATCCAGCAACAAGGTTATCAGGGAGCAGTGGATGAATAGCGTAGCAACAGACAAACTGGCGCAAAGCAATATTGGTGAGGTGGAAGCGCAGCTGGAGTTCACCAGAAAGCTCAATCACGTCACCAACAAGATACATGCTACCAGCAATATCGACGAGATCATGCTGGATGTCAGCAAGGATGTCTGTAATCTGTTTGACGCCGACCGTCTCACCATCTACGTGGTGGGAGAGGACAAGGCTTCGCTGGTTTCCAAGGTCAAGACCGGGTTAAACTCATTCAAGGATCTCAAGCTGCCCATCGCCGAGCAGAGCATTGCCGGCTATGCCGCGCTGAACAAGAAAATGCTCAACCTTAAAGATGTGTACGACGTGAAAGAGTTGGCCACGTACGGCACGCAGCTGCGTTTCCTGCAGGACGTGGATAAGCGCACCGGTTACCGCACCAAACAGATGCTGGTGGCACCCATCGTCGAGGCGGGCAAGAATGAGCTGATTGGCGTCATCCAGGTCATCAACAATAAGGCTAATCAGCCTTTTCCGTCGTTGGTTGAAGAGGGCGTGCAAGAACTGGCGCAAACCTTGGCAGTGGCGTTGCGCCAGCGCCAGGCCGTTGTAAAAACCAAGTATGACTATCTGGTGGCGGATGCGGTCATATCCGCCGCAGAGTTTGAATTGGCCGCGCGCACCGCACGGCGCAAGGGTGTCGATATTGAAGATGTGTTGATTGATGAGTTTCAGGTTGCTTTGCCCGCGCTGGGCAAGGCACTTTCAACCTTCTTCGGGGTGCCCTACGAGCCGCACAAGTCTGATCGTATCAAGCCGGCCGACCTGCTGAAAAACCTGAAGCGCGAATATGTCGAAAGCAGCCATTGGGTGCCGATAGAAGAAACACAGGAAGGTCTGGTGATACTCACCACCGACCCTGAGCGGATACAGGCTTCGCGTGTGGTCAACAATATTTTCCCCAAGAACCGCCTGGCCTATAAAGTTTGCACGCAGCGCGAATTTAAACAGGTTCTGGATTTGTTCTATGGTGGGGGCGGGTCTTCCGAGGGTACCGGTGTTCTTGCAGGCGATGAGTCGTCCATGGACGATCTGCTCACTTCCTTGGGTGGAGAAGAAGAAGAAGGTTCCAGTGTCAGCCAGGAGGACGTCAGTGCCGCAGCCGATAATGAACTGGTCAAGCTGGTCAACAAGATCATCGTCGATGCTTACCGGATGGGTGCTTCTGATATTCACATCGAGCCCATGCCGGGAAAAGGCAAGACGGGGATACGCGTACGCAAGGACGGTTCGCTGCTGAATTACATCGAAGTGCCCGCCACGTACCGCAACGCCCTGGTGACACGTCTCAAGATCATGTGCGACCTGGATATTTCCGAGAAGCGCAAACCGCAGGACGGCAAGATTAAATTCAAGAAATATGGTCCCCTGGATATTGAGTTGCGCGTGGCGACTATTCCATCACAGGGTGGTGTCGAAGATGTGGTGATGCGTATTCTCGCTTCCGGTGAGCCTTTGCCACTGGAGAAAATGGGGTTTTCGGCACGCAATAATGAGTTGATCAAGGAGACGGTCAGCAAACCATACGGGCTGTTCTTCGTATGCGGCCCGACAGGTTCCGGCAAAACCACCACGCTGCATTCCATCCTCAAATACATCAACAAGCCAGACACCAAGATCTGGACGGCGGAAGACCCGGTGGAAATTACCCAGAAGGGCTTGCGTCAAGTGCAGATCAACAAGAAGGCGGGGCTGGATTTTGCCACCATCATGCGCGCCTTTCTGCGCGCCGATCCGGACGTGATCATGGTCGGTGAAATGCGTGACAAGGAAACCGTGTCCATCGGTATCGAAGCCTCTCTTACCGGCCACTTGGTGTTTGCCACCTTGCATACCAACAGCGCGCCTGAGTCCATCAATCGCTTGCTGGATATGGGCATGGATCCATTCAACTTTGCCGACGCGTTGTTGGGTATCTTGGCGCAGCGTTTGGGGAAGCGCCTGTGTGGCGACTGCAAGAAACCGCATATTGCGACAGCTGATGAAATAAAAGCGATGCTCGCTGAGTACAGCGGCGAGTTGGTCAATACCGCGACCTGGAAGAAAGACCCGGTTGCCGCGACCAAGGCGCTGTATGCCGATTGGGTGAAACTGTTCGCCGACGACAAGGGGCAATTTACGTTGTATGAGCCGGTTGGCTGTGAAAAATGTTCCGGTACCGGTTATCGTGGGCGGGTGGGCTTGCACGAGTTGCTGATTGGAACCGATGCGGTCAAGAAGGCCATTCAGGAACACGCGCGTGTGGCAGAGTTGCTGGCTATCTGCCTTGAAGATGGCATGCATACCCTGAAACAGGATGGGATGGAGAAGGTATTGCTGGGCATTACCGATATGCACCAGATACGCGCGGTTTGTATCAAGTAAAAACTCCCATGAATTCCACAGACAACCTCCTGCATCGCCTCAAGGAACTCAACGAGATCGGTATTGCGCTGTCGCAACAGCGCGACATCAATAGCTTGCTGGAAACCATTATGGTTGCGGCCAAGCGCATTACCAATGCCGATGCGGGCACGCTTTATCTGCACGAACCGGAACAGCGGGCGCTGCGTTTCGAGATACTGCGTACCGATTCGCTGAACATCGCGATGGGCGGAACCAGCGGTGTGCCGATCACGTACTATCCGATCCAGCTTTACGATAAGGCGGGCAATCCCGTTCATTCGATGGTGGTGAGCCACGCGGCGCTCAGTGGTGAAACAGTGAACATCCCTGATGCCTACGTTGCGGAAGGGTACGATTTTTCAGGGACAAAAAAGTTTGATGCCAAGAACGGCTACCGCTCCACTTCATTTCTTACAGTGCCGATGCTCAACCATGAGGATGAAGTCATCGGCGTGCTGCAACTGATCAACGCGCAAGATCGGGAAAGCGGCGCGATTGTCCCGTTCTCAAAGGACGATCAGCAGTTGCTGGAATCGCTCGCTTCGCAAGCCGCCATTGCATTGACCAATCGCCGCCTGATCAAGCAACTGGAAGACCTGTTCGAATCTTTAATCAGTCTCATCAACACCGCAATCGACGACAAGTCGCCTTATACCGGTGGCCATTGCGCGCGCGTGCCGGTGCTGACCATGATGATTGCCGAAGCGGTCAATCGCACCGAGCGCGGCCCGCTCAAAGATTTTGTGATGACCGACAAGGATCGGTATGAGCTAAAAATTGCCGGCCTGTTGCACGACTGCGGCAAGATCACGACGCCGGTGCATGTGGTGGACAAATCAACCAAGCTGCAAACCATTTTTGATCGTATCCATTTGCTGGATACCCGCTTCGAAGTGCTCAAGCGCGATGCCGAAATCGCCATGCTGCGAGAAACAACGACACATGCCGAATACGAGGCGTATATTCAGCAACTCGATAATGACCGCGATTTTTTGCGCCAATGCAATATCGGCGGCGAAGCCATGTCGGAAGTAGCGCAGCAGCGTGTGCGCCAAATCGCTACCTATCAATGGCG
>CAITJF010000256.1 GCA_903892645.1 uncultured Nitrosomonadales bacterium | reverse complement strand
GCGACCCTGCATTACATGACGGAAAAGCCGGACGATGGCGACATTGTGGCGCAGCAGGCGGTGCCGATTTTGCCCAACGATACGGCGCTTGAAGTATTACAGAAAGTCACCGTAGCGGCGGAAATGGCGTTGAATGCCTGTTTGCCGGATTTGCTGGCGGGCAGGGCGCAGGCAGTGCCGCAGGATTTGAGCAGAGGTGCTTACTTCGGCGGACGCAAGGCAGAAGACGGTGTCATCGACTGGTCGCAGGATGCGCGCAGCATCCATAATATGGTGCGCGCCGTGGCGCCGCCTTATCCGGGCGCAACCACGCAGTTGATGGGCAACCCTATGCGTATTCTGCAAACACTGGTGACGGGTTGCGAAGTTTCCGGCGAGCCGCCTGCTTTCTATGTGAAAGAAGGCAAGGCTTATGCAATTTGCGGTAGCGGGGTACTGCGCGTGGTGAGCTTTGAGCTGGATGGTGTGGCGATGAGCGCTGAGAAATTTTACGCAAAGTATGGCGCGGGAAAATTTGAGTTTAATCGGTAACACTTTAAAGGTTTTGTCATTCCCGCCTACGCCGGAATGACGATGGAATTTAATTGTTAAGGAAATGGTAATGAAAAAAGTCTTGATCCTCGGGGTGAACGGTTTTATCGGCCACCATCTGTCCAACCGCATCCTTGCCACTACCGATTGGGAAGTGTATGGCATGGACATGAACACCGAGCGTATCACCGATCTGCTCGACCAGCCGCGCTTTCATTTCTTTGAAGGCGACATCACCATCAACAAAGAGTGGATGGAGTACCACATACGCAAGTGCGATGTGATCTTGCCGCTGGTGGCGATTGCCACACCTTCGACTTACGTCAAGGAACCGTTGCGTGTGTTCGAACTGGATTTCGAGGCCAACTTACCCATCGTGCGCGCGGCGGTAAAATACAACAAACATCTGGTATTTCCATCCACCTCGGAAGTGTACGGCATGTGCCACGATGAGGAATTCGACCCGGAAAATTCCGAGCTGATCTGCGGCCCGATCAACAAGCCGCGCTGGATTTATTCCTGTTCCAAGCAGTTGATGGACCGCGTGATCTGGGGCTATGGCATGGAGCAGGGGCTGAATTTTACCCTGTTCCGCCCGTTCAACTGGATCGGTGCCGGGCTGGATTCCATCCATACGCCGAAGGAAGGCAGCTCGCGTGTGGTTACCCAGTTCTTCGGCCACATCGTGCGCGGCGAGAACATCAGCCTGGTGGACGGCGGGCAGCAGAAACGTGCCTTCACCTATATTGACGATGGCATCGACGCGCTGATGAAGATCATTGCGAACAAGGACGGCATCGCCTCCGGCAAGATCTACAACATCGGCAACCCGACCAACAACTACGCGATCCGAGATCTGGCTGACATGATGCTCAAGCTGGCGAACGAATATCCGGAATACCGTGATTCCGCGAAGAAGGTGAAGATCGTCGAGACCACCTCAGCCGCTTATTACGGTAAGGGGTACCAGGATGTGCAGAATCGTGTGCCGAAAATTACCAATACCTGCGAAGAGCTGGACTGGAAACCAACGATTGCCATGGCAGATACCTTGCGCAAGATTTTCGATGCGTATCGCGGCCAGATCGGCGAGGCGCGCGGCCTGATGGATTGATGCCGCAACTCGCCCTCAAAATCGACGTCGATACCTGGCGCGGCACCCGCGAAGGTGTGCCGCGTCTGGTTGAAACCCTCAAAAAACACAACGCCCAAGCCGCTTTCTTCTTCTCGCTCGGTCCCGATCACACCGGGCGTGCCATCTTGCGTGTATTCCGCCCCGGTTTTCTGGGTAAGGTATCACGCACTTCGGTGGTGGAACATTACGGCATCAAGACGTTGCTGTACGGCACCTTGTTGCCGGGGCCGGATATTGGGCGCAGCTGCGCGGATATCATGCGCTCGGTACGCGATGCGGGCTTTGAGGTCGGTATTCATTGCTACGACCACATCCGCTGGCAGGATCAAGTGGCGGGCAAGGATGCCGGGTGGACGCGACACGAAATGCAGTGCGCAGTGGACAGATTCACAGAAATTTTTGGCGAGGCACCCAAGGCGCACGCCGCAGCAGGCTGGCAGATGAACCGCCATGCCTTGCGCCTGACGCAGCACATGGGCTTCGATTACAGTTCTGACACACGCGGCACGCATCCCTTTATTCCCACTGTGAACGCCGAGATCGTCGCCTGTCCGCAACTGCCCACCACCTTGCCGACGCTGGATGAGATTATCAACCGCGAAGGCGTTACACTGGAAAACGTGGCGCAGCATCTGTTGCAATTGACGGAAAATCCGCCCGCCACCGGCCATGTGTTCACCTTGCATGCCGAGCTGGAGGGTGGCAAGTGGATGCCGGTATTCGAGCAATTGCTCATAGGCTGGAAAGAGCAGGGCTATGAACTGGTGTCGTTGCGGCAATATCTCGAAGGGCTTGAGGGTATACTGCCCCGGCACGAAATGGTGATGCGCGAAGTTGACGGGCGTATCGGTACGCTTGCCGTGCAGGGATAATATTCCACGTAGCGCGTCTGGCCGGTTGTTTATAATGATTCCTGCCGGTTAACCAAAAGGGTCTCACAGGGTAGTGTGATATTGGGGGAGCGATGCAACCACAGGAAATTAAAGGTCTGGAGGGCTGGGTAGCCTTTCTCAGCCATGCTGAAATTCCGGTATTGAAACAAACCGCACGCGACTTGGCCACATTGCACGAGGATGCGGAAAATATCAGTGCGCGTGGCGTTACCGATGTCATCGCACGCGATCCGATGATGACCGTCAAGCTGTTGCGCTACCTGCAAGGTCACAAGCACAGCAAACAGGAACACGAAGTGGTGCAGGTGGAGCAGGCGTTGCTGATGCTCGGCGTAGAGGCATTCTTTAAGAGGTTGCCGCCAAAACCGCTGGTGGAAGAAGTGCTGCGTGGCCACACGGGGGCGCTGATTAGCCTGTTGCACGTGGTACACCGCTTGCACCGCGCGTCTTACTACGCACTCGATTGGGCGGTACGCCTGCGCGACATGCACTTCGAGGAGGTGCGTATTGCCGCACTGCTGCACGATCTCGCCGAACTGCTCATGTGGTGCTTTGCACCAGACGATATGCTGAAAATCAGTGCTATGCAGCAACAGGACAAGACAATGCGCAGCCGTACCGCGCAGGAGGAAGTGCTGGGTTTTGCATTGGTTGATTTGCAGTTGGCGCTGGCGCGCGAATGGTCACTACCCAAGTTGTTGCTTACCCTGATGGATGACGAATGCGCCATGCAGCCACGCGTGCGCAACGTTGTCCTTGCCGTCAACCTCGCGCGCCATTCCGCCAAAGGATGGGACGATGCCGCATTGCCGGATGACTACAGGGGCATCGGCGAACTACTGAGCATGAAACCGGAAGATGTGATGGTCATGATTGGTGCGGAAGCCGGTACTGTGTGCAATCTCGATAAGCCGCATCCCTGATTCTTTCCAAGATAGATTTCTGATGCCGGGCGTGCTTGCCACGCATGGCTTGGATCTATTGGTGTTGCCTATATATATCTAGGCATTTCGGCATATTGACCTGATGTGTCTATCCAGATAGCTTGGCACCGTGTTTCCACGACGTTCGGGGAGACAGGTAACAAGCAGGGCGGGCTATGGACAACAATCAATCAACGGCTGGTGCAAACGCGTGTCGTGCGCGGGCGGTTGGAGGTACAAATCTGGTGGAGTGCCTGGCGGAGGCGCTTTACTGCCATTGGCACATTCCTTTTGGAGGCAGGAAGTTTTGCGGGCATCCATGCAACATCCTGATCGCCGAGGGGGTTCCGCAAGAAGATTGGCCGGACGACGCTCCGAAGGTGGGTTAACTCTCCCGACCGATACCGTGATATTCGATGCCCAGCGCAGCGACGCTGGAAGGCTCGAACAGGTTGCGTCCGTCGAAAATGACGGGCTGCTTGAGGCGTGATTTTACTGCATCGAAATCCGGGCTTTTGAAGGCTTTCCACTCGGTTACGATGATCAGCGCATCTGCATCTTGCAGCGCATCCAGCGGAGTTTCGGCGTAGCGCAAATCGGTGCGCTCGCCGTAAATGTGCAGCGTTTCTTTCATCGCCACCGGATCGTGTGCGGTGACTGTCGCACCTCTTGCCCACAGGCCTTCCACCACCACGCGGCTGGTGGCATCGCGCATATCGTCGGTACCCGGCTTGAATGCCAGCCCCCACAAGGCGAAGTGTTTGCCTTTGAGGTCGTTGCCGAAACGTGTGGTAATTTTTTGCAACAGCACATTCTTCTGTGCGTGATTTACTTCTTCCACCGCCTGCAGGATTTTCAGCGGCAGGCCGTATTCTTCGCCGGTGCGTTGCAGGGCGCGGATATCCTTGGGAAAGCAGGAGCCACCATAGCCGCAGCCGGCATATAGGAAATGGTAGCCGATGCGCTGGTCGGAGCCGATACCCTTGCGCACATGCTCGATGTCCGCGCCGACCTTTTCCGCGAGGTTGGCCAATTCGTTCATGAACGAGATGCGCGTGGCGAGCATGGCGTTGGCGGCGTACTTGGTAAGTTCCGCCGACTTGATGTCCATCACCATCAGGCGGTCATGGTTGCGCTGGAATGGCGCATACATGTCGCGCATCACCTTGATGGCGCGCTCATCCTCCGCACCGACCACGATGCGATCCGGGCGGTTGAAGTCATCTATCGCCGCACCTTCCTTGAGGAACTCAGGATTCGATACCACGCTGAATTCTGTTTTAACACCGCGCTGGTTTAATTCTTCCTGCACCGCTTGTTTGACTTTATCAGCTGTGCCGACCGGAACAGTGGACTTGTCCACGATCACCTTGTATTCATTCATGGCGCGGCCTATGGCGCGCGCGGCGGCGATAACATATTGCAGGTCGGCGGAGCCGTCTTCACCGGAAGGTGTGCCGACCGCGATCATCTGCACCAAGCCATGCGCCACGCTCTCCACAACGTCGGTAGTGAAGCGCAAGCGGTCTGCCGCGACATTGCTCTTGATGACCGCTTCCAGGCCAGGCTCGTAAATAGGCACGCCGCCGTTGTTGAGAATATCTATCTTGCGTGGATCTACGTCAACGCACACCACATCGTTGCCCAGTTCGGCCAAGCATGCGCCGGACACCAATCCGACATAGCCGGAACCAATTACCGTGATTTTCATTGCATCAGACTTTCAAAAACTGAGGCACACATTATGCCTTAGATTGCCCGGTTACATCAGCGCCGCCAAATTTGTAGAGTCCGGGTTTGATCTGACAGTAGCGTCTGGACATGCCCGCTTGCGGCCAAAAATGGTTACTGGTATCCGACGTAAAATCTGGTCCATACGCGACTGTTGGAGCTGCTGAATTTTTCCTCACAGGATGATAGAAGCTGACCGTCGCACCAGCCTAGCTCAACCCATTTATAAAAGTTGTTCTTCGCACCTGAATTTGCCAAATTCCGGACAAACGGCATATCCGAACTGCGGAATAGTCTTCACCTGTCCCTCATGGGGCTGCCTATATATTCTGGCATATATCCATGAAAGGTTATTGCTGTTAGATTACGGAAAATGCAATTTTATTGCCCCCGTTACCTGAACGGGAATAATGTTATGTTTCATTTCTAGTGTGATTACTATGCGCCATACGCTGTTGCCATTAGTGCTTTTCCAACTTGGTTTGATATCTTCTCCAATAAGCCAGGCTGAAGGTTATGAACTTGGCCAAGGTTGGCATGTCGGTAATTACTACTTGTCTGGTTATACAAATATTGAGGTTATAGACCGCTTCGACGCTCCTTCCAGGCTTGACTTGGACGATCTGAGCCTGTTCGCCGGTGGTCGTGTCAGCCAGTGGGTTAACCCTTTTACGGAAGTCGAACTATCCAAGCATACTTTGAGTCGGCAAGGCGGTGGCCGCGAAAATGGCGATATTATAGTTGAGCGGTTTTACAACGACGCATTACTATCTGAACATGACACCTTGCGCGTTGGCAAGATACTGACCCCTTTGGGCGAATGGAACCAGGTGCATGCGGCACCACTGATCCCCATAATTACCCGTCCGTATACGACTGCTCGTGGCTTCCACGCATACGCGAGTGGCGTCAACTGGCTGCATGATCCGGAGGATGGTGTGACTCCAGACTTGCAGTTGTACTGGCAGCCGGACAACGAGTGGTTCAAGCGGCCGGTAAGCCAGACAACAAGGAACTTCCATAATGTCCTCGGTGGGCACGTCAACAAACCATTGGGCTTGATGGATAAGGTTGGAGCCTCTTTCCAGCATGGCCGGCTCATGGAGACCGGAGAAATGTTCACCCTTTATGGGGTCAATGCCAACAAGTCTTTTGGCAAGCTGAGGCTGGAAAGCGAAGCAATAACGTCCCATTTTTCAGGTGCGGTATTGCCAGGAGCGCCCCCTCGGCTTCATGACAATGAATCGGGGATTTTTGCACTTGCCGATTACGCCATTACCCCCCAGTGGCATGGCATTCTGGAAGGTGAACGCTATCAGGATCACACAACGAACCAGCCCTCCAGAAGCACTTTGATAGCGGTCGCCTATAGACCCAGCGCACCGATGGTTTGGAAGTTGGAGTACATTCATCAGGCGGGTGTGTCGGCAGACAAAATTGCGCCTATTCATACCGGCTTGAAGGCCGCATTTTCACTACTATTCTGATGCGTGTCCTGCTACTCATTTTTGGGGTTTTATGGACTTCGCTTAGCCCAGCCGGAGGGCTATTGGTTATCGCATCTCCCCAATTGCCAGACACCACGGTTTCAGCCGGGCAATTAGCCGATATTTACATGCTGAAAAAGAATTTTTGGCCTGATAAAACGCAGGTGGTGCCGGTTAACCGCGAAGCGTCGAGCGAGGTACGCGAAAAATTTGCTGAAGCCATATTTAATCTTTCCCCACAAGAGCTGGCGGAATACTGGAACCGGCTGCGTTTTCAGGGCAAGCTCCCACCCCTCGTTCAAACCTCAGACGAAGCTGTGCTGGGTTTCGTGCGCAACGTTCCAGGTGCGATTGGTTACATCAATGCCAATCAGGCACCAGCAGGGGTCAAGGTTCTGCTGCGGCTCCCATGAGGCTATCTTTTTTCCGGCTTAACCCTGCCTATGCCGCGTAACTGGTTTGGGAGATCTATCGCCCGCAAGCTGCTGCTTGCGTTTTTTTCCATATTTATCGTCACCTATTTTGTGACCGCGCTGGTGGTGCAAAGCTCCGTCCGGACTGCCGTGACCGATTCAGAGTTGGCAACCTTGTCACAACTGGCGCATCTCAAACTCGGCAGCCTTAATACAAGGTTCGAACAACTGGCTACCGACCTGCGTGCCTGGGCCAAACTGGACGTGATGAACGACCTCGCCTCTGGCGACGTGGATAAACGGGTGGAAAGTACGCTAGAGAACTTGAAAAAGGATTATGCCCTTATTGGGGATATTTATGCTTTTAACGCCGCTGGCCACTTGGTTGCATCCAGTGGCCGGCAGTATAGAACAGCCATGCTACCTGATGTATGGAAACCGCACGGCAAAATAAACTTTGTCAATAAGCATACCGATCCATTGGATGGCGAAGAAATCGTGGCCATGGTCGTTCCCGTAATGGCAACTTTTTCGGCGAACTACCAGCTTGGCACCCTCGTGATGGCTTATCACTGGGGTGAGGTAAGCGCCGCTCTGTCTGATCAGGCTCTCCTCTTGTACCATCAGGATTTATCGGCCCCGCCAGAATCTGCGCCAAACACATCGGCACCTGATAAACCACTATCTGGTTTGGCGCACCATGATGTCCTGTTGGCATCTACGCTGGGTACTCCAGTGCCCAATGAGGCGCTGTCTGATTTGGCGCATCATGAAGGATGGGTGCAAGTTGGCAATAAGCAATATCTGGTTAACAGCGCAGCAGAAAAGACCGGGTTGCTTTCCGGCTGGGAAGTGGTGATGTTGCGCGACCCGGGGTCGCTATATAAAACCGTCAACGTGGTGATCCTGAAACTGGCCATCCTTGGCCTGATCATGCTCTTGCCAATAATCTTCGCCATTCGCTGGTTAGCCGGCCGGCTAACCGCACCGCTGCGTGAGTTGACACAGTTTGTCTCTGAAATTACCGGAACTCATGATTTGTCCAACCGGCTGGAATTGCACTCCAATGACGAGATTGGTGTTTTGGCCACCGACTTCAACCGCATGACCGCAAGACTGGAAAGCGGGTTAGCAGCGCATCGTGAAGCCGAAGCACGCCTGCGTGCCATCATTGATAACGCCCTGGATGCCGTAGTAAAGATGGATTCTGAAGGAATCATCATCGGCTGGAACAATCAAGCGGAAAATATTTTCGGCTGGACCCGCGAGGAGGCGGTTGGACGTACGTTACATGAAACAATCATTCCGCCCCAGTACCGCGAGGCGCATGTGCATGGCCTGAAGCGTTACCTGCTTACCGGCGAGAAACATATCATAAATTCACGCATCGAAGTTATGGGCATCCATCGTGATGGTCATGAGTTTCCCGCCGAGTTGGCTATCACCTCAATCGTGATGGCGGGCAAGGAAGAGTTCAACGCTTTCATCCGCGACATCACTAATAAAAAAGAATCCGAAGAGCTCATCTGGAAGCAAGCCAATTATGACAAAGTGACCGGCCTGCCTAACCGCCACATGTTCCACGACCGTCTGGAGCAGGAAATCAAGAAGGCACATCGCGCCAATCTGCAGATGGCGCTTTTGTTTATTGACCTTGACCGCTTCAAAGAGATCAACGACACATTGGGGCACGATATGGGCGATATTCTGTTGATGGAGACGTCGCGCCGCATCAGCAGTTGCGTACGTGAATCAGATACTGTGGCACGCTTGGGCGGAGATGAGTTCACCGTCATTTTGTCGGAGGTTAACGACACGAGCAACGTTGAGCGGGTTGCCCAGTGCATCCTAAAAATATTGGCCGAACCGTTCCAACTTAGGGATGAAGTGGTCTATATATCGGCCAGCATCGGCATCACGTTGTGCCCGGATGACGCCAGCAATGTTGAAGACCTGCTCAAGAATGCCGATCAGGCGATGTATGTCGCCAAGAACCGGGGGCGCAATCAGTCCAGCTATTTTACTGCCGCACTGCAGGAGATTGCGCAGGAGCGGCGGCGGCTGACTCATGACTTGCGCGGTGCGTTGGCGGCTAACCAGTTTTTGGTTTATTTTCAGCCAATTATAAATTTGGCAACTGGCCGTATTCATAAGGCCGAAGCTCTCATCCGCTGGCAGCACCCGGAGCGCGGCCTGGTTAACCCGATTGGGTTCATTATGCTTGCGGAAGAAACCGGACTTATTAATGAAATTGGTGACTGGGTATTCAAAGAGTCCGCACACTGGGCAAAACGTTGGCGCGATCAATTTGCGAACGACTTTCAAATCAGTGTGAATGTATCACCCGTCCAATTTCTGTCCGAGGAACTCTCTTGCAATGCATGGGGCACGCACTTGCAGGGTATTGGCCTTACCGGGCAGAGTATTGTCATCGAGATCACCGAAGGCTTGCTGCTAAAAGCAGCGGCTGGTGTCACTGACAAGTTGCTCAAATTCCGTGACGCAGGCATTCAAGTGGCGATCGATGATTTTGGGACAGGCTACTCATCTCTTTCCTATCTGAAAAAATTTGACATTGATTATCTGAAAATCGACAAGTCATTTGTGGATAACCTTGAGACGGATACAAATGACATAGCATTATCCGAGGCGATTATTGTGATGGCGCACAAGCTGGGGCTGAAGGTGATTGCAGAAGGAGTCGAAAACGAAGCGCAGCGCAAAACATTGGCCAATGCAGGCTGCGACTATGCGCAAGGCTATTTATTTTCCAGGCCGGTTCCTCCGGAAGCATTTGAGGTATTGCTCAAGGCATCTACGTAAAGTTTTTTCATTTTACGACACCACTAAGGATCGGGAACGGACATTCGCATTCTTGCACTGTCCGTCAGGTCAAGTCGAAACTACTACCTCTTGCCGCTTGGGCTGAATGTCTCACACTTTCTGGATTTGTTGGCGGATTGCTCTATTTACCGTTGTGCCAGCTCTGCAATGCTGCACTAATGCATTCCAGAAGGTTGTCTGAGAGGCAATCAAACCCGATATTGTCCGGCATGGAACGCAGCCAGGTGAGTTGCCGCTTGGCGAGTTGGCGAGTGGCGGCGATGCCGGTTTCCAGAAGCTGCGCTTCATTGATTTCACCTTCCATGAATTGCCATGCCTGGCGATAGCCTACGCAGCGCATGGATGGCAGGTTGGCATGCAGCGGATATTTTTCGCAAAGGGCGCGTAGTTCATCCACCAGGCCATGTTCGATCATGGCCTTGAAGCGAGTAGCGATGCGGGCGTGGAGCTGTGCGCGGTCGGAGGGGATGAGGGCGATTGGAATAATATGGTAGGGAAGTTCTGCGCCATCCTGCTGGCCTATCAGCACGGACATTGGCTGCCCGGTGAGGCGATAAATTTCCAGTGCGCGCTGGATGCGCTGGCTGTCATTAGGGTTCAGGCGAGCAGCGGTTTCCGGGTCGGCTTGCGCCAGTTCCGCATGCATTGCAGGCCAGCCCAGGCGTGCAGCTTGTTCCTCCAATGTGGCACGCACGCTTGGGTCAGCTTGCGGCAACTCGCTCAAGCCAAAGCGCAGGGCACGGAAATACAGCATGGTGCCGCCAACGAGCAAGGGTATGCGCCCACGTTGCGAGATGTCATGCATCAGGCGCAGCGCATCGTGGCGAAAGGCGGCGGCGGAGTAGGCTTCGGTGGGGGCTAGTATGTCTATCAGGTGGTGCGGCGCGCGGGCGAGGGTGGCGGTATCCGGTTTGGCGGTGCCGATGTTCATGTCGCGGTACACAAGAGCCGAATCTACGCTGATGAGTTCCACGGGCAAGGTTTGCGCGAGTTCCACCGCGACGCTTGTTTTGCCGCTGGCGGTGGGGCCCATGAGGAAGATAGCGGGGGGCAACGGTCTCATGCTGAAGCGCCGTCATTCCCGCGCAGGCGGGAATCAAGTGGGTTTAAACCCACTGCATTTTGAATGG
>CAITJF010000255.1 GCA_903892645.1 uncultured Nitrosomonadales bacterium | reverse complement strand
CAGTAGTGTCCGGTTAACTTACAAATATCCGAGCCAAGATTGAGTCTTGGCGCGGGCTGCAAAACAATTTATTTTGGTGCCGATTTGAAATCAGTTTACTCATATGCCGGTCCAAGTAACTTCCAGAGATTGATTTCTCTGGAGGTGAGCTATGAATTTTGGCAAGACGCTGTTCGCGCAGATCATGGAGTTTGTTCCGTGGAGCAGCCTTGCGCGCATCGTGGCGCGCTATGGCGGAGATTCCAGAGTGCGCAGCTTGACTTGCACCGAGCAATTCCGCGCCATGGCCTTCGCGCAACTGACTTACCGGGAGAGTCTGCGCGACATCGAAACCTGTTTGCTGGCGAATCAGACGAAGCTGTACAGCATGGGCTTTCGCACACCGGTAAAGCGCTCGACGCTGGCCGATGCAAACGAAGGACGCGACTGGCGCATTTGGGAGGACTTGGCCGCATTGCTCATCTGACGTGCGCGCAAGCTGTACTGCAACGACAGTTTTGGTGTCGATCTCGACAGCACCGTCTACGCGCTGGATGCGACGACCATAGACTTGTGCCTCTCGTTGTTTCCATGGGCGCCGTTTCGCACCGCCAAGGCAGCGGTCAAACTGCATACGCTGCTCGACCTGCGCGGCAACATACCGGCCTTCATCCATATCTCGGACGGCAAAACGCACGAGGTCAATGTGCTGGATATGCTGCCCTTCGAAGCTGGGGCGTTCTATGTGATGGATCGAGGCTATCTGGATTTCAGCCGCTTGTTCGCCTTGCATCAAGCCGGAGCATTCTTTGTAACCCGTGCCAAGCGCGGTATGAATGCACACAGGGTGTACTCGATGCCGACCGACCGGAGTACAGGCATCATTTGCGACCAGCGCATCGTGCTGAACGGTTTCTACATCGCGCAGGACTATCCCGAGCAGTTGCGGCGCATTCGCTTCAAAGACCCGGAGTCCGGCAAGACGCTGGTGTTTCTGACCAACAACACTGCATTGCCCGCACTGACGATTACCGCTCTGTACAAGAGCCGTTGGCAGGTCGAGTTGTTCTTCAAATGGATCAAGCAGCACCTGCGCATCAAGCGTTTCATCGGCAACAGCGAGAACGCGGTGAAGACGCAAATCTGGTGCGCTATCTCCACTTATGTGCTGATCGCTATTGTCAAAAAGGAGCTTCAACTTGATGCCTCTCTATACTCTTTGCTACAGATTTTATCGGTGTCTGTTTTTGAGAAAACCCAGCTATCTCAAGCCTTCGCGGGCAGTGGGCAATTCCAAGGCCAGACGGATTTTTCTAACCAACTAAATTTGTTCGACTTTTAACCGGACACTACTGGTTTCCTTATAATAAGGATAATTATACGTTATGTGCATTCGCTGCATCCGCCAATTCTTCCAGCTTGCGATAGAGACTGGACAGTCCGATACCAAGCCTTTGCGCGGCTAACTTGCGATCCCCGTCTGCTTCGTCGAGCGCCTTGGCTATGAGCCCTGCTTCGATCCAGTGCATCTGGTCACGCAAGCTTCCTTCTCTTTCAATAAACGCCTCAAGGCCTTTCGGGGTAACACCTTGGCGTGAAATTTCCGGTGGCAGATCTGCCAATGTGATGCGGCCACCATCGGCCAGGATATAGGCGCGGTTAATGACGTTCTCCAACTGCCTGACATTACCCGGCCAATCGTATGACTGTAATATCTCCTCAGCTTCCGGATCAATTTCCAGTACGCCCCCCAAAGAGGACGCACCAACATTATTACGCATTAAGTGCCGGGTCAAGTCGCCGATGTCACTGCGTCGTTCGCGTAGCGGCGGCATGTGGATGTGGAACATGCTTAGCCGGAAATATAAATCCTCGCGAAACTTGTTTTCTTTTACCATCGCTTCCAGATTGCGGTTAGTGGCGGCGATGATGCGCGCATCAATACTGCGCGTCTGCTCGCTGCCCAGCGGGCGAATCTGCTTGTCCTCGATTACATGCAGCAATTTGGTCTGCAAATGCAGTGGGAGTTCCCCAATCTCGTCGAGAAAAATGGTGCCTCGGTCAGCTTGGGCAAACAACCCCTTGTGCGCCTTGTCTGCTCCTGTAAACGCGCCCTTGGCGTGACCGAAGAATTCGCTCTCGATCAGGTTTTCGGGAATCGCACTGCAATTCACCGGAATGAACGGAAAGGCTGCACGCGGACTCTGCTCGTGGATTGATCGAGCGGCAACACCTTTTCCAGTGCCACTCTCGCCAGTGATGAGGACAGTGCTGTTGGTAACGGCCACCTTGCTCACCAACCGGTCAACTTGCTGCATGGAAGGTGAATTGAATTTGTAAAGCCCGCTACTGCCGGTAACCAGGCTGCGTAGCGCCTTGTTTTCCGCCCGCAGGCCGCTCATCGCATCAATCTGGGCTAACCTGTGCAGCAACTCTTCGTTATGTATCGGCTTGACGATATAGTCTGTGGCACCCGCCCGTAGCGCCTCCACTGCCGTCTCCATTGAGGCAAACGCTGTCACCATAATGAACTGTGTGTCGACTCCGCTGCCTTTCGCCTTGAAACTGCGCACTAGTTCAATCCCATCGCCATCAGGCAGGCGAACGTCGCACAGCGCCACGTCCACATCACCACGGACAAGCTTGGCAGTCGCTTCGGTCGCAGTCGCCGCCACATCGACCGAATAGCCCGCGCGGCCAACCAGGTTCGAAAGGATCTGCCGTAAGGCAGCTTCATCATCAATCACCAGCACATGCATGCCATACCTCCTTGAAGCCATCGGCACCCATGCGCCATAACCGCATAAGTACCGTCCGCGATTAGGTGTCTTTCACTTGCTGAAATGCAATGCCGAATCACTGTTGCCTTTCATCATGGAAATGTTTAAGCGGTGTTACCCGCCGCAGTTGGGAGTTGCAGTGTCACTGTCGTTCCGATTCCCAATTCCGATTCTATACTGATAACACCACCGCCAGATTCGATCAACGATTTCGAGACTGCCATACCTATGCCGCTCCCCTTGCCCATGGGTTTAGTGGTGAAATACTCTTCAAATACGCGGTTAAGTGTAGATTTGTCCATTCCCGTGCCATTATCGGTGACCGTCACCATGACGCCTTTCTCGCAACGGCTGGTCGATATGACGATACGCGGCTTGTGGTCGGTTCTACCCTCCGAAGCGTCCGCTGCGTTGATAAGCAGATTCATGACCACCTGTGTGAGGTGGTCGCCCACGGCGTACACTGCGGGAAGCTGCGCATCGAGGTTGAGTACCATGTCAATGGAGCTGAAGCGCCGATCAAAGCTAATGAACTTGGCGGTACTGCGGATCAAGTTGTTCAAATCCAGAAGCTCTGCCTCCGGATCAGCTGCCTGGGGCATCGAAAATTCAGAGATCTGGCGCGTAATATTCATCACCCGCATGGCCTGTGCAAGGATAACCTCGGCCTGCTGAATATATTGGTTGTCGCCACCCCCATGTGTGTCGCGCAATTCAGACATTAACCGGGCCGCTCCCACAATGGCTGACAGCGGGTTATTTATTTCGTGTGCCACGACTGCGGCGAGTGAACCGACCGCCGCCATTTTTTCCTTGTGAAACCGCTGCTGCCTGATGAGCTCCATCTGCATTTCGTGTTGGCGCAACTCGAGTTGCATCCTGTTGATCGCTTCCATGAGTGCGCCCAGTTCGTCATAGCGTGTCACCGCCAACGGTTTGCCGCGGTATCCATCGATGATTGCCAAGGCGCGATCCTGGACGCGCCGAATATCCCCAGCGAGCCGGGTGACGAAAAACATCATCAATCCGCCGAGAAATGCGACGCCAATGGCTGCAGTGAACGACCATAAAAGAGAAAGCCTGTCGAACGTCTTGCGATATCGCTCCAGCAAAGCCTGTTTATGGCTCCGCACTAAAATGGTGACTTGGTCCAAGCCGATGACAAGCTTGTGCAGGTTGTTGCGGATTTCGGCTATGGCAGCCCGGTTTGGTGGTTTATTGGTTAATGCCTCCAGATTCGCCCGAAGCGCGACAACATCATCAAGAAGGAGAGGGTAGGACTGCGCTACATTGCTCAAACTTGTTAATACCGCCTCTATCTGTACCGCGACGCTACGCACAGCAGTATTCAGGCCAGCGGTAGTCTCCAAACCTGCGGAATAGTAATTTTCGTTCACAATGAGAATGGCACGTGTCACCAACATGTTGAGACCCAGTTGACGCTCCTCATCGGCATGCACCGCTTCCAGTCGCTGAAGATCCGAAAAAAGGGTGTTACGCTCCATGCCCATGATGAAGCCGGCTGAAAGTGTATAGATCACAAAAATGATTATCACCCAGCCCCCTTTTTTCCGTAAAGACATGCCGTTAAGTAATGTCTGCTGCGGCTTGGGCAGGAGAGTTTCTGAAGGCATTTCCTCGTTTACCTTGTTTTGCGCTTGATCCATATTTCCCTGTATTGCCAATACCGTCCGTTCACTAACGACCCGGAATTTCCACCCCGTTAATTGCATAACGACGCGTCCAGGCATCAGAAGGCGGACTGGGGGCGCAGCTGCCCCTTATAAGCCTGTCTTTTGATGAAACTACTAGCCATCTGACTTGGCTGGTAAACAGCCTTGCATAGCCAATCGACTAAGCAATAAATTGCAAGTCGCTGGTTAACACCAGCCTGGTCATTGGTTATGCCCCCTGCGGCGCACCGCCAGCAATCCTTCGATTTCATCGACCATCTTTGGATCTGCCCAATCCCGTGCGCCAACGATGATGCGTGCGATGGTGCGATCCCGTTCCAGCAAATAGGTTACAGGAAAAGCCGGTATCCGCAGAACACCATTTGATAACCCCTGATCGCTGTCAGACAGCATGGGAATAGTAAGTTTGTAACGTAAACTGAATTCGCGCGCCAGATTATGATCGCTATCAACCGAGATTCCGATGACCAGCAAATCACGGGAGTCAAAAAATGTGCTCAGCTTTTCCAGGCTAGGCATTTCGCGCCGGCAGGGTTCGCACCAAGTGGCCCAAAAATTGACCACTAATGGGACATCGTGGTAGGCAGCAGGCGACGTTACATGGTCGTCCAAAGCCGGCAGCACAATATCCGGGAAACGATCACCCTGTGCTAAACCTACGGACTTATCATTCCGGCAAGCAGGAAGAAAAAAAGTTGCAATGCCAACTGCCGCCAATTGCAATAGCCATCGCCTCTGTGCGCTCGCCAACATTACTTCCTGGGAAAGCAGTTTCACAATGGCACCACCGCACGCTCCGACAGAAGTTTTAATTAACCCCTGAGTTGACTACAACATTTATTTCGTTACTGTCCGCTGCCCGCCGCCTTTTGCGTCTTTGACTGCCCAAGTGCTTTCCGCGTATCTGTCAATGGCTGGTCGGTTAATCCCTGCGCTTGGCTGATGTTGGCGCTGATCTGTTGTGCTATCTGGGAATCCGCCGGTACCAGCTTGAGAAGTTTCTGCCACACTTCAATGGCCTTGCGGTATTCCTGGCGTTGGAAGGCCGCAGTACCCGCCAACGCCAGCACCTTGATATTGTTAGGATCGATTTTCAATGCCTGCTGGATGATTTTCTCCGGTTCACCCTGCATGTTCCGTCCGTTGTTCATGGCCAACACGTCGGCATAATCTGCCAACAGCTGGACATTGTTCGGCAAGAGCGCTACCGCACGGGCGTAAGCGGCGCTGGCATCACCGTAGCGGCGCAGCTGGACATAGGAGCGGCCAAGCATCGCCCAGCCTTCAACATCATCCGGCTTGGTCTTTAGTTTCTGCGCCAATCCTTCCACCATTGCATTAATTTGCCCCTGCGTAACCTCTTGTGACTGGTTGGTTCCAGATGTTTTGTGCTGTGAACCCAATTCCCCCGGTTTCCCCAGCATGAGATATAGGGCAACCGTCAATATTGGCACCGCAATCACCGCTGCAATAGCCCAATGGTGCATGTGCCCACCTGACGGCGGTTCTGCCACCACTTCGGCTGCGCCTAAATCATCCAGCACGCGCCCTTCCATCTCGCTCCGCGCGCTCTGGTATTGCTCCTTGCTCAACGTGCCTGCAGCCAAGTCCGCGTCAAGTTCGCGTAACTGGTCGCGGTAAATCGACAGGTTCGCTTCCGAGCGCGTGGCTGAAGCCTGTCCTTTGGTGCGTCCAAGCAGCGGCGGCACGATGAACAGCAGAGCACCTGCGATCAGAAACCCGGCTATGATCCAGAACATTGTCATGGTTGCACCCCTTTGTCCGTACCGGATAACAGCGACTCTGCACGGGCGTGTTCATCGGCACTGAGTGCTGGCGCCTGCTGCATTGCCTTGCGGCGCTGGCGCAGTTTGACGACCAGTACGCCGAACGCCAATATCAACAGCAAGAACGGCCCAAACCAGAGCAGCCAAGTGTTGCGCTTTATCAACGGACGATACAATACGAAGTCGCCATAGCGCGCCACCATATAATCTTTTATTTCCTGCTCCGACATTCCTTGCCGCAGTTTTTCGCGTACCTGATTCCTGAGGTCGATTGCCAGTTCGGCATGCGAATCGGCAATGGTTTGGTTTTGGCAAACCAGACAGCGCAATTCTGCAGACACGGCCATGACACGTTCTTCCAGCGCGATGTCACTCGCAACAGGTGTTGCCTCGCCAGCATGTGCCAGTGGCAGTGCCAAGGCGAGCAGGAGAGAAAAAAGCAATTTATTTTGCACCGTTCAGCTCCTTAACCAGTGGAATTATTTTGTCCCGGAGAGCTTCTGGCGTAACCGGCCCGATCTGTTTGTAGCGGATGATGCCCAGCTTGTCTATAACGAAAGTCTCAGGCACGCCATAGACACCCCAGTCAATACCGACGTTGCCCTCCAGATCATAGGCCGTTGCAATGTATGGATTACCCCGTTCAGTGAGCCATGCAATGGCAGCTTCGCGCTTATCCTTATAGTTGAGTCCGTAAATCGGCACCAGGTTTTGCCGCGCAAGTTCCACCAGTAGCGGATGCTCCTGGCGGCAGGTCACGCACCACGAGGCCCAGACATTAAGCAGCCAAACCTTGCCGCGCATATCTTCCGGGGCAATAGTCTTGGTTTCCTCGTGCAACTGGGGAACGCGGAATGCCGGCGCCGGTTTGTCGATGAGGGGCGAGGGAACCTCTCTGGGTTTGAGATTGAGTCCGACACCCAGAAAGATGACGAGGACTATAAAAGCCACCAGCGGAAGCAGAAAACGATTCATGTGAGACCCCTTCAGTCCGCAGCCGATGTGGATATCGCAACTGGCTGCTGGCGTTGCACGGGTACCCGGTAACGGCGATCCGTCGCAGCCAGTACCCCGCCCAGTGCCATGAGCAGGCAACCGGCCCATATCCAGTCAATCATCGGTTTGTGCTGTACGCGCACAATCCACTCGTCCATGCTGATTGCTTCGCCAAGCGCGACATACAGGTCGCGGAATAAACCGGTGTCTATGGCCGATTCGGTCATGTTCATGGTTTGTACCGTATAGAAGCGTTTTTCAGGATAAAGGGTCGTTACCTTGGCGCCGTTCTGTGTCACTTCCAGCGTGGCACGCACTGCCGCATAGTTTGGCCCTTTTATTTCCTGCGCGCCGATAAAGCGGAAGACATAACCACCCACCGTCGTTGTATCACCCTCACGCATGCGCACTTCGCTGGTCGTTTCATAGCCCTTGACCAAGGTCACGCCAAGGATGAACACGCCGATTCCGGCGTGGGCAAGCAGCATGCCATAGGTGGCGCGCGGGGTCGTGCGCAGCCTCTCCCAAATATTTGCCGACCCTCGCACACGGGCGACAAGGTACGCCAAACTTGAGAGCAACGCCCAGAACCCGAGCGTAACCCCGCCAATGATGGGTGCCGTCCAATGGTTAAATGCAGACACCACGGCTATGGCGAGTACCACGCTGGCGGCAAACCAGCCCCATAATTGCTTCACCATTTCTGCTATATCGGCCTGTTTCCAGCGCGCAAACGGCCCGACGCCCATCAGGAAAGCGGCTATTGCCATGATGGGTGCAAACACGGTATCGAAATAGGGTGGGCCAACTGAAAGTTTGCCATATCCCAACGCATCCATAAACAAGGGATACAGCGTACCGAGAAACACCGAAGCCGAAGCAACAGTCAGCAGCACGTTATTCACCAGCAGCAGCGATTCGCGTGAAATCAATTCAAACCCGCCGCCCAACCCCACTTTAGGTGCGCGCCAGGCAAACAGAACCAGCGATCCGCCGACTACGACAGCGAGAAAACTCAGGATAAAAATACCGCGTTTAGGATCGGTGGCGAACGCATGCACGGAAGTCAGCACGCCGGAACGTACGAGGAAAGTTCCGAGCAGGCTTAAGGAAAAAGCAATAATGGCGAGCAACACGGTCCAGTTCTTGAACGCCCCGCGCTTTTCGGTAACGGCCAGCGAGTGTATCAACGCAGTGCCTACCAGCCAGGGCATAAATGAAGCATTTTCCACCGGATCCCAAAACCACCAGCCGCCCCAGCCCAGCTCATAATAAGCCCAGCCGCTGCCCAGTGCGATACCCAAGGTGAGGGATATCCATGCCACCGTTGTCCACGGGCGCGACCAGCGGGCCCAGGTGGCATCCAGAGTGCCGCCAAGCAACGCGGCTATAGCGAAAGCGAAAGCCACGGAGAAGCCCACATAACCCATATACAGCATGGGCGGATGAAAGACCAAGCCGGGATCCTGCAACAAAGGGTTCAGATCACGTCCATCGGCCGCAGCGGGCAGCAGCCGATTGAACGGATTGGACGTGAACAACATGAATAGAAGAAAACCAACAGAAACCAGCCCCATCACGCCGATCACGCGCGCCACCATTTCTTCCGGCAGGCGCTTGCTGAATATAGAGACCGCTACCGTCCAAGCGGCAAGGAGGAAAGCCCACAGCAACAGCGAACCCTCGTGCCCGCCCCACACTGCGGCAAAACGGTATTGTATCGGCAACTGTGAATTGGAGTGCTCTGCCACATACAGCACGGAAAAATCGTTGCTGAGAAAAGCCTGTGTCAGGCAACCGAAAGCAAGCGCTACAAACACGAACTGCCCCAGTGCTACGGGACGCGCCATTCCCATCAGTACAGCATCACCGCGTGCCGCACCAAGGATTGGCAGCACACCCTGCACTAAAGCCAGAAAAAGCGCTAGGGTGAGTGCAAAATGACCGATCTCGGGAATCATTCGTCTCTCCTTGAGATAGGGCGGAACCCCTCCGGGGGTATGTTAAATTCAGTCCCGATCAGCACTATTTGATTATGTATTAACTTCAATCACGTCTCCAAAATTCTGATCCCGTGCGTGCTACCAAATGTTCCAGAATGGAGCAGCACAGAAATAACCACCTGTCATACCGCCATTAGCCCAATGGCGCAGCCCATAAAACCCCATAAAGATAGGGACATAATCTCTATGTCGAGAAATATTTTTTATTGTAACAGATAAGGTAACGTCATTGTCCATCGCTCCCGTTGACACACGAAATTTTTGAATTGGATCAGACAATGCGGTAAATCCGATGGTTCCAAATTTTCACTTACAGCAAAACTATTCTTTCAACCAGAGCAGTTCTTAACTAGAATTGTGTTCCCAGATCGGCATTAGGAGCCAGACATGCCAAACAAAATGATGATTCAAACCCCGGATGCACCTGCCGCCATTGGCACTTATTCGCAAGCCATCCGGGTGGATGGCACAGTATACCTCTCCGGCCAGATCGGCCTGGATCCCAGTACTATGCAGATGGTCGAGGGCATAGAGAAGCAGATACACCGCGTGTTCCAGAATTTGCGTGCAGTCGCCACTGCCGCTGGCGGCAGCCTGGACGATGTGGTCAAGCTGAATGTTTACCTCACGGACTTGGGCAACTTCACCATGGTGAACGAAATCATGGCCACTTATTTCCATCAGCCTTATCCGGCGCGTGCGGCGATAGGCGTCCCGGCACTGCCGCGCGGGGCGCTGGTAGAGATGGATGGCGTACTGTGCTTGCAGGACTGAACTTTTAGCGACCCCCTTTATTGTTTGCACGTGCTACCTGCCAGCATCCCCAAAACTACACTAGCCAAGCTGGCAAAGCTCGGCATCCATAACCGCTTCGATCTGGTGCTGCATTTGCCGTTGCGCTATGAAGATGAAACACAATTGCAGCACATTGCCGAACTTACGCCCGGCATGAGCGCACAGGTGGAAGGCGAGATCATCCACAGCGAAATCGTGTATCGCCCGCGCCGCACTCTGATGTGCCAGATGCAGGATGACAGCGGGGTGTTGCATCTGCGCTTCCTGCATTTTTATCCCAGCCAGCAGAAACAACTTGCCGTGGGCAAAAAAATCCGCGCGCTGGGCGAGGCGCGCATGGGTTACTTCGGCATGGAGATGGTGCACCCCAAGTGCCGCGTTACAGGTGAAGACACGCCGCTCAAGCAGGCGCTGACGCCGATCTATCCCACTACAGCAGGACTGCCACAGGCGACACTGAGCAAACAGATTCAGTCCGCGCTCAATGAACTGGAATTGCCCGACACGCTGCCGCCTATCCTGCTTGACCGACTCAAGCTACCCGGTTTTGCCGACAGCGTGAAGCTGCTGCATAACCCGCCGCCGGAAATTGCCGAAGAGGCGCTTGCCGAACGCACTCATCCCGCTTGGCTGCGCGTCAAATTCGACGAGCTGCTGGCACAGCAGCTTTTCATGCGTCTGCACTACCGCAAACGCCGCAGCCGCACCGCACCGCGCCTGCCGGCGCATGGCCACTACACGCAACAACTGCTGCAAGCCCTGCCGTTCAAGCTGACACAAGCGCAACAAAAAACATTGCAGGAAATCAGCCATAACCTCGACCAGCCCCACCCGATGCAGCGCCTGCTACAAGGCGACGTGGGCAGCGGCAAAACCGTGGTGGCAGCGCTGGCTGCCTTGCAGGACATGGAAAACGGCTACCAGGTGGCGCTGATGTCGCCTACCGAGATCCTCGCCGAGCAGCATTATCTCAAGTTAAGCGCTTGGCTCATCCCGCTCGGCATCATGCCGGTATGGCTATCTGGCAGCCTGAAGAAAAAAGACAAACAGGCCGCTGGTGCGCGCATCGCACAAGGCGAAACGCAACTCGCCATCGGCACCCACGCGCTGTTTCAGGAGCAGGTGGAATTTCAAAAACTGGGGCTGATCATCGTGGATGAGCAGCACAAATTCGGCGTGCAGCAGCGCCTTGCGCTCCGCAGTAAAGGCGACGAGCCGCACCAATTGATGATGAGCGCAACTCCCATCCCGCGCACGCTGGCAATGAGCTATTACGCCGATCTCGATGTGTCGGTAATCGACGAACTGCCGCCGGGGCGCACGCCGGTCATCACCAAGCTAATCCATGATGCACGGCGCGAGGAAGTATTCGTGCGCGTCCGCGACACCTGCCTGGCTGGGCAACAAGCGTATTGGGTGTGTCCGCTGATTGATGAATCGGAAACACTGGAATTGCAAACCGTAATCGAGACGCATCAGGCGCTGCGCGCCGCTTTTCCGGAACTCAACGTCGGGCTGGTGCATGGCAAGCTGGACAGCGCCGAAAAAGCACGCGTGATGGCGGCGTTCCAGGCAGGTGAAATACAGTTGCTGGTCGCCACCACGGTGATCGAGGTCGGCGTGGACGTGCCCAACGCCAGCATGATGGTGATCGAACATGCCGAACGCATGGGGCTGGCGCAACTGCACCAGCTGCGCGGGCGTGTCGGGCGTGGTGTGGCACACAGCGCCTGTGTTCTGTTGTTTCAACAACCGTTATCGGAACTGGCGCGCGCACGGCTGAAAATCATTTACGAAAACACCGACGGTTTTGAAATTGCGCAGCATGACCTGCGCCTGCGCGGCCCCGGTGAACTGCTGGGCACACACCAGAGCGGTGTGCCGATGCTGCGCTTCGCCGACGTGAGCGAAGATGTGGCCTTGCTGAATGGCGCACGCGCTGTTGCAGACGAAATGCTGCGCGATTTTCCCGAAGCGGCGCAGGCACATTTGCAGCGCTGGATGGCAAACAGACATGATTACCTGCATGTCTGAGAAGCCACTCCAAAAATTACTGCGCGGTTGTGATCCGAGGTTGGTCGGTACTCGCCATCCTCATGTACCACAACGTACATTCCGGTGGCTGCGCTCCGCGCAATCTTGGCTGACGACCGCTCGCTACATTCTTGGAATGCCTTCTACCCTTCTGCCCACTCCTACAGGAAAATGAAAGCAGTTTCTTTCTTATGAACAAGCACGACTGGCACACCTTACTGTCCAACGCCGAAGCGGGCTACGCGCCCTGGCTACGCGACCACGGCTCGCTCACGTTGCGCATCCAGCAGCGCTGTGCCGCTTTCAGTGTGCGCAATGCAGGCAATTGCCTGGCAACTGCGGCATATGACGAAACCGCACTGCTCGGATTGCCGCTCAGAAAAAAAATTTACACGCGCGAAGTATTCCTGTACGCCGACAGCATGCCGGTAGTCTTCGCGCACAGCGTGGTCGCGCCAAAACATTTGCGCGGTGCATGGCGGGTATTACAAAACCTTGGTAACAAGCCACTCGGGGCGCTGCTGTTTTCCCACCCGCTGGTGGAACGCATGCCGCTACGCTACAAGGCACTCAAGCCGCAGCACGCGCTCTACCAGCGTGCAGTAAAGGTGCTGGATGCAGCGCCTGAATATTTATGGGCGCGCCGTTCGCTGTTCACTTTGCACGGCGCGCCATTGCTGGTGACGGAAGTATTCCTGCCGGGTATCCTGAAATTACAAGAATGAATTTAAGCGAACGCCTCGGCCTCTACTTCAAACTGGCTCGGCTCAACCGTCCCATCGGCATCCTGCTGCTGTTGTGGCCCACGCTGTGGGGCGTATGGATCGCGGGCAACGGCCATCCACCGTGGCATATCATCGCCATCTTTACGCTCGGCACGATACTGATGCGCTCGGCAGGCTGCGTCATCAACGACTATGCCGACCGTGATTTTGACAAGCATGTGCAGCGCACCCGCGCACGCCCCATCACCAGCGGAAAGATTGCCCCGTGCGAAGCGCTGTGGCTGGCAGCAGGGCTGGCGCTGACTGCTCTTCTGCTGATCCTGCCGCTCAATAGGCTAACGCTGTTGTTGTCTATTCCCGCCGTATTTCTTGCCGCCAGTTATCCGTTCACCAAGCGCTTCTTCGCCATCCCGCAAGCCTATCTCGGCATCGCGTTTGGCTTTGGCATCCCGATGGCGTTTGCCGCACAACTCGGCAACATACCTGAAGTGGCGTGGTGGCTGCTGCTGGCCAATGTGTTCTGGGCAGTTGCCTATGACACCGAATATGCGATGGTGGACAGGGATGACGACATCCATCTCGGCATTCATTCCTCGGCGCTATTTTTTGGAAAATACGACGTGCTTGCGGTAATGGCATGTTACGCAGCCACTATTGGCATCCTTGTTGGGGTCGGCTACACGCTGGTGCTGGGGACGTTTTATTATCTCGGCCTGCTGGTTGTGGCTGGCATCGCCATCTACCATTACACGCTGATCCGTAAACGCCAGCGCGAGAACTGTTTCAAAGCCTTTTTGCACAACAACTGGTTCGGCGTCACGGTGCTTGCCGGGATCGTGCTGAGCTACCTACTGCACGCATAACGCCTGGCTTATCGCTTTTCAGCCCAAAATGAATAGCGCTTTAGGCATGGCGCTAAAGATTATCCGTTTGCCGCTCATCCGAAAAATCGACCTTTCATTCCACCAGCTTTCCAGTTATCCGGTAATCCGTCCATCCGTTCCTATATGAATTGACTCCACAGGAGCCATCCCATACCCTCCACTTACTTGGCAAACTTGCTGAAAGGCAAGGACGCAAAGTCACCGACCTAAGGGGAGCTATGGTAGCGGGACTGCGGCACGAGTGTTCGTTCGCGCGCATCAACTGCTTATCCCTGCGGTGTTTGGAAATATGTAAGGAGAGCAACATGTCTAATTCTATTTTTGGCTCTTGTTTTATTCAAGCGACCATGCTTCGGAGGTGTTTTTTGTTTGTATTTGCTGGATCGTCACTTGCGGCACATTCAGCACAGTCCGCGGAGAATTCTTTTGCACCCGATCTGGATATATTAACGATTCGGCTTGCACGCTCTGACACCAACGGGTTATTTTCTTACCGGTTCAATACGAATGTTGTGCTTACCTGCCCAGAGAATCCTGCAACTACCGGGCCGGGATTCAGCAGCACGCCACGCTTGCTTCTCGTCGCCGAACGGGGAAAGGAAGCCGTCTGGCCAGCAAACATACGCTGGCAAGCCAATCCCGGCAGCGACCATGCATCATTGTCGCCTCTATTGCGCTTCGAATCAAAAGGAGAAAGGTTCGAGATCAAGCCACGGCGCCACTCGGTTTGGATTGCATGGCGCAAAGCGTTCTCTTCTTGAAGGTGCTCCACTGCTCGCGCCAGCAACGTTCACAACGTTATGCGGTATTCAATGGTATCCACGCTAATACCTGATAGTTGGCGCCATTTTCATCAGGCACCGATTGCACCAGCGCGAAACTCCTCATCCGCCATACCACCCTTTGCATTTCAGGCAGGGGTGCGTCGCTCCACAGCACATGGCGCAGCAAGGTAATGTGCGGCTTGTATGGGCGCTGATCAAAATGAAAGCGGTGTTTGCCCAAACGCTGTTCCAATGCCTGCACCAGCTGCGCCAATTGCGGTGGCACGATACGGGGGGCGGCAAACACAATGTGGTTGTGTCCCCAGTAGTGGGCCACGTCAAAGGCCAGATCAAAGGATGCTCCCTCCACCTCCTGCGCCGCCAGTTGCAAGGCTTCCAGCCGGTGCAACACCACGTTGCCGAGGAATACCAGCGTGGCGTGCAAGGTATCGGCGCGCATGCTGCGCCCCCCACAAAGTTTGTGCAACGCCGGTTGCCATGCGGCAAGGGCGGCGCGCTCCGCGTCATCCGGCCACAGCGCAAAGAACACGCGGGCCGATGCTTCTCTGGCTTGTTTACCTGGCTTGGTCTGGTTATTCACCCGACATAGCTTAACATTTTGCCACCACTTCATTTGGGGTCGAGCGGGTGCGTACGATGCGGTAAAATATGTCCTTTGCAGCGAAATCCAAAATCCAGATGACCGCACGTTTGCGTGAAATCCCTTACAACTACACCTCGTTCTCCGATCGCGAGATTACCATCCGCATTCTGGGCCACGAGGGGTGGGACATCGTCAACAACCTGCGCGGGGAGCGCCGCACCGGACGTTCCGCGCGTATGTTGTATGAAGTGCTGGGCGACATCTGGGTGATATTGCGCAACCCGTATTTGCAGGATGACCTGCTCGGCAACCGCAAGCGGCGCGGGGCGCTGGTCGGGGCATTGCGCCATCGCCTACATGCCATTGAGCAACGCCGCCAGGAAAACGAGGGGGTAAGACGCCTGTTGGAACTGGCGCATCATGCGGTCAACGAGTTTTCTGCCGACTTCGAGCATACCTTGCGGCTGCGCCGACGCATACTGCGCGTATTAAGCCGTATCACGCGCCGCGACAACATCCAGTTCGATGGGCTGGCGCGCGTCTCGCATGTGACCGATGCCACAGATTGGCGCGTGGAATATCCATTTGTAGTGCTCACCCCGGACACCGAGGAAGAAATCGCGCCGCTGGTGCGTGCCTGCATCGAACTCAAACTGACCATCATTCCGCGCGGCGGCGGCACCGGCTATACCGGCGGCGCGGTACCGCTGGATAAAATTTCTGCGGTGATCAATACCGAAAAACTGGATGTACTCGCCGATATAGAGCGTCTTGTCCTGCCCGGTTTGCACGAGTCCTATGCCACCATCCATTGCGGCGCGGGCGTGGTGACGCGCCGGGTGATGGAAGCGGCGGAAACCAACGGACTGGTGTTCGCGGTGGACCCGACCTCGGCGGATGCCTCGTGCATCGGCGGCAATGTTTCGATGAATGCGGGCGGCAAAAAAGCCGTGCTGTGGGGCACCGCACTGGACAACCTGGCGTCATGGCGCATGGTTACACCGGATGGCTTGTGGATGACGGTGGAGCGGCTGGATCACAACCTCGGCAAGATTCATGATACGGAAGTGGCGCGCTTCCGCATCAGCCGCTTTGAACTCGACGGCAAGATGCCGCACGGCGAGCCGGAAATACTGGAAATACCCGGCGGCAAGTTCCGCAAGACCGGCCTGGGCAAGGACGTGACCGACAAGTTCCTGTCCGGCCTGCCGGGCATCCAGAAGGAAGGCTGCGACGGCATCATTACTTCGGCGCGCTTCATCCTGCACCGCGCGCATAAACATACGCGCACGGTATGCCTGGAATTTTTCGGCCAAGTGCGCGAGGCGGTGCCCGCCATCATCGAAATCACCTCTTATTTCAACAGCCGCCAACCCGTGTTGCTGGCCGGGCTGGAACACCTGGATGAGCGTTATCTCAAGGCAGTGGGCTATGCCACCAAAGCCAGACGTGGCACGCGGCCCAAGATGGTACTGCTCGCCGACGTGGTGGGCGATGACGAAAACGCCGTGGCGCAAGCCGCCTCGGAAATCGTGCGACTGGCCAACCTGCGCCACGGCGAGGGCTTTATCGCGGTATCCGCCGAGGCGCGCAAGAAGTTCTGGCTGGACCGCGCGCGCACTGCCGCCATCGCCAAGCATACCAATGCGTTCAAGGTGAACGAAGACGTGGTGATTCCACTGCCGCGCATGGGTGATTACTGCGACGGCATAGAGCGCATCAACATCGAGCTGTCACTGCATAACAAACTCAAACTGCTGGACGCGCTGGATGAATTCTTCAACGGCGAATTGCCGTTGCACT
>CAITJF010000254.1 GCA_903892645.1 uncultured Nitrosomonadales bacterium | reverse complement strand
CCGCAACCGATGAAGGAAGAGTACCTTCTCACCGGCCCGCTCGAACCGACCAATCGCCCCTACGCCCTGGCCAAGATCGCCGGCATTGAAATGTGCTGGAGCTACAACCGGCAATACGGCACCAAGTACCTTGCGGTGATGCCGACCAATCTCTATGGCCCCGGCGACAACTACGACCTCAACAACAGCCACGTCATTCCGGCACTGATCCGCAAGTTCCATGAGGCCAAGCAGGCCAACGCCAAGGAAGTGGTGGTCTGGGGAACCGGCACGCCGAAGCGGGAATTCCTCTACAGCGAAGATATGGCCGATGCCTGTGTCTTCCTGATGAACTTGCCGGACGAGAAGTACGACAGCCTGCTCGGCAGTGATGAGTCAAAGTCCGGGAAGTTCGAACCGCCGCTGGTCAACGTCGGTGTCGGTGAAGATGTAACGATCAGGGAATTGGCCGAGACGGTGCAGCAAGTGGTGGGTTTTGCGGGCGAGATCGTTTTTGATGCGACGAAGCCGGATGGGGCGCCACGAAAGCTGATGGATGTTGCCAAGTTGGCTGCAATGGAGTGGCGTGCTGCAACGGATCTGATTTCTGGTCTGGAAAAGTCCTACAGCTCTAGGTATGTCCCGTGAGGGAACCTAGAGATCGCTGTTGCTGACGAAGAGGTATGTAGATTTTTCCAACAGCCTTACGGATATTGTGTCGAGTTCATGCGAAGTCGTGATTTTTTCTTGAATCGCCGCTGATCGCCCGTTGCGACGCATCCCATTAACTCAAGACCGTTTGTTCACGATTGTGCGTGGCGCTAGTGATCTGCGCTCATTCCTAAAAGCTACCTCCCATCGTGGAGATGTCAGAGTTAGATTCGGATTGTAGAAAGGATCCCCTTCGGCAATGTAAGAGTGCCATCGTTTCACAAATATCTCTGTATCCTCCGGATGAGGATCTCCTGAGAAGGTTTTCCCCCGAGTGTATGATTCGTGATGGATTAGTTCAGCATGTGGGCAGAATAAGACGCGATATCCGGCAACCCGAGCTCTGAGGCACAAATCAACGTCGCCATATCCGACCGCGAATAATTCGTCCATTCCCTCAATTTCATCAAAGACATCTCGCCTGATCAGCAAGCAAGCGCCGGTCACTGCCGACACCTCTCTGTTTGTTATCAAACTTCCTAAGTAACCTGGGGAAGTATGTTCCGTATTGGGTAATTTTCTCGGAATAAACTTTCCAAAATGCTCAACAGTCGAGAGTAAGCCTATGCAAACTCCAGCGTGTTGAATTGTCTGGCCCCCGGCAAAGTACAACTTGGCTCCCACAATACCTACATCCTCTTGCTGGCCCAATTCCAACATCTTTTCTAACCAGCCTGGCGTTATCGCCTCAATATCGTTATTGCATAACAAATAGTGTGTGTATTGAGGTTCTAATTGGCGAATGGCCCAATTATTAATAGTTGAAAAATTGAACAGTCCTTTGTAACGTAAAACGGTATGCTTATTTTCCAACTCTAAAAAGTAATCGAGCGTGGCAGGATCATCCGATTCGTGGTCGATAACAATAATGTCATATACCACTTTCTCCACAGTTCGCTCAATGCTTTCTACGCACACACGTACGAGTTCCCCGTGGTTTTTTGTCGGGATCACAATCGCCACACGCAGTTCACGGGTAAATAAATATTCGATATTGAAAACATTACTGTTAGCGCCGCCCTCAATTTTGACGGGTAGATTACAGCGCTCAAGGTGTGCAGCCAAGACCGCCTTGGACGCATCAATCTGCTCCACCTTCATATTTTGCCGGCCAAACTCGTGAGTTACAGTTTGGAAGTACAGTATCTCGGGGATATGAGTAACCACCTTGGCATGCTCTGCCGCACGAAGAACCAAGTCATAATGCAGCGCTTCAACCAAATTTTCGTTATACCCACCTACCTCGCGTAGCAAGCCGGATCTAAATGCAATTATGTGATGAATGTAAGGAGTTGAGCGCAAAAGCTCCAAGGAGAAGGCGGGTCGAAATACAAAATCAACGGGGTTGCCAGAGGCCTCCTCTACCAAAGCTTCGTCCGTATAGATCATATCCGGATGGGTCGACTGAATGCATTCAGCAAGTCGGTAAAGCGCGTGAGGTGCCAACAAATCGCCACAGTTGAGAGTGGTTACGTATTCTCCAGCGGCCGTACCAAGTGATCTATTCAATGCGGCAGCCGCACCTACGACTTTTTGCGAATAATATATTTTTACGCGCTTATCATCTCGCTCATAAGCTTTAAGGCGATCTAAGTCGCTGGGCTCTAATGGGAATTTCGTCACAATGCAGACTTCCCAGTTCTCGTAATCTTGTGCTCTTACAGAATCAATTGATTTACATAATTTGGTTACCTGGGCTGTATCGGTGTACATAAGCACGGATATTTTTTGGCTATCGCGCCATGTTCTGGATATTTTTCGATTATCTGCGTGCCGAGATGGGCTCATTTTTCGGCGCGCCAGCCAGCGCTTTAAGAACCTGCGACGATTACTCCCCCCCTCCCGTGACTGATAAATCTCAGGCATTAAAGAAATGGAGGGATCTTGTAGAAAACTTGCCACTAAATTTTCTGCCGCTGCTTTAAGGGAATACCCTATTTGATAGAAAGCCTGCAGGATTCGCAGCGTATCAAAACCAACCGATAGGTTCTCGGCATTTCTTTGATCGGTGGCGTAAACAGATAGTTTTAGTGAAAATCTGCCCGTGCAGGCGATAGGGTCGATGCGCAAAGCAACTAATTTGGCAGGCAGATCAACGATGCATGATAGCATCCCCTTCTGATTGGGGGTAATGCAAACCGCGTGATCATTGCTATAGCCATTTCCCGTATTGAAGTAGACGGTAAGCGACGTATTTGTCTCTCCGTCATGTTTGATTTGGCCGTAAAACAACGCTCTTTTCGAGGCAAACTCTGGCCTAATCTCAATCAAGAATTGCGGATTATCTGAAAGCGCAGCCCATTGGTAGGCAGGTGTCGAGTAGGGCTCAACGTTGGCGAGCGGGCGGAGATTCTTCCGCGTTATACGCATTTTCATGGTTATGTACTGAGAGGGAGAAGGTGCGTGTATTCGGTGTTGGAGATTGATCGAAAGAGGTAGCCCCCGCTTAGGGAGACGGAAACTGCAAACGTACCATTTATGATTTAATAGCTCTGGTATTTCAGTAACTTCTTACTCCCTTAGTCCTAAGCGTGCTTATCCGGTTAGCGCCAAAGCATACTACCGGCAGTATGCCGCGAGGACCAGTCATGAGAAGACTTCCAGGCCCGTATGGCCGCAGCGGCTCGTGCCACAAGGCTCGCCGGCCACCCATATATTCGCCGACGTCCCACTACATCCAGTGGGTTTGGGTGACAACCGGATAAGCACACCACTAACTATCGAGGACAAGGCACTCCCTCTTCTATCGGTAAGTCTCTTGATTGCCCGTTGTTCAAAGCCAAGTTCAGATTATCTAGCAACTTTCGAGCGCTATCTTCCCATGTCAGCATCTTGATCCCCGAAGACGTAACGGCATTGCCCTCTTCAATGAGATCAAGCCACGTTCCTATTTCAGCGCTCATGACCTCAGGAGTAGTGCCCGAAAAGTAGCAAGCATGCTCACCAGCTATTTCCTGAAACACTGGCAGGTTCCGTGCAAGTATTGGTTTTTCATATTGAGCAGCCTCAACAATCGGCAATCCAAACCCTTCGCCCTCTGATGCCATCAGCAGGCCGGCAACCGTGCTGTAAACTAAACACAACATTTCGTCTGTCGCGTCTTCCAGCCATATCAATCGGCTACCAAATTCTGGGTGGTTGCGAAGTCTTTGGATAAGGGTATCAACCCTCCAGCCGGCTTTTCCGACAATCACCAGATTGACATCCCGGCCTTTTTTCCAAAGCGCTTCAAATGCCGCTAAGGTTTGAGCATGCCCTTTGCGCGGCTCAATCGTCCCCGTCATCAAGATTGACGGGCGGGCGCTTAGACGCGCTATCAATTCATCAAACCCAGCCGATTTCCCCTCACTCGGTACACTCGACTGAATGTCCCCGCCAAGGTGAAACCACCCCAATGACACAGTCTGCCTTTGTACGCCAAGGCGGGCATCTAGCCAGTTCTGAAGGTCATCGCATACGGCCTTAGAGACGCAAGACGCGCCGTCTGCATAAATAGCAACGTTGCGAATCCAACCAAGGTACGCTTTTACGGATTTTTCACTAAACCACTCTGGATGCAATGCCGGGAGCAAGTCGTGCACCACGAAGTAAAATTTCACTCCCGCCATCTTCCATCGGTTGAGCTGGCGGTAACTACGGATCAGGCTATGGGTGGACAAATCCAACCCAAGAAAGACATCACCACTCTTGATGCGAAGCTTATGCCTAGGCTTGTGCGTATCAACATACCCAGCAAGCTGGGCATGAAATACCCATGCATACTGGTATCCGTGCCATCGGCTTTCATGGACAGGGATGACGTCATAGCCAAGGGGCGGATTTTTCAACAACTGGAGCAACAGCGCTCTAACGACTCGCTGGATACCCGTCCGTGCATCGCTCTTGACGATGACAGAAACATCTACAAGCAGCTGATTTCGGCTAGCCGGGGCACTGCTATTGCCTGTCGCCAAGCGGAAAAGCGTGGATCGTGCAACTCGTTCGCTAAGAAATATCTGAAAGGTGTTTAGCCAAGCAAGTAACAACCATCGCTTTATGACCAATAACGGCTTGTGAAAAATAATTCTCATCTTTCAGGGAACCATCACAGGTCGCTGGCTAGGTAAAACGCGTACGCCTCATCTACATGATCGAAAGAATGCAGCTTGCCGTTGCTGAGCACACATGCGCTGTCGCATTGTGCGCTGATCACGTTCGGGTCGTGTGAAACAAGGATCAGTGCCCTGTCTTTGCGCTTTTCAAATAACTCGGTGTGGCATTTTTCGTGAAAGCGACTGTCGCCGACAGCGATGACTTCGTCGATCAGGAAGCAATCGAATTCGATGGCCATCGAAATGGCAAATGCCAGGCGTGCCCTCATGCCCGAGGAGTAGTGCAGCACCGGTTCACGCAAATATAGGCCAAGCTCGGTGAACTCCTCAACGAAGGAGACGACACTATGATAATCCACGTCGTATATGCGGCAAACAAAACGCAGGTTGTCCAAGCCGGTCAGATATGCTTGGAAAGCACCGCCAAAGGCGAGCGGCCAGGACACGCTGATGCCGCGCCGCACCTTACCAGACGTCGGCAATTCTGCACCGCTGATGAGGCGGATTAGCGTTGATTTTCCGGAACCGTTTCGTCCGAGAATGCCAATCTTCTGGCCCTTCGCGACCTGTAGGTTTATGCCGTCCAGTATCATTCGCGGCCCCTGCCGGGTTGAGTAGGACTTTGAAACGTTTTCGAGCTGGATCATTCGATTTCTACTCGACTGCTGGCATCCCTGACCAGTGCAAGCGCGATCAATGTCATCACCAGGCAGACGCTGACCGTATAGGGAATGTCGAAATGGGTACGCACCGCTGTGCCAAAGTACCCATTACGTAATAGTTCAACACCGTTAACCATCGGGAGGTAGAGCAGGAGTTCCTGAAATTGTCGCGGCATCCATTCGACCATGAACGCAGCACCGGACAGAGGAAAGAGTAGATAGGCGGTCGGGTGCCAAAGGCGTTCAGCCATTTCGCTATAAGCGGTCAAAGCACCAATGATCATCGCCAGCGATGCCCCAAACCAGGCAAGCAGCAACCATGCGAAAAACACTTCCAAGGTGTCGACAGGAGCTTCCATCCACCCAATCGTTATAAACAAGGCCGAAAGGACGGCAAAGGAAACAGTCGCCCCTGCAAACTCAAGCAATATACGGGTGATAAAGAGGTCCATGACGCGAACGTTGTGGTGATAAAGCAGCCCCATGTTTGGCGGAATAGCCATCGCGCAGCGACCTGGCATGTTTCGCCAGAGGAGCACGGAGGAATACCCGGTCAGTGCGAATGCGACAATCGGAAGGCTTGAGCCGTGGTTCGCCCCCGCAGCAGTCCACAGGGCGGTAACGCCCAGAGTGAACAACATCGGCTCGACAAACACCCAGAGAAATCCAAGGTTGTCGCGTCCATAGCGGGTAACAATCTCGCGCATCAACAGCGCGCCGATTACGCGTAGTTGAATGCGCAGCGACCGGGCGAAGGACGTGTCGCTAGGAGGATGAGTCAGGCGCATTAGTCGAAGTGTTCGCGAACGCTGGCCGCCAGCAGGCTGATAATGCCCCAAGACAGCAGCCCGAGCACAAACACAGCTAGCACATTACGCAACCGACGCGGCTCGATGGCGACGTCCGGCTTGTTGGGCTGGACCAGGCGCTCGAGATAGAGTTGTTTGCGTTGCGCTTCGTTGCGGGCGATCTCCAAAGAGGCTAGCGCTGAGGCGAGTTGCTTTTCGGCAAAGGCTCTGTCCAAAGCGAGTCGATCATAACTGGCCGCCTTGTTGGTTAGCGAATTTCCACTGCCAGTAACTTTGAAAATTTCTGCGTCGATCTGGCCTTGCAGGCTTACTGCGCGGTTGCGCAATGCCGGGATCTGGGGGTTGTCCGGGGTGAATGTCTGGAGCTGGGATAGTTGTGTTCTTGTGCCGATCAGTTCGTCTTGGAGTTTGGATACGCCTTGCAACTGGAGGGCGGATTGTCGCTCTGGGTCAACCACCGATTGCTTGGTGCGGAAGCCGGAAACAGCAAGGGTGGCTTCGCGAGCTTTATTCTCTGCAATACGCACTTCGGCAGCGGCGAAGCCGATGGAGTCTTGCTGCGCACGATTGTTTAGCCGGTTGATCAGTTGCTCCCCCATGCCGAGTAGGCGGTTGTTGATGCCCACAGCGTCTTCCGCCGAGAAAGCATTGACCTTGAGTGCCATGATGTTGGAGACGGGGTCAAACTCAACCTTCACACGCTTTTGGTAGTAGCGGTAGAGGGCTTCAAAGCTGTTATCAAAATCCGGGCCGGGAAAATGCATGAGGGCGTCTGCACCGGTTTTTTTGAAGGCTTTACGCAAGTCGAGTTCTTTATCCAGCTCTTGTAGGGCATCACGCGAGAGCATGAAGTCTTGCAGGGGGTAGGCGCCGTCCTGAGAGCTGCCAGAGATACCTGTACCTTGCAAAATGGTTCCAAGGATGCCAGATTGCGATTGTTTCTGCGGGCTGCGCACCACGAAGTGCGATTCGGAGATGTAGACGTCGGTGGCGATGAGGCCGTAATAGACGGTAGCCAGCAGCGTGGGCACCAGTACGGTGAACATGAAGATGCGATTAAGGCGGCGAAGCCGGGACAGCATCTTTTGCACAAAGGGAGTTGGCCCTCCGGGGGATTCAAGTGCAAGCGGGGTATTCAATGGATGAGTTCCGTTCAATGGCTTATTTTAGCGGGGAGTTGCATCAGGCGACTGTTGTTACCCGACCGTAGATGTCATCAAACCGCGTGATGTCGTCTTCGCCCAGATATTCGCCGCTCTGTACTTCGATCATTACCAGATCGAGAACGCCGGGGTTGTCCAGGCGGTGTTTGTGGCCAGCGGGGATGTAGGTGGATTCGTTGGTTCTGACAAAGAGTTCATTGTCGCCGTTGACGACCTTGGCCATGCCGCTCACCACGATCCAGTGTTCGCTGCGGTGGTGGTGCATTTGCAGGCTGAGGCTGGCGCCGGGTTTAACGACGATGCGCTTGATTTTGAAGCGGCTGCCTTCTTCAAGGACGGTGTAGGTGCCCCACGGGCGATGTATCGTGCGGTGGAATTTGTGAGCATCGTGCCCCTGAGCTTTTAGCTCGGCATAAAGGTGTT
>CAITJF010000253.1 GCA_903892645.1 uncultured Nitrosomonadales bacterium | reverse complement strand
GCAAAAAAACTGGAGGCATTGTTGACCAGCGCATCCAGCCGTCCGAAGTGCTGCACCGTGTCATGCATCAGCCGGAGAATCGCATCGGGATCGAGCAGGTCAGCCTGCACGCTCAGCACGGAATCGGGGCGCATGGCCTGCAACTCGGCCTGCAAGGCCGTTGCCTCCTGCACCGAGGAACGGTAATGCAGCGCGATGGAAGCGCCCGCCGCATGCAGCCGGCGGCAGATCGCAGCGCCCACGCGCTTAGCCCCACCCGTCACCAATACGACTTTGCCTTGCACCCTACCCCCTCGCTACGTTATTGACCAACCTGCTAAACTTGCACATTCCGCGAATTATACCTGACCATGACTGCAACCCTGCCCACCCCAACTTCTGAAGCACAGGTGCACAGCAACCGGCTGCGCGATTTTATCCATCAGGACATTGCGGCACAGGGCGGCTGGATTCCGTTTTCGCGCTTCATGGAGCTGGCGCTGTATGCGCCGGGGCTGGGCTACTACAGCGCGGGGGCGCGCAAATTCGGCGCTGCGGGGGATTTCGTCACCGCACCGGAAATCTCCCCGCTGTTCGGCCGCACGCTGGCGCGGCAAATTGCCGAGGTCATGGCGCAAAGCGCGCCGCATATCATCGAGCTCGGCGCGGGCAGCGGCAAGCTGGCCGCAGATGTGCTGGGCGAACTGGAGCGGCTGGATTGCTTGCCGCAGAGCTATGCCATTCTTGAGGTAAGCGCCGATCTGCGTGAGCGACAGCAAGCGCTGCTGCGGGAGCGTTTTTCGCATCTGGTTGACCGCGTGCATTGGCTGGATGCACTGCCGGAAAATATCTCCGGCGCGCTCATCGCCAACGAGGTGCTGGATGCGCTACCGGTGCATCTGGTGCACTGGCGCGCAGCAACCGCACTCCCCTCTCCCGCCAGCGGGAGAGGGGCTGGGGGAGAGGGAAGACACTCCACCGCGCGCCCCCTCTCCCCTACCCCTCTCCCCGAAGGGGTGAGGGGGCAAGTTTTATTTGAACGCGGTGTGGCGAGCGAGAATAATAATTTCGTATGGCAGGAGCGCCTGATTGAAAACACGGCATTGCTGCAAGCGGCGCAGCAAGCCAGTGTGCCGGATGGCTACCTGAGCGAAATTTCACTCGCTACGCGCGGGTTGATCGGCAGCCTGTGCGAGCGCCTGAGCAAGGGTGTGCTGCTGTTTATTGATTACGGCTTCGGCACGGGCGAGTATTACCATGCGCAACGCTCACAGGGCACGTTGATGTGCCACTACCGCCACCATGCGCACGATGACCCGTTCTTTCTGCCCGGCTTGCAGGACATCACCGCACATGTGGATTTCACCGCTGTCGCAGAAAGCGCTATAGACAGCGGCGCGCACCTGCTCGGTTACACCACGCAGGCATATTTTTTGATCAACTGTGGCATCACCGAATTGCTGCAAGACACCGCGCCGGAAAACCTGCGCGACTACCTGCCGCTTTCCGCGCAACTGCAAAAACTCACCAGCCCGGCGGAGATGGGCGAGCTGTTTAAGGTGATCGCGCTGGGTAAGGGTATCGAGGAGCCGCTACGCGGCTTCATTTCAGGCGATAAGTCGCGCCTGTTGTAATCCACATGGTTTCCCGATCATAGAATGCCGCACATCCACAGTTTCGCGCCGGTAAGCAACGCTGATGCAAGAGTGCTGATTCTGGGCAGCATGCCCGGAAAAAAGTCGCTGGAGCAAAACCAGTATTACGCTCATCCGGCGAATACCTTCTGGAGAATCATGGGTGAACTGGTTGGCGCACACCCTAATCTTCCCTATGAAGAAAGACTGGATGCGCTGAAGTTTTCCGGCATCGCATTATGGGATACGCTTGCCTCCTGCGAGCGCAAAACCAGTCTAGATTCACATATCAGAAAAGAATCCGCAAACGACTTCGCGTTATTCTTCGCGCAGCATCCTCATATCACGCAGGTATTCTTCAATGGCAGCAAGGCCGAGCAATGCTTCAGGAAGTTCGTGCAGGCCAAGCAAGCGCTGCCACTATTGGAATTTTATCGGTTGCCTTCAACCAGCCCTGCCCATGCCACAATGCACTATGAGGGAAAATTAAAATACTGGCTAGAAAAGCTGCTCCATGCAGGAGTTAAGCTCAACACTTGCTGACTTGTTCCACCGCCGCCACACGCGCCAATCTCACCCGCTCGGCGATCAGATTTTTATCCTCGCACTGCTGCGCAATTTCCCCGGCATTCACCGCTTGCGCCGCTTGCAGGGCGCGCAGCAGGTAATCCGCCTGCGGGTAGACATCGTTTTTATGGCCGGTGCGCCCGTGCGCGTCGCAGGCACACACTTGCAACAAGTGCACAAAGCGCTGTGGCCTGCGCCATGCATCGCAGCTTTGCAGCAGGCGCACGATGGTGTCGGGGCGCAGCTCGCGGGCGCGGTGCACGTCGCCGTGATAGCGCGCCGCCAGCAAGCCAAGGTCGCGGCATTCGCCCGGCACGCGCAGGTGCTCGCACAGCACATGCAATAGCTCCACACCGCGTGCCTCGTGGCCGCTGTGGTGCGGCAAAATGTCTTTTGGCGTATTGCCTTTGCCCAGGTCGTGCGTGAGTGCGGCAAAGCGTACTTCCAGCACATAGTCATGGTGTGCCGTATCGTCCAGCACCAGCATGGTATGGATGCCGCAGTCGATTTCCGGATGGTGTTTTTCCGGTTGCGGCACGCCGAACAGCGCATCTACTTCCGGCAGGATTCTCGCCAGCGCACCGCACTCGCGCAGCGTGGTAAAGAAATGCGATGGCGTTTTTTCCATCAGGCCGCGCGCCAACTCCTGCCACACGCGCTCCGGCACCAGCGCATCCACTTCACCGTGGTTTACCATCGAACGCATTAGTTCCAGAGTCTCCGGCGCGATGGTGAATCCAAAGCGCGCGACGAAGCGTGCGGCGCGCAGAATGCGTACCGGGTCTTCGCTGAATGCCGGGCTGACATGGCGCAAGATGCCCGCGCGCAAGTCGGCCTCGCCGCCGTAAGGGTCGATCAGCCTGCCGTCCGCATCCTCGGCGATAGCGTTGACGGTGAAGTCGCGCCGCAGCAAGTCCTGCTCCAGCGTCACGTCCGGTGCGGCATGGATGACGAAGCCCTTGTAGCCCGGCGCGGTCTTGCGCTCGGTGCGCGCCAGCGCGTATTCCTCGTGCGTCTCGGGGTGCAGGAACACCGGGAAATCCTTGCCCACCGGCTGGTAGCCGCGCGCCACCATGTCTTCCGGCGTGCCGCCGACCACCACCCAGTCGTGATCCTGCACCGGCAGGCCGAGCAGCCGGTCGCGCACGGCGCCGCCCACACAATAAATTTTCAGGCCGCTATTCTTCATTACATTATTTTTCATCCGGTATCGGTTGCTGGTTGGTCGCGTCCTTCGCCGCAATTATGCCCAGGCGCTGCTTGAGAGTGCGCGGCGGCTGGCCGAATAGCTGGGCGTAATACACGGTGTTGCTCATCACCTTCTTGACGTAATCGCGCGTCTCGTCAAAGGGGATGGTCTCGGCATAGATCGCCCCTTCCAGCGGCGTGTCGCCGCGCCACTGGCGCGCGCGCGAAGGCCCGGCGTTGTAGGCGGCGGAGGCCAACACCGGGCTATTATCGAACGATGCCAGCACCGTCTTCATGTAATACGTGCCCAAGGTTAAATTGGTTTCTGTCTGGCGAACCAGCGGATGACGATAGTTTTTCATACCCAGCTTGTGCGCCAACCAACGCGCGGTTGCAGGCATGATCTGCATCAACCCGCTCGCACCGGTATTCGATTTTGCCAGCGTTACGAAACGGCTTTCCTGGCGCATCAGCCCGTACACCCAAGCCTCCTCCAGCCCGTGCTGGTGTATGTGGCCGCGCAAAGCTTCCCGGTAGGGCGCGAGGTAGCGCAGGCTGAAATCATGCAACTGCACCGTACGGTTGGCAGTGTTGATGGCATGGTCGTACATTTCGTTGCGGCGTGCAATTTCAGATGCGATCAGCAGTTGTTTGTCATCAAATTTACGCACTGCCCACGCCCACTCCTTCGCCGCATCGGTGCGCAAATCCATGCGATACAACGCCAGTGTGCGCTGAACGGCTGGCTGCGCCAACATGGCGCTCAATTCCTGCTTGCCCGGCTGATAGCCAGCCGGCATTATGTTTGGCGCAGAGGCTACGCCGAGCTCCTCTGCGCCAAGCTGGCCGTAGAAATTATATTCCCTGCTCAACATAAAAAATATTCCTTCTGCCTCACCGGGTTGTCCCAGCGCCTTCAGCGCACGCGCACGCCAGTAGCGCCACGTGCCTTCGCGCTGCTGTTGCGGCGGCATTCTGCCCACGCTTGCCAGCACCTCCTGCCAATCCTGCGCGCGCAACGCGGCACGGGTACGCCAAGCCAGCTGTTGTTCCGTGAGCGGCGCATCGCCTGCCGCCCTGAACCACTCCAGCGCGCGTGCATCCAGCGCACGTGCCGCCTCGTAGCCCAACCAGGCGTAAAAATAATGCTGTTCATCGGCATTGAAATACGCGGCAATTTTTCCCCACCGCGTATAGGCCAGTTGCGGCAACTGCTTGGCAAGGCGTTGCAGCGCGAACAGCGCCACCATACGCTGTGCTTCGGAGGCGTTTTCCAGTTTGGCTTTGCTGAGATAACGCTCCGGGTCGGCGACCACGCTGGACAGTGAGGCCGCAGGAAACGCGCGCTGCGCAGGCAGTTTCCCGGATAGCTGGCGGGCCAGCGACACGCTGCCTGCCTCCAGCGCCATGCGCACGCGCAGCCATACATCGGCCTCATTGATGATACCGGCGGCGAGCGCCGCATCGAACAACGGTGCGCAGCTTTCCGGAAACTCCTTGCCGCCGGACAACCACAGGTTGCGCGCTTCATGCAGCACCTCGTCTTCATGCAGGAGGCGGCGCATTTGCAGCGCATAACATGCCAGTTCCGTATCCTCGCTCAACAGGTGCGGATACTCCGCCGCGAAGGCGTCCCACTGCTGTTTTTTGCCGAGCAGTTTCAGCCATTCCGCGCGCATGCGGTCAATCACCGGGGTTTCGTCGGGGCGCGCAAGAAAGACCTGAATGGTGGCGGCATCCGCCGTTTCCAGGCGCATGCGCAACTGGTAATAGGCGAGGTAGGGTTCCAGCGGGGAATTCTTGAGGCGTGCGGCGATGCGGTCAAGCCGCACGGCATCACCGATGCGAAATGCATCGCGCGCGGCAAGAAAATCCGCATCACCCGCAAGTGGTACACCGACATAACCAGTCACTTGGTTGCCGTCTTTTGGCAATCTAGTGGAATGGCTAGAGGTTTCATCAGACGCTCGCCCTTCGGGCGGTATTGGTGCAGCCTGACCCGCTACCGCAAGAGTGGGAAGCAACAGCAACGCAAGCAATAAAAACTTCATCGGGAAATGCACGAAATCAACGGCGAGAAGAATAACACACCAGTATGATGACACACAGCGCAGAGAGGGCAACCCGGGCAAATCCAGTAGTCGGCGGAATAACCCAGGAAGTTTTTTAATTTCATACAAGAGCTGGAAACGGCAAACCCCCGCCAGCCTGATATAAGCAACTTTCTGTTAGGATGCTAACAGGGTGTTGAAAAACGCAGCATCATCGCCTCGCATAGCCAATGAGTTGGTTGGCGTAGTTTGCCAACTTAGTCAGATGGCTAGTTGTTTCATCCGTAGTTTTCAACATCCCGCTAAACAATCAACCCGATAATTAATCTCAAGGCGAATGACACAGCTACCCCGCAGGAAAATCGTTTCCCCATTGCAGCGTGGATGGGCAAGTGCGCGCTTGATGCAGGAAAGGCATCGCCTGCTTATCCGCAATGAGCTTTCCCAAGTGCGTGGCTTGATCCCTATTCTGATGAAACATCGCAATGGCGAGCAATGGAGTAAAAAAGAACGCGCGATATTGCTGCGCGACTTGCGCGCCCTATCCAGCTTGAGTCCCTATTTGATCCCACTGCTTATGCCTGGTGGCATTTTGATGTTCCCGCTGCTTGCATGGTGGCTGGATAGCCGCCGCAAGGAGCGGAAAGACACGGTGGATCGGTAAGCTGCCCTCACGCCATCGTTCCTGATGTCGCTATCGGTTCCGACACCCCACTATTGATGCTGGGGGCGCAAGCTTCTCGAAGAACACGGGCACTTCGGCGCCCGTTTTCCTGCAATCGGTGCTCAACAAAAGAACACACGCCCCGTGTGGCATAATTCCACCATGAATCCAACCCTGCTTTCCGGCCTTAATCCCGAGCAACGCGCCGCCGTCACCCTGCCCGAGCAATCTGCGCTGATCCTCGCCGGGGCGGGCAGCGGCAAGACGCGCGTACTCACCACGCGCATCGCCTGGCTGATCAGCACTGGGCAGGCCAGCCCGCAAAGCATTCTGGCGGTGACGTTTACCAACAAGGCGGCGAAAGAAATGCTCACACGCCTGTCGGCGATGCTTCCCATTAATACGCGCGGGTTGTGGATCGGCACATTTCACGGACTGTGCAACCGCATGTTGCGCGCGCATCATCGCGAGGCGAACCTGCCGCAGACTTTCCAGATTCTGGACAGCGCCGATCAGCTTTCCGCCATCAAGCGCTTGATGAAGACGATGAATGTGGATGATGAAAAGTACCCTCCTCGTGAAGTACAGTTTTTTATCAGCGGCAATAAGGAAGAGGGGCTGCGCGCGTCGGAGGTGGAGGCCTTCGATCCGTACACGCGGCGCAAGGTGGAAATATTTGCCGAATACGATGCGCAGTGCCAGCGCGAAGGCGTGGTGGATTTTTCCGAGTTGTTGTTGCGTTGCTATGAGCTGTTGTCGCGCAATGTCGCGCTGCGTGAGCACTATCAGGAACGTTTTCGTCACATTCTGGTAGATGAGTTTCAGGACACCAACAAGCTGCAATACCAGTGGCTGAAATTACTGGCTGGTGCAACGCCCTCTCCTCAATCCTCTCCCGCAAGCGGGCGAGGAAGCGAACGTGAAAGGCACTCTTCGACTTCTGCGCTGTTCGCGGTGGGGGATGATGACCAGTCAATTTACGCATTTCGCGGCGCGAATGTCGGCAATATGCAGCAACTGACGCGCGACTTTCATGTGCAGAACGTCATCAAGCTGGAACAGAACTACCGTTCGCACGGCAACATCCTCGATGCCGCCAATGCGTTGATTAAAAATAATAGCAGCCGTCTCGGCAAAAATTTGTGGACGGCGGAACACAAGGGCGAAGCGTTGCGCGTGTACGAGGCCCCGACCGATGTGGAAGAAGCCAGATTCATCGTCGAGGAAGTGCGCCAGCTTCACCGCGAAGGCATGCGGCTTTCCGGGATGGCGCTGCTGTACCGCTCCAACGCACAATCGCGGGTGCTGGAGCACGCGCTGGTCTCTGCCGGGCTGTCTTATCGCGTGTATGGCGGCCTGCGTTTCTTCGAGCGGCAGGAAATCAAGCACGCGCTGGCTTACTTGCGCCTGATGCAAAACACCGATGACGACAATGCGCTGCTGCGTATCATCAATTTTCCCACACGCGGCATCGGCGCGCGCAGCATCGAGCAGTTGCAGGAAAACGCGAAGATACACAATACGACGCTATGGGACGCGGCAGCGCGTGCGGGGGGGAAAGTTGCGGCATTTGTCGGGCTGATCGAGTCATTGCGCAGTGCGTGCCGCGAACTTCCACTCCCAGAGATCGTGGATCATGTATTGCAGCACAGCGGTCTGGTTGCGCACTACCAGAATGAAACCGGTGCCAAGCGGCGCGAGGCGCAGGAGCGGCTGGATAACCTCAACGAACTGATCACCGCCGCCACCATGTTCGTGCACGAGAGCGAGGACGACAGTCTCACTGCCTTCCTCACCCACGCCGCGCTGGAAGCGGGCGAGCATCAGGCAGGCGATCAGGATGATGCGCTGCACCTGATGACGGTGCACGCAGCCAAGGGGCTGGAATTCGATGCCGTGTTCATCACCGGGTTGGAGGAAGGCCTGTTCCCGCACCAGAACAGCAAGATGTCCGACGGCGGGCTGGATGAAGAGCGCCGCCTGATGTATGTCGCCATCACGCGTGCGCGGCGCAGGCTGTACCTCACCTTCGCGCAGAGCCGCATGTTGCACGGGCAGGTGAACTATAGCCTTGTGTCCAGCTTCCTGCGCGAGTTGCCGGATGAGTTGCTGCACTGGATCACACCGCGTTTGGCGCAACGCAATCCATATGCCGCATCGTTTACGCCACAGCGCGATGTGCCAGTTGCCGCGCCCGTGCCGCGGCCCACCAGTGACTCATCGGGCTGGCGTATCGGTCAGGCGGTATTCCACACCAAGTTCGGTGAAGGGATGATCGTGAACCTCGAAGGCAGCGGAGCGGATGTGCGTGTGCAGGTGAATTTCAGGAAGGCGGGAACGAAGTGGCTGGCGCTGGAGTATGCGAAGCTGACAGCGACTTGAGTTGTTCAAAATTGAAATCAGGAATGTGCCTGGTCGTCGTGCGTAACTGCTTCGCCTTCGACGGCGGGGACTGGTTCTTCCTGTGTCGGAAACAGGTCGCGATAAATTGCGTACATCGAAGTGATGACTATCGGCAGCAAAACCAGCCAGCCCAGCATCATCGGCAGGGTAGCCAAGACTGCGAAGGGCAGCAGCATCACGGCGTATACCGTCAATGGAATCACGTTGCGCAGAAAAGCGCGCAGGCTGGCTTTCAGCGCGGGGATGGGCTGCATTTTGCCGAATATCACCAGCATGGGTGCGAACTGCATCGCCATCATCAGCACGCTGAACAGCGTCATGCCCAGCAGTAGCGCAAACCCGGCGCCTGCGATGGCTTGCATCAATATTGCCGGGTCGTCCACCGGCTTGCCGCTCATTAGGATGCCCACCAGTGTCGCGCCGCCGGTGAGCATCATCACGCCGAGTACCAGCAATTGGCCAACCAGATTGACGCCTCCCAGCGTAACAAGTTGCTGCGCGTGTTGCTGAAATCCGGCGAACAGGTGCGCCAGCTCCAGCTCTTCACCCTTTGCCAAAGCGTGGCAGCCGAACATGAAACCGGCAAGCAGCACCGGAAACAGCAGCGTGGCCAGCGGGTCACCGACTACAGGGATGACTGCGATGCCGAGCAGTCCGACTATTCCGATAGCCGTCAGTGCCATCCATAACAACGGGTTTTTTCTGAACAGCCAATAGCCATGTTTGATCCACATCCAGCCATGGGAGGCATTTACCTTGCGTGCTTCCATATTTACCTCGTTATAACCAAGTGGCGCTATCATCTGCCGCAATGTGCTGTTGCAGGATGCGCTTGAATTGCTCCGGATCGTGCGCGTGTATCAGCTCACCGTCACGTGGCAGGTGCAGGTCATGCAGGCGCGACAGCCAGAAACGCAGCGCTGCCACACGCAAGGCAATCGGCCAGGCCGAGTGCTCTTCCGGCTGAAGCGGCCGCACCGCATGGTAGGCGCGTAGCAGAGCTTGGGTGCGCGCCTTATCCAGCATGCCATCCGCACCCATGCACCAGTCGTTTACGGTGATGGCCACGTCATACAGCAGGCTGTCGTTGCAGGCAAAATAGAAATCGATCAGACCGCCAATACGTGTGCCATCGAGCAGCACATTGTCGCGGAACAGGTCGGCGTGGATCACGCCCTGCGGCAGTGTATCCAGCGCGTGTTGTACATGGAAAGCGACTTCGCTATCCAGCAGTGCCGCATCCTGTGGTGACAGGAAGGGTTTAACCTGTTGTGCGGTGCGCGCGCGCCACGCGGTTGCACGCGCATTGGGCATGGTTTCAGCGAAGCTCTGCGCCGCGCAATGCAATTGCCCCAGCACCGCACCCACGGCAGCGCAGTGCGCCGCATCCACCTGGATCAGGGATTTGCCGGACAGGCGGCTGACGATGCAGGCAGGCCTGTCATTCAGCTCACCGAGGAAGCGGTTATGCCGGTCTGCCACCGGGCTGGGGCAGGGAATCCCGTGCCGCGCGAGGTGAGACATCAGGTTGAGGTAAAACGGCAGTTCGCTGGAAGTGAGCTTCTCGAACAGCGTCAGCACAAAACGGCCATTGCTGGTGGTGACGAAGTAGTTGGTGTTCTCAATTCCCGAGGCGATGCCCTGTAACTCAAGCAGGCTGCCGAGCGAATAATCACTCAGCCATGCCGTAAGTTCTGTTTCGGTGACGCGGGTAAAAACGGCCATTGCCTGATAATCCGGACTCAGAACCGGTGAATGATCCAGCGCGGGGGGCGCACACCGGAGTCCAGGCCTTCCTGGCGCGAGAATTTGCCATCGCCAAGATCATCCACCAGGTAGTAGGGGTTGCCGACCTTGGGGGTGATCTTGATCATGTAGAGTCTGCCTCCGGCGCGGTGTTCTTCCACGGTCTGTTCGGTTTGTTTGGTGATGGTTACCTGCGGCTCCAGGTTGGCATCCTGCGCGTTCGTATCAAACGGTGGCGGGGGTTGCAACGGCTGTAGATCGGGCGGTAGCGGCTGTCCTGCGAAAGAGGCGCTGCACAAGCCGCCCAGGAATAAAGTGGTAATCAGGCGCATCGCATTCCCCCGGTAATTTTGCATGGGCGCATTTTAGCCGATGCGCGAAGAGTCTGCGCGGGTTGCTGATTTCCCATTCGTTGCAGGGCATTTCAAAATCATTGCACCTAACATTACAAATAAAACTGCCGTTCGCGCTCCGCTTCCGAAAGCTCGAAACCGCGCCCCTCATAATGCTTGAAGATGGCGTTCACCACGGCTTCCGGATCGTCGATCAGCTGGATCATGTCCATGTCTTCAGGGTTGATCATGCCTTCGATGAGCAGGGTTTGCCGGAACCAGTCCAGCATGCCGCGCCAATAATCGCTGCACACCAGAATGATCGGGATGCGCCGCGTTTTGCCGGTCTGTACCAGGGTGAGCGCTTCCATCAGTTCGTCCAGCGTGCCAAAGCCGCCGGGCATCACCACATAAGCCGTGGCGAATTTCACGAACATTACCTTGCGCGCGAAAAAATGCTGGAAGGTCTGGCTGATGTTCTGGTAGGGGTTGGAGCGCTGCTCGTGGAGCAACTGGATGTTCAACCCCACGCTGGGCGATTTGCCGTAGAACGCGCCCTTGTTGGCCGCCTCCATGATGCCCGGCCCGCCGCCGGAGATGACCGAAAATCCGGCATCCGACAGCAGCCGCGCGATATGTTCGGTGAGCTGGTAATAGGGATGTTCGGGCGGGATGCGCGCGCTGCCGAAGATGCTGACGGCAGGCTGGATGGCGTTCAGCCGTTCGGTGGCGGAGACGAATTCTGACATAATGCCGAACACACGCCAGGCCTCTTTCGAGTTCCATACTTCTGGCAATTGCGAGGAGGGCAATTTGGACTGGTTGCTCATGCTTGATGAACCCTTACACGAAAAATGAAAACACTGCTGCTGGTTGACGGCTCATCTTACCTTTACCGCGCCTTCCATGCACTGCCCGATTTGCGCAGCCCTCAGAACGAGCCGACCGGGGCGATCTACGGCGTGCTCAACATGCTGCGCAAATTGCGCGCCGACTACCCGGCGGATTATAGCGCCTGCGTGTTTGACGCAAAAGGCAAAACTTTCCGCGAGGACTGGTATCCCGAATACAAGGCGCACCGCCCCTCTATGCCGGAAGACCTTGTCGCGCAGATCGCGCCGCTGCACGAAGCCATCGCCGCCGCTGGCTGGAACATCCTGATGGTGGACGGCGTGGAGGCCGACGACGTGATCGGCACGCTGGCGCAGCAGGCCGGCAATGACGGTGCGCGCTGCATCATCTCCACCGGCGACAAAGACCTTACGCAACTGGTGAACGAGCACGTGCTGTGGGTGAACACCATGAGCGAGGAAAAACTGGGCGAGGCGGGCGTGCTGGCCAAGTTTGGCGTGCCGCCGCAACGTATCGTGGATTACTTGACGCTGGTGGGCGATACGGTGGACAACGTGCCGGGCGTGACGAAATGCGGCCCCAAGACCGCCGTGAAATGGCTGGCGCAGTACGGCACGCTGGACAACCTGATGGCGCACGCGGACGAGATTCCCGGCGTAGTCGGCGAAAATCTGCGCGCCGCAGTGGATTGGTTGCCGCAGGGTAGAAGACTGGTCACGGTGAAGTGCGATGTGCCGCTGCCCAAACATTATGACGAATTAATTGCGCCGCAGCAGAATACGGAACAACTGCGCGCGCTGTTGGAGCGGTTCGGATTTAAATCATGGCTGAGGGAACTTGCTCAAGGCCCCACCCTCTCCCCAACCCTCTCCCCTCAAGGGAGAGGGGGCAATGAGGAGCGCGCACATAACTCCCCTCTCCCCTCCGAGGGAGAGGGGCAGGGGAGAGAGGGTGGTGATCTACTTTCCTCCTCTGGCCACTACGAAACCATCCTCACCGACTCCCAGCTCGACGCGTGGCTTTCCAGAATCATGCAAGCCGACCTCACCTGCATAGACACCGAGACCACCGGCCTCGACACGATGAACGCACAACTGGTCGGCATCTCTTTTTCAATAGAGCCGCACCACGCCGCCTACCTGCCGCTGGCGCACCATTACCCCGGTGCGCCCGACCAACTCAACCGCGAACACGCGTTGCACAAGTTGAAGCCCTGGCTGGAAAGCGTACAGCACAAAAAGCTCGGGCAGAACCTGAAATATGACCAGCACATTTTTGCCAATCACGGCATCGCACTCGCGGGCATCGCCGAGGACACGCTGCT
>CAITJF010000252.1 GCA_903892645.1 uncultured Nitrosomonadales bacterium | reverse complement strand
ATGCTGGTGTGACAGGCGCATGCCTGCGCTGGCTTCACGCTTGAAGCGCTCAAGCAACTCGATGCCATCCGGGCCATTGAGAAGCTCCTTGCGAATCGTTTTTATGGCTGCCCGACGATCAAGCCCGGCATCGAAGGCCCGGTACACGATGCCCATTGAGCCTTCACCGAGGATGCCTTCAATCCGGTATTTGCCGATAAAACCCGGCAGCGCGGCAGTGTTCATGATTGTTGCGGCGGCTCGCCCTGATGACGTTTGGAAAATTCACCAGCCCACCGGAAAGCGACAGAACCCAACGAGCCTAAGGCGAGTATCGCCGACGCTGACAGCCACCGTCAATCGGCGATACTCCCCGAAACAGTCAAAAAGGATCGGCTGATTCGGCCAGACTGCCCTTACTCGACACGAGGCGCCGCCTTGTTTGGCGCGCTGTCCTCATGCTTGTCCGAACCGCAGCAGCCACCCCAGCGACTTTTGAACTGGCCTTTCAATTGTTCCCGCTCTTCCGGCGTCATGCTCTCCCAGTGCTGCTGATGCGCCTTGCCGCGCCCATGGCAGCCGCCACCAAAGCCGCCGAAGAGAATTTTGCTCAGCACCAAAATCCCGAGAGCCTGCAAATAGCCGACCTCCTGCGCGCTGGCAAACAAACCAGGCATCAGCCAGTTCCACAACAGCATCACCACCCAGCCGAGTGCGGCGATACCGATGGCGGCCAACAGGCCGATCTTGACGCACTTTGCCTTGCAGTTCGATTTGTCGCTTGAGCAGTTCATTGTCATTTTGATTCCTTTACCAAGAAAGTTCGTCGTAGAGCGGCTGCAAACGCAATCTCAGATGCAGCACCGCCTGTCTTTTCCATCCCAACAGGGTATTAAATTTCTCCCCGCTTTCGCTTGCCATATCCTTGAAACTTCGCCCATCCAGTTCATGGGCAATGAATACATCACGCTGCCGGGCGGGTAGCTCATCGAGCGCAAGCGAGATTGCTTCGAGCAACATGGCACGTGCATACGCTGCTTCCGGGCCACCATCAGACGCTGGCAAAGCCTGCTCCAGCCAATGCTCGTCTTCGTCATCCCCGGCACCTTCCCGCGCTTGCGGCAAAGCCAGCTCGCGCCTCTTTCGGAAGCGGTCGATGATGCGATTGCGCGCCACACTAAACAGCCAGGCGCCCACCTGCTCAATCGGTGCCGGCAAGCGATAAGCCTCGACAAATTCAAAGAACACATCCTGCAAAATATCCTCCGCCTCGCCCGGATCCGGCACGCGTTGCCGGATGAAGTTGCCCAGCCGTCCGCGTTCCCGCGTGATAGTTTCAGTAATGCGGCGGTTCTGTTCAAACATCAGCGTTTGTTGATTCCAGACAGATTGAAGCGTCAGCGGTGTATTCATACCGGTGAAGACGGATCAGCGGCGCAGATATTGCGCGCAAATGAAAATAAATGCCGGATGGGCAGCGTTGCTACCGATTCAGCGCGAGCGAAGCGCCTGGCAAGAACGCCATGTCGCCGGCGGAACCCCCAGATGACGCTTGAACGCTCTGCCAAATGCAGCCACGTTTTCATACCCCAGATCAGCAGCAATTTCTCCAACGCCTTGCCGGGATTCTCCAAGCAGGCGACCAGCAACATTCATGCGCCACTTCGTCACATAGGCCATCGGGCTCTCTCCCAGCGCAGCAGAGAAGCGGGCGGCAAATCTTGAGGGCGACATGGCAACGCCTTGTGCCAGACGATTGACCGTCCACAACCCCCCTGGGCAGGCATGAATCATGGAAATGGCTCTGCCAACGACGGGGTCTTTAAGCCCCGAGAACCATCCTGACGCTGTCGCAGAGTTTTCCAGATGGGCGCGGAGCACTTCGGCACAGAGCAATTCAAGCAAACGCTCGATGACATAAGTACTCCCGGGCATCATCTGCCCTGCTTCGTGAATCATCCAGTTCAACACCCCCGGCAAATTATGGAGTCGTCCAGGACGCTGCGCGGCAACATGAAGCACGGGCGGGAGCGACGAAAACAACGGATTAAGCGCTACGTTGCGCATCATAAACACGCCGCACATCAGCGAAGTGCTACGCGCCTTGTTCCCCGCATCCGGCTGAAAAGGATTTTTGCCGCCGGTCAGCAATGATTCAGCGGACACCGCTTTCTTACCCACGCCTTGCGAAACCCGGTGCGGCAACCCACCGAAACAGATCGCCATTTCTCCGGCTTCAATCGTGATGGACTCTTCGCCGTCGGGTGTGAGCTCGATGTACCCACGCTTCACAAAGTGAAATGCGACCACCCGCACGCTGCTGCCGAGTTTCATCACGGTGCGCAATCTCTCGGCACTGGGAATGGTGACACCCCACGGTGCAGCGTAATCCTCGTTGAGCAGAACGCTACCGCTGATGCGCATTGAGCCCATGACATCACTTAGCACATCTGAATAACCGCCATCATCAGTCGTTTCAGCACAATTTAAGGTTGTTTCAGACATTGTTACATCCTGCTTGCGTTGCTATTCTGCAAATCACGATATCACCCAACCAAGGAGTAATCAACATGTCTGCATTTACCTCTTCATGGTTTGCCATCTTCCTCGATGCGACGATGATCATTTATACCTTGTGGGTCATCTCGCTCGGCGATACAAAAGGCAAGCTATCTCTCGGCATCGGAGCCGGGATGCTGGCCTGGCTCGGTGCGCTACACCTTGGCCTGTCGACGAAAAGCATTTTCCCTGCGGACATCTCTGGCCCTGCTTTCTTGGCCATCGTGTTTCTCGCGGTGGGTGCGGTGGGCGCCTTGCTGTTACTGGCGCCACCCATCCGGCAACAACTGCTGGCGCTGGATCAACGGCAACTGATGCTCATGCAGGGCATCCGCGTCGTGTTCGGGGCGAACTTTCTGATGCAGGCCAGTCTGGGCGGATTACCCCAAGCCTTTGGAATTCTCGATGGATGGACGCATATCGGCGCAGGCTTCTTCGGGCTGGTTGCCGCATTCACGCTGGCCACAGGTGCCGATGGCGTATGGCGAGCATGGTTCGCCAACCTGTTCGGCATTACTGACATTCTGGTCGTGGCCAGTACGCTTTCGCTCATCCTGCTGCCCACGCTGACCCCGCACCACCCGATGATGTACGCAGTCTTCCTGCCCGCACCGCTTTGGCTGTGGTTCCACCTTGTTTCAATGTGGAAACTGGTCGGCGAGCACTCGCCTGCCATGCGGGCGCAGGCGGGATGATCAGCCACCGCCGCAAGCGGACAACATCTGCCCTGCAAGCCTCATCAAATGGCGATCTAGCGGCAGAACCTTCCGCAGAAGTCCATTTTGACTGGCCTGCAGGGCAGAGTACTCACTGTGACCGACAGTAGCTCGCGCCTCAACTGCCCGCCATGGTTCCCTGGCTGAGTGGTTGAAACGCAGCAAGAACGACCAGCAAGTTGTAATATGGCATCAGGCAGAAATCGGCCATCAAGAGACATTCGTCAGAAAATCTATCGGGCCGGTCAAGGCTAGGTGCTGACATT
>CAITJF010000251.1 GCA_903892645.1 uncultured Nitrosomonadales bacterium | reverse complement strand
GGGAGAGGGGCAGGGGAGAGGGGTAAGCGTTGGACTTGTCACCCTCTCCCCAGCCCTCCCCCTTCAAGGGGGAGGGAGAAAAAACCAATCAGATATAAGGGAGAAACCACATGCCAATAAAATCCAGAATCCGCACCGTCCCGCATTACCCCAAGCAGGGCATCATGTTCCGCGACATCACCACCCTGCTCAAAGACCCCATTGGCCTGCGCGTCACCATAGACGATCTGGCGCGACGTTATGCCGACATAAAAATAGACAAGATCGCGGGCATCGAGGCGCGTGGTTTTATTTTGGGCGCACCGCTGGCTTATGTGCTGGGCAAGGGCTTCATCCCGATCCGCAAAAAAGGCAAACTGCCCGCAGAAACCATCGGCCACGACTACGAACTCGAATACGGCACCGACCGCATCGAAATCCATACCGACGCAATCGAGAAGGGCGAAAAAGTGCTGCTGGTGGACGACCTCATCGCCACCGGAGGCACGGCGGAAGCGGCTTGCAAGCTGATTGAAAAAATGGGCGGCGAGATCGTCGAATGCTGTTTCATCATAGACCTGCCGGACATCGGCGGGCGCAAGCGGCTGGAGAAGCACGGGCACAAGGTGTTTGCGTTGTGCGAGTTCGAAGGCGATTAATGGAAGCCTGTAAAAATCTACTGCGCGATTCGATAGCTGCGTTGCGCGGTACTCGAAATCCTCATGTACTTTAAGTACATTCCGGTTTCTGCGCTCCGTGCGCCTTGCTCTCGAACCGCTCGCTACGATTTTTATCAGGTTCCACGAAGGTGTCATGTTTGCAAATGTAGGGTGCAATAAGCGTAGCGCATTGCACCATTGGACACGTTTCGGTGCAATGCCCGTTGGTTATTGCACCCTACGCGGGCTAAAGGAAAGTTTGGCAAGGGGTGCAAATGGAGCAGATAAATGATAATCAAGATTGGTTAACCTTGTTCAAGAAAGCACTACTCAAGATAGAACCTGAAATAAACGAGGGGCAGCGGAAAATGCTGCTCGGTCACTATAGTGCGCCGGGCATGGCGCTTTCTGTAAAACGTTTGGCTGAAATTGCAGGATATGAAGGTTTTCGTTCTGGAAGTCTGCACTATGGGAAGTTGGCAAGAAAAATTTCTGTGGCAATAGATATCATTCCACCCACGCAAGATCAAATCAGCATAATTGCGGAATGGAATGGCAATCAGAAGGATGAAAGAGGACACGGCCAATGGATACTTTACGATGAAGTCGCTCAGGCCATTGAGGAGCTTGGCTGGGTAAAAATAAAGAACAATGTCTCTCAGCAAGATTTTCCTATCCCGCTTGGTGTTGAGAAACCCAAGGAAATAATTTCGCAAACGACACAACGAGAGCGCGACGCTCTGGTAAGAGATTGGGTACTACGTGCCGCAAATGGAATTTGTGAGTGTTGCGAACAAGAAGCCCCATTCGAGTCGAGTGATGATTTGCCTTATCTTGAAGTTCATCACATCCGCCATCTAGCCAATGATGGTTCGGACACAGTTTCAAATGCAGTAGCTCTGTGCCCGAACTGCCATAGAGAGTTACATCATGGAAAACACAAGGACGAATTGGTTGAAAATCTTTATGTATGTATTCCAAGACTCAAACGGGAATAGTTTATGAAAATCGAAACTTTGCGCTGGACTGACAACAAGTTGGAGATGATAGACCAGCGCATTTTGCCCACCGCGTTTGAATACCTGGCCTACGACTCCGCCGCATCGGTGGCGGAGGGCATACGCAGCATGGTGGTGCGCGGTGCACCGGCTATCGGCGTGGCGGCGGCTTATGGGGTGGCGCTGGAAGCGTTGCGGTTGTCGGCTTCTACCCTCTCCTCAGCCCTCTCCCTGCAAGGGCGAGGGAGTATGGATGTAGATTTTAATGCTGGCATGGAAGCCGGTTTTACCGTGCTGGCGCAAAGCCGCCCGACGGCGGTGAACCTGTTCTGGGGTTTGAAGCGCATGCGCGGCGTGTGGGAAAGCGTGCAGGGGCAACCCAATGCCGCCGTGGCGCAGCGCCTGCTGGCCGAGGCGCATGAAATCCTGGCCGAGGATATTCGCATCAACCGCGCGATGGGTGCATTCGGTGCAGAGTTGCTGGCGGATGGTGCGCGCGTGTTGACACATTGCAACGCCGGTGCGCTGGCGACGGCGGGATGGGGCACGGCGCTCGGCGTGTTCCGCTCGGCGGTGGAAGCGGGCAAGAAAATTTCCGTCATCGCCGATGAGACGCGCCCCTTCCTGCAAGGCGCGCGGCTGACCGCATGGGAGATGGTGCAGGAGAATATCCCGGTCACGCTGATCACCGACAACATGGCGGGCTTCATGATGTCGTGCGGCGAGGTGGATGCCGTGGTGGTGGGTACCGATCGCGTGGCCTCCAACGGCGACGTGGCCAACAAAATCGGCACTTACATGGTGGCGGTGCTGGCGCGGCGCCACAACATCCCGTTCTACGTGGCCTGCCCGCTGTCCACCATAGACATGGCCATTGCCAGCGGCGCGGATATCCCCATCGAGGAACGGTCAGCCGATGAAGTGAAAGGTTTTCGCGATTATCACTGGGCGGCGGAAGGCGTTTCGATACGCAACCCTTCGTTCGACGTGACTCCCGCCGAACTGGTGACTGCGCTTATTACCGAAAAAGGTGTGGTGCGGCAACCGGATCGCGACAAGTTGCGCGCGTTGTTCAAGTGATCATGAAAAAACGTATTTGAAACTTGTAGGAGCGGGCCATGCCCGCAAAATGCTTTGTCGCG
>CAITJF010000250.1 GCA_903892645.1 uncultured Nitrosomonadales bacterium | reverse complement strand
TCTTCATAGATCACATCGTCCATGCGCGAGCCGGTATCCACCAGCGCGGTGGCGATAATGGTGAGCGAGCCACCCTCCTCGATATTACGCGCCGCACCGAAGAAGCGCTTGGGGCGCTGCAGGGCATTGGCATCCACGCCGCCGGTCAGCACCTTGCCGGATGATGGCACGACGGTGTTGTAGGCGCGCGCCAAGCGGGTAATCGAATCCAGCAGGATCACTACATCCTTTTTGTGTTCGACCAGGCGCTTGGCTTTTTCCAGCACCATTTCGGCGACTTGCACATGGCGCGTAGCCGGTTCGTCGAAAGTCGAGGCGACCACTTCGCCGCGCACGGAGCGGCTCATTTCCGTGACTTCCTCGGGGCGCTCGTCAATCAGCAGCACGATCAGGTGCGCATCCGGGCTGTTGGACGCAATGGAATGGGCGATGTGCTGCAACATCACGGTCTTGCCCGACTTCGGCGAGGCCACCAACAGGCCGCGCTGGCCCTTGCCGATGGGTGCGACAATATCGATGATGCGGCCGGTGATGTTTTCCTCGGCGCGGATGTCGCGCTCCAGCATCATCTGCTTGGTCGGGAACAGCGGTGTAAGGTTTTCAAACAGTATTTTGTTCTTTGCGTTTTCCGGCGCCTCGTCATTGACCTTGTCCACCTTCACCAGCGCGACGTAACGCTCGCCTTCCTTGGGGGTGCGGATCTCGCCCTCTATCGAATCCCCGGTATGCAGGTTGAAGCGGCGGATCTGGCTCGGACTGACGTAAATGTCATCCGGCCCGGCCAGATAAGAAGTGTCCGGCGAGCGCAGAAAGCCGAAGCCATCCGGCAGCACTTCCAGTGTGCCCTCGCCGAAAATGCTCTCGCCTTTTTTCGCCTGATTTTTTAGCAGGGCGAAAATAAGGTCTTGCTTGCGCATGCGGTTGGCGTTGTCGATCTGGTTGGTTGTTGCCATGTCTACCAGTTCGGTGATGTGTTTGATCTTGAGGTCGGATAAATGCATAAGGATGGGGATAATGTTAGTACGGGGTTAAGGGAAACCGGCTGCGCTAAGGGAGCCTGACTGGGAAGTGTTACGGTTTGCGCGGGGATGCCGCGCGCCTGAACTGCCTTGAATGTCTTTTTTAGTTATGGGTGGTACTATGGGGACGAAACAGAACAGTTGCAGGCGCGATGCTAAACGGTTTAAATGTGGCTGTCAATAAACGCAGTAAGCTGTGATTTTGACACCGCTCCGACCTTGGTTGCCTCGACATTGCCATTCTTGAACAACATCAGCGTGGGTATGCCGCGGATGCCGTATTTCTGCGGGGTCTGCTGGTTTTCGTCCACATTCAGCTTGGCTACAATCAAACGACCGGCATATTCCTTGGCGACTTCTTCCAGTACCGGGGCGATCATGCGGCATGGGCCGCACCATTCCGCCCAGTAGTCCACCAGCACGGGCAACGGGGATTGTAGCGCTTCGGCGGCAAAGGTTGAATCGGTGACATAACGGATGTGTTCGCTCATGGTGGCCTCGCTTTTAATTAAGTGGTGACTAAAGAATCTGGTGGCTACAATAAATGCAATGCGGGGTAAGTTGGGGTGAACCGCTGGGATTTGATGCGCATCCTAACGAAAAAATGGCCGGATGTGAAGAGCAACAAAATTCCAGGGGGTGGTTTTTCAGCCGGAACGCCCGTCTGCACGCGGGCGTAGGTAAGCGGGCAGGTAGATAATCACCCATGGTAGGAAGCAGGCCAGCCATGACGTAGCGGCGGCCAGATACAGCCAAAGGCTCCATTGTACAGGCAGCATGTCGGCCAGTATGCGCAGCAGCACAGTTGCCTGGAGACTTGCGAACAATAACCACATTGGCCGCCTGATGTTGATCGGCAAACCGGTGTGACCAAGGGTGACGCGCGTGGCCATGCCGATCAGCAGTGTGGAAAAACAGCCGATAGTCAGTGCGTGCAATGGCGCTAAGCCGAACAGGGAATGTTCGCCGTGGCTAAGCAACAGGATGAGACTTTGCGCGGTGAACAGCAGGGCGGCGATGCTCAGCCAGGCAAAGCCGATGTGCAGCACCGCCAGCATCGGCACCGCGAGGCTGCGACGCAGGTTCCATGCATAGGATAGATATAGCGCGCCGGCGGCCAGCGGCGCATCGCAAAGCCACAGCCAGGAGGATGCACCAGCCAGTTGCAACAAGCCATGGCTTACGGAACCGGCCAGAATCACCCACCAAGGCCAATCGGCACTCGTGATGCGGTATTGAGGCAGGGCGCTGCTGGTAAAAAAGGGGATCATGCGGTGGCCGACAGTTACGAATTCCGGCAGCAGGAACAGCCAGATGCCAGCCTGCAGGGCAAAGTTTAACCACATCGCTTGTCCGCTCAGCAACCATACGAGATAGGACGCCACGCCGCACCAACCTGCGGCCAGCGTTATCAGGGCGATGGTGGGGTGGCGCTTGTCGCGGTGTGATGTGTCCAGCAGCACGCGCAGCAGGGCATGCCAGGCGATGGCCCAGCCGCACAGAGTGAGTATGACGCCGACAGCAAGCAGCATCTTGTTGCTGGCCAGCCCGAGATAAAAGAATACGGCTCCCAGCAGCATCAGCACAAAGGCGGGGACATAACGGCGTGCGGGAATTTCCCTCCCGGCCATCCAGCGCGGGAAAGTGGTCAGCAAGAAACCGAACATGAAAAACGGGAACAGCCCATAGATCAACAAGTAGGCATGCGCCGCATTGGGGGCGACAGGCCATCTTATGGCGTGTGCCGGCATGCCGTAGCGCGTGGCTAAATCAACCAGCCACCACAGCATTGCCGCCACGGCCTGCAGCGCACCACCGAAGAACATGACGCGATGCGGCGCGGCAGTGAAAATTTGCCAGCGCGATAGAGAATGCGGGGAAGTCAACACAGTTTTACCGATGAAATGGAATTGGAATTACATGCGCCAGACGTACAGCGTCGAATGATGCAAATCGTCGGGCGTGATTATATCCTGCGGAGGATGGTCCGGTACCGCGAAAGTGTTGCTGATGAACAGCGTGCCGGGGCGCATCTCGCTTTTGACCTTGTGCCACAACTGATCCATGGGCACCGGCGAAAGATAGGCAAACACCACATCGTATGGCGCAAGATCACACGACCATAGGCTGCGCCACTTCACTTGGCAGTTGCGGTAACCGCTAAGCCTGATGCGCAGCCGGCTCAACAGGAAAGGCAGCGGCGCAGTTTCCACACCATAATAGCGGCCATCCGGGCGTGCCTTGGCAAGATGCGTCAATACACCGCCGATACCGGAGCCGAGATCCATGAAGGTGAAGTTTTTTTCAGGCTGGGGTTCCGGCAACAGGGTTTCCAGCGTCTGCCATACCTTGCTGCTGGAAAGATAGAGTGGTACCTGAGTGCGAAAGGTGCTCCAGTACACCACCAGCATGATGAGAAACGCGGCGAGAAAAAATCCGGAAGGAATGTTGAGTGCAAGCACCAGCACCAGTGCGGGCGCAAACAGGAACTGGATGAACAGCCACCATCTTGCCAGCCCGGCAACGCGGCTGAATATGGCGGCGAGCGCACCGCACAGCAGGGCGAATAGCAGTGGTGAAAACTGCATGGTGGCTGCGCGGGTGAATAACAATACGCCGGCGAATGCGGCGGCTTGCAGCAGCAGTGCAGTAACAGCAGGGGGTAGCTTGGTAAACAGGGTGTGCAACGCTATCTTTGCAGCCCGGCTTCGACTTCCTGCCGCTTGGAGTAGCCAGCAAGACGCTCGACCAAGGTCAATGCAAAATCCATCGCCGTGCCCGGTCCGCGCGACGTAATCAGCTTGCCATCTTCCACCACTGCGGCAATTTGCAAATTGACACGGGGAAAGTCATCCAGGCAGTTTGGGAAGCAGGTGGCACGCTTGCCATCAAGTAATCCAGCTGCGGCCAGCACAGATGGCGCAGCACAGATGGCGGCGACATATTTTCCTTGTTGTGCCATGCGTTTCACCAAATCAAGGATACGCACATCCTTTTTTAGATTGTCGGTGCCGGGCTGGCCGCCGGGCAATACCACCATGTCATAGTCATATTTAAGCGCCGCATCCAGCGTAGTATCCGGAACTAAAACCGTGCCGCGGCTAGCGCGCACTGGTTGTGCGCCCAACCCGGCGCTGACTACTTCGATTGCGGCGCGGCGCAGGATGTCAATGACCGTAACGGCTTCGATTTCTTCGCAGCCTTGTGCGAGGGGAACGAGGACTTTGGGCATGGTGCCTCCTGAATAATTTTAATTTGCGGTATAAACGATAACGATGTTGCGGGTGCGTGAAACGCCCCCAATGGCGTTTCACTATAAGTTATTCCGGATGTGACTGGAAATAACTCGAGTTGTGTTTTGCACAGAATATCTTTGCATTTTGCCCAAAATAGATAATTTTACTTCCAAAACTGGACATCATCGGCGAGTACTGGATAGGTTCTGAATTCGTGTAACCAATTCCCGTGCTTCCTGAAATGGCGCTTGAAAGTGCATCAGGCTTCGTATTGGTGAATGCCGCCGCGAGGAAAATAACCCGACCCGACCCGTCGCTTACCATGACGTCTGAAATCGGTGCACCCCACAGGGTTGTTTGGACTTTAAACCAATAGGCCCCGCCTTCGTTTTTGTATGGCGGGCCAAAGAACTCATTCAAATAAAACCAGAAATAATATGGATCAATCTGGTCAAGGCACAATAGCGCAGATCCTATTGTGGTGCCGAATGTAGAAGGAGCTGCAAAGGCTGCTTCAGGGTAGGGCGCAATCATGAGCAAGGCGCCCATGATAGCGCCTGTCATTTTTAATTTAGCCATCGACCGAATTCTGTTTATTGCGATTTTGTACACTGAGCTACTCATGTGTGACAGGCATGAACCGTGGCATATCGAACGCTGTAGTTTTAACATCATGTTAAAAGTTGCCTGTGAGGCGCACGCCCACCAAACTCGGCGTAGCTTCCGGCAACAGCGACACGTTGCGGGAACGCCGGGGTTGATTGTAGGCAACCACGCTTTGCCCGACCAGGGTGCCGATCAGAGCACCTGCCAGTATATCCGAGGCGAAGTGGGCATCATGGTAGCTGCGCGCCAACCCGACCAATCCGGCAACGGTGTAGGAAGAACACTTCACCCAGGTTTCATCGTAGTGGGCCGAGATGACCGAGGCGACGGCGAATGCCTGAGTGGTATGCCCGGAAGGGAACGACGATGCGCCGCTGAATGGGTGAAAATGGGCGATGTCAGTGGTTTCGCGCGGGCGGTTGCGGCCCGTCGCATATTTGAGGGCGGGGGTGATCATGCCGCTGGCGATGAGGCTGGCAGCCAGGCTGTCTTGTGCAACGGCCATTGCTTTGTCGTTGTTTCCCCCGGCACCTGCCAGATAAAAGCCGCCCAGCACACCTAGTGAGTATCCTGCACCAAAGCGTTCGACATCGCGCATGAAAGTGCTGGTGCCGGACTGGCGGCGCATCTCGTTGCGCAACGGGCGATCAATGATTGCGGCAGCGCCGGCTATGGCCAGCGTGGCCAGCCCAAAATTCTGCCATTCCGGTTTTTCCCAGCGCGATGGGGCGGTGATGACGTGCTTGATGTCATCAAGGAGTAGTTCAGAATAGGGTGTGTCGGAAGCTTGTGCGGGCTGAGCCAGGCTGAAGATCAGGGCACTGGCGCTCAGGGATTGAAGGAAGAGCGGAACGAGGTTCAGTCTCATGATCCTGCCCCCCAATGGATTTTCAGTCGCGAAAGTTTTGGTATTGCAACGGGAAGTCGGTGATGGATTTCTTGATGAACGCGATGGCGGCTTGCAGATCGTCGCGGTTCTTGCCAGTGGCACGCACGGTGTCGCCCTGAATGCTGGCTTGTACTTTCATCTTGCTGTCTTTGAGCAGCTTGACGATCTTTTTAGCTAGCTCGATTTCCACGCCGACTTTGACTGTGCAACTGCGTTTTACCTTGTTGCCGCTGACTTTCTCGATCTTGTCGCTGATGTCCAGACACTTGATGTCCACGCCGCGCTTGGTCAGTTTGGCATTGAGAATGTCTTGCACCTGATCCAACTGAAACTCATTGTCGGCATGCACCGTGAGTACCAGCTCTGTTTGCTCTACGCGCGCATCGGAGCCCTTAAAGTCGAAGCGTGTGCCGACTTCCTTGTTGGTCTGATCGATTGCGTTTTTAACTTCTGTCTTGTCTACTTCAGAGACGATATCGAATGATGGCATGGTGTTCTCCCTATTCAATTAACCACAACACGCCGCGTAGCGGCTTGTTGCGGCGTAGACTAACCTGAAGGTTAGTCGGAGCCAAAACTGCAAACGTAATTGACAGTGTCTTGTGCGTGTATTTCGAAGCTGCTATTGGCAGCCACTTTGAAGCTACTGCCCGCGGTGCAGGTCTTGAATTCAGGTTCGCCGGCAATTTTTACTCGGCAAGTGCCGTCGGTAATTTCCATTAATTCGGGCGTGCCCACGTTGAACACAAGTTGGCTGCCCGGCATGATGACGCCCACCGTCTTGCGTGTGCCATCGGCAAACAGCACCGAGTGGGAAACGCACTTGCCGTCGAAAAATACGTTGCCCTTTTTAACGACACTGACGTTATCGAATTTGTCCGACATGTTTTTCCTTTATTTCCTGTTGTTCAATTTTGCGGCGATACGCATGCGTAGCGCGTTCAGTTTGATGAATCCCCCCGCGTCTTTCTGGTCGTAAGCGCCATTGTCGTCTTCGAAGGTGGCGATGTTCGGGTCGAACAGAGAATCGGTCTTGGAATCGCGTCCCACCACGATCACATTGCCCTTGTACAGTTTGACGCGCACCCAGCCGTTGACATGCTGCTGCGTATTGTCGATTAACACCTGCAACGCACGGCGTTCCGGCGACCACCAGTAGCCGTTGTAGATCATGCTGGCGTAGCGCGGCATCAGGTCATCTTTCAGGTGCGCCACTTCGCGGTCCAGCGTGATGGATTCAATGGCGCGGTGTGCCTTGAGCATGATGGTGCCGCCGGGGGTTTCGTAGCAGCCGCGTGATTTCATGCCGACGTAGCGATTTTCCACTAGATCGAGGCGGCCGATGCCGTGCTTGCCGCCCAGCTTGTTGAGCTTGGCCAGCGCTTGCGCCGGGCTGAGGCGCGTACCGTTGAGTGCCACGATGTCGCCGCGCTCGAATTCGATGTCGAGATATTCGGCGGCATCTGGGGCGGCTTCCGGCGACACCGTCCAGCGCCACATGCTTTCCTCGGCTTCGGCGGCGGGGTTTTCCAGATGACGGCCTTCGAAGCTGATATGCAGCAGGTTGGCGTCCATCGAGTAGGGGCTGCCGCCCTGTTTGTGTTTCATGTCAATCGGAATGCCTGCATCTTCGGCGTAAGCCATCAGCTTTTCACGTGATAGCAAATCCCATTCGCGCCACGGCGCGATGACCTTGATGTCGGGATTGAGCGCATAAGCGCCCAGCTCGAAACGCACCTGGTCGTTGCCCTTGCCGGTGGCGCCGTGCGAGACAGCCTCCGCGCCAACCTGTTTTGCTATTTCTATCTGGCGTTTGGCGATCAACGGACGGGCGATGGAGGTGCCGAGCAGGTATTCGCCCTCGTAAATGGTGTTGGCGCGGAACATCGGAAATACGAAATCCCGCACAAATTCTTCGCGCAGATCGTCAATGAAAATATTTTCCGGCTTGATGCCCATTTTTAGGGCCTTGGCGCGCGCCGGCTCCAGCTCTTCACCTTGGCCGATATCGGCGGTGAAGGTGATAACTTCGCATTGGTAGGTGTCCTGCAACCACTTGAGGATCACCGAGGTGTCCAGTCCGCCGGAATAGGCGAGAACGACTTTTTTGATTTCACTCATGCTTCGATACTTCTCCCTCGTAGGGTGGGTTAGCGTAGCGTAACCCACCGATTTCAGATGGCGGGTTACGCCGCTGCGCGGCTCTCGTCCCCGCAAGGGGGAACCCGCTTTATATTTTAATTGCTTAACTTGCCCAGTAACAGGTATTCCATCAGCGCTTTCTGCACATGCAGCCTGTTCTCCGCCTCATCCCACACCGCGCTTTGCGGGCCGTCGATCACGGCGGCGTCCACTTCCTCTCCGCGATGGGCGGGCAGGCAGTGCATGAACAGCGCGTCCGGTTTTGCCACGGACATCATTTCCGCATCCACGATCCAGTCGGCGAAGGCCTTGCGGCGGGCGTCGTTTTCACGTTCGAAGCCCATGCTGATCCACACGTCGGTGGTCACCAGATCGGCGCCGCGCGCGGCATCCATCGGGTCGGCAAATTCCTCGTAGTGGTCTTCGCCGAACAGTCCGGCGCGTTCCGGTTCCACTTCATAGCCGGGTGGGGTGGAGACGTGCACGTTGAAATCGAACACTTCCGCCGCCTGTAACCAGGTGTTGCACACGTTGTTTGAATCGCCGATCCACGCCACGGTCTTGCCTTGGATGGATCCGCGTTGCTCAATAAATGTGTAGATGTCAGCGAGAATTTGGCAGGGATGGTATTCGTTGGTCAGGCCGTTGATGACAGGCACACGTGAGTTGGCGGCGAAGCGTTCGATGATGTTTTGCTCGAAGGTGCGGATCATCACAATGTCGCTCATGCGTGAGATGACTTGCGCCGCATCTTCCACCGGTTCACCGCGTCCCAGTTGCGAGTCTTGTGTGTTGAGATAGATGGCGTTGCCGCCAAGCTGCTGCATCCCTGCCTCGAACGACAGGCGCGTACGTGTGGAGCTTTTCTCGAAAATCATCACCAGCGTGCGATCCACCAGTGGGTGGTAGGTCTGGTAGGCTTTGAATCGTTGCTTGATGAGGCGCGTGCGTTCAAACAAATGTTCGAACTCCGTGTGGCTGAAATCCTTGAATTGTAGAAAGTGCTTGATGTTCATGATCAGGCGTCTTGTGACAGGAAATCGATTACCAGCGGGCACAACATATCCAGCAATTGCTGCGCCTCCGCTTGTGTGAACACCAATGGCGGCAACAAGCGGATGACATTGTCGGCGGTGACATTGATGAGCAGCCCTTGCGTCAAGGCGCGCTGCACCAGTTCCCCGCAGGGTTTGTTCAATTCGATGCCGATCATCAGCCCTTGCCCACGTATACAGACTACGCCTGCGGTCTGGCTGAAACGCTCGCGAAAACCTTGCGACAGGAAATTGCCTATGGCCGTGGCATGGGCGAGCAGCTTGTCTTGCTCCATAATTTCCAGAGTGGTGAGTGCGGCAGTGCTGGCCAGCGGATTACCGCCGAAGGTGGAGCCGTGGCTGCCCGGATGGAAGGTGCCGGCTGCTTTGCCAGCGGCCAGACAGGCGCCGACAGGCACGCCAGACCCCAAACCTTTTGCCAAGGTCATCACGTCCGGCAGGATGCCGGTATGCTGGTGGGCGAACCATTTGCCGGTGCGTCCGAGGCCGCATTGCACCTCATCCAGCATCAGCAGCCAGTCGTGCTGGTCGCAAATTTTCCGCAATTGTTCGAGATAATGAATATCCAGGGTACGGATGCCGCCTTCGCCCTGAATCGGTTCGACCAGCACAGCCACAATATCGTGGTTATGTTCGGCAACTTGGCGGATGGCCGCGAGATCGTCATAAGGCACGCGCACGAAACCTTTGACCAGCGGCTCGAAACCGGCCTGCACCTTGCGGCTGCCGGTGGCGGACAGGGTAGCCAGGGTGCGTCCATGAAACGCCTTCTCCATCACGATGATGCTGGGTATTTCGATGCCTTTGTTATGCCCGAACATGCGCGCCAACTTGATCGCCGCTTCATTGGCCTCACAGCCGGAATTGCACAGGAATACTTCCTGCATGTTGGACAGCACGCACAGCTTGTCGGCAAGCTGTTCCTGCTCGCGCACCTGATAGAGGTTGGAGACATGAATCAGCTTGCCGATCTGCGCATTAAGCGCAGCAGTGAAGCGCGGATGGGCATGCCCCAGCGTATTGACGGCGATACCGGCGAGCGCGTCGAGATAGCGCTTGCCGTTGCTGTCCCACAACCAAGCGCCTTTGCCGTGTGTGAAGGCGACTGGCAGGCGAGCGTATGTGTTCATTAAGTGCGACATAAAATAAAAGACGGCGGTAAAGCCGCCGTAATGTTAAGTCCGTGAGGACGCGTATATTGAGCCAAATTGCCCTTGCCATGCAAGGGAAAAGTTATTCCAAAAACAAAAGCCGACAATTCCGTCGGCTTTTGTATTCGGTGCAGCCGAAAGGACAGTCTAGGCCATCGCCTTGATGGCGGCAGACAGGCGGCTCTTGTGGCGCGAGGCCTTGTTCTTGTGGATGATCTTCTTGTCGGCAATGGAATCCACGATGCTGGTGGATTCGCTGAACACGACCTTTGCGGCGGCCTTGTCGCCCGCTTCAATGGCTTTCGTCACTTTCTTGATTGCGGTGCGCAGTTCCGAGCGCAGACCTGTGTTGTGGCCGCGCTGTTTACTTGCTTGTCTTGCGCGCTTTCTGGCCTGTGCGCTGTTTGCCATGGCAACTCCTTGAGAATTTCAATTGCGATAAAGGGCGCGCATTATATGAAGGCTCGCCCGCTTTGGCAAATGTTTATTTTCTGCCGAATTTATTGAGGATTACCTGACCCCAAGCCGGACGAGCCGGAACAAAATGGGAAGCAGTCTTCCCATAAGCTATGCTTTGCCCAGCCTTGGACTTCCCCCGCTTTTGTAGGCGTTCCTCAGCTTCCGGTCATTCATGAAAGCGAATCAAATTGCCTCCGGCCTCTTTGGCTTGATACATCGCCATATCAGCCCACTTGATGATTTCCTCCGTGCTGGCCTGGTGATTGATGAACAGCACCACGCCGATACTCGATGTGCAATGATACTCGACGGTCATTTCCGCTTTGCCATTTTGCTGAATTTTCAGCAGGTAGGGTTCGGCCAAAATGGCGCGGATTTTTTCGGCGACGATGGCGGCCTGTGTGGCGGATTCGGCTTTGCCCACATCCAGTTCACCGAGCATCACCATAAACTCATCGCCGCCGAAACGTGCGACGGTGTCCACTTCACGCACACAACTGCTGATGCGGCGCGCCACTTCAACCAGCAGCAAATCGCCTACATCATGCCCGTGCGCGTCATTGAGCGGTTTGAAATTATCCAGATCCAGGAACATCAGCGCATCATAGCGGCCACTACGTTTGCTGGCAGCCATGGTTTGTTCCAAACGGTCGTTCAGCAGGCGGCGATTGGGAAGTTGCGTCAATGAGTCATAAAAAGCCAGATTACGAATTTGCTCCTCTGCCTGCTTACGCATGGTGATGTCGCTCATCGTGGCGACGTAGTGGGTGATCTCCCCGTTATCTCCCTTTACTGCGGTGATGGTGAGATGTTCCGGGTACACCTCACCGTTCTTGCGCCGGTTCCAGACTTCGCCCTGCCATACCCCGGTGCGCCGGAGACTTTCCCATATCGCGGCATAAAAGGCCGCATCGTGGCGGCCAGACTTGAGCAGGTGTGGTGTCTGGCCTACTGCTTCCTCTGCCGTGTAGCCGGTGATCTCGGTGAAGGCGTGGTTGACCCGCAGGATTACGCTATGGGCATCGGTGACCATCATGCCTTCCTGTGTCTCAAAAGCGATGGCGGCGATGCGAAGTTCTGCCTCGGCCTGCTTGCGCTCGGAAATGTTGCGCACCACGGCCAGAATCCGCTGTTGGCTACCGATGAGCGCAAATCGAAGGCTTACCTCGACCCAAAAGAGATGCCCATCGCGGGCACGCGCCAGCCAGTCAAAAGTCTGCGGGCCCTCGGTGTGCGCCAGGCGGATTTTTTCGATGGCCTCGGCAGATGAATAGGGCGGCGTGCCGGTGCTCAGGTCATCAGGGCCGCAGGCAAGCGCTTCTTCACGAGTAAGACCGTACATTTCGCACATGCGGTGATTGACATCAATGATGCGGCCCGTTTCCGCATCATGAATGAAGATCGCATCATTGACAGTATTGAATATCTCACGGAAGCGGCTCGTACTCTCGGCTATGGATTGCTCGGCCTGCTTGCGCTCGGTGATATCCTCCAACGAGGCTATAAAATATTCAACGGCTCCATCGGGTTTGCGTTGGCAGGATACGGTCAGATAGGTATAGACGATGCTCCCGTTTTTATGGATAAACCTCTTGTCCATGGCGTACCGCCCGATTTCCCCTGACAAAAGCCTCTTGAACTGCACCAAATCCGGCTCCAGGTCGGCTGGATGGGTAAGCTCCACCCATGTCATTCTGGTCAACTCTTCTTTTGTGTATCCGAGCATTTCGCACAGGCGGTGGTTCACTTGCAGCCACTCCTGGTCGGGTGACGTGATGGCCATGCCAATTTGCCCCAGCTCAAAATAGTTGCGAAAAAGTGCTTCCCTTTGTGCCGCAGCCTTTTCCGCCAGCTTGCGTTCGGTGATGTCGGTGATAAAACCATGCCAGAGCGTGGAGCCGTCTGCTTCGCGTTGCGGCAACGCATTGCCGAACAGCCAGCGCACCGTGCCATTGCCAAACTTCAGCCGATATTCCTGTTGCCACGGAGCCAAGTTCCGAGCCGATGCCGGGATGGAGGCCATGAAATTTTCCAGGTCATCCGGATGAACATGGGTAAATATCCTGGATGCATCCTCGCGGATTTCTTCCGGGGTAAGCCGGTAGATATCGCGGGTGGCTTCGCTGGCATAAGGAACGCAGGAACTGCCATCGGGGCGCAGCCGGAATTGGAATACGATTCCGGGTGCCAATTGGGCGATTTTCTGGAAGCGATTCAGGGCTTCCTGCAATGCTTCTTCCGTTCGCTTGCGCTCGGTGATGTCGCGCGCGGAGGCGAACAGCAGCTTCTTGTCAGCAGCAGGGGTTGCCCTCCATTCCAGCCATCTGTAGCTGCCGTCCTTGCAGCGGTAGCGGTTGATGAATTGCACGGTCGCTTCGCCAGCTAGCTGCCGCTCCACTTCCTTCATTGTCGCATTCCTGTCCTCGGGATGGATTAAATCGAGGAATGGTTTGGAAAGGATTTCCTGCTCGGGGTATCCGAGCGTCTCTTGCCACATGGGATTTATTTTCAGGAAGCGCCCATCGGTTGACGCGATACACACCAGATCAGGGGTAACATTGAAAAATATTTGCAATTCTTTTTCATCCTGCTTGCTCTGGGTGATGTCGGTGATGGTGCCGACATAGCCAACCACGTTACCCGCCGCATCCTGTTCGCTCGCGGCCTGCCCCAGCACCCAGCGCGTCACGTCGTTCGGTCGTTGGATGCGGTATTCCATGAGGAAGTGCTGCTGAGCCTGTGCCGATGTGTACCAGGCTTGGGTAACCTGTTTTCGGTCATCCGGGTGTATGGTTTGCGCCCATCCTGCGCCAAGCGCCGTGTTTTGTTTCATGCCGGTAATTTTGCACCAGCGCTCATTGACATATACACAACTACCCTGCGCGTCAGTCCGGAAAATTCCCACCGGGCTGATCTGTGCCAGCGTGGAAAAGAAACGGTTGCTCTCCTCGAGCGCATCTTCTGCCGCCTTGCGCCCGGTGATGTTGGTCAGCACGATGCGCACCACTGATTCCTTGCCATCCTTTTTCAGGCGCAGACAATCCAGCCGGGCGTAAGAGCGTGCTCCGCCGTCGTGCTGGAGCGCCAGTTCACAAGCTGGTGTGTTGTCGTGCGTTAGTATGTTCAGAAAATGGCGATACCAGCGGTCGCGGTCATCTGTGGCAACGAAAGAAATGAAGCGGTGGTACGGTAGTTTGCCGCGCTCCACTCCGAGCAGTGCGGCACCAGTAAGGTTGATTTCGTCGATCATCCCCTCATGGTTGAGGGTGAGATAACCGGCGGGGGCGAAGTCATAGAAATCCACATAGCGGTCGCGGGATTTCTCCAGCTCAACCTGTGCCTGCCGCAATTGCTCGTTCTGCATCTCCAGTTCGATCTGGTGCACCTGAAGTTCATGCAGGAGTTTTTCGGCAGGGCGCGGCTTCGGTTTTGGCGCGTGGGCGAGTTGCGCCTCGGCGGCTGTGCGCAGCTGATCTTGCTTGTTCAGATTCTTGCTCAAGCGATCTCCTTCGTGGATGCGCAGTGCGTAATGCATTCAATGTTCGATATTCTATGCTTATAACCATGCCATTTCTACCTGTGGTTGTCTGTGGCTGGTATATGGCTTTTCTGCCGTGCCGTGCAGTAATGGTATGATGGCACTCGCGCAAATGGCCCAACAACAAGAAGTATCAAGGAGGTGAAACATGCTGTCCGAAGCCGCCGAATTCGTGATTCAAGGAAAAACTGTGGAAGGGAACATTTTCCAGTCGGCGGATTGGGCGGAGTGCCTGTGCAATTCGTTGGCGAGGACGGGAGTGGATGGGGGCAAGATGCCTTCTTCGTATGTCCATATCATAGTAACCGAGGGTATTAAAGCCGTGGTGGTGCGTGTTGCATTGCAGAAAACCGACCCCGAGGCGTTCGGCATGATCAAGCGGTATATTGCCGAGAATCGCCTCATGGTGCGTTCCGGGCGCGGCAGCAGGGACGCCGAAGCCAGCGGGCCGCTTCCGGTTGTTGGCAAGGAGCGCCGCGACCCGAGCCGCAACATCTGGTAATTCCAGATTGTTCATTAGGCCGTTCGTGGCCTCGCAGAGGTTCTCGTACCCTGTGGGTGTGAGCCTGTCGAACCACATGCACTGTAAAAGCAAGCTATTCGACAAAGCCTTTAGTCCTGAGTGCAGCCGAAGGGTCATGGCGAACGGATGCTTGAAATTTACATCTGAACAATATTGGGTAATTTCGTGTACAAATTTCAAGCTGGCAAAGCATGAATCTGCTTAAAGTCCTCGCCGCCATCAGCAGCCTGACGCTGGTTTCGCGCATCCTCGCTTTTGTTCGCGATGTGTTGATCGCGCGCATCTTCGGCGCGGGTATGGCGACGGATGCTTTCTTTGTCGCCTTCAAGCTGCCCAACCTGTTGCGCCGCCTGTTCGCGGAGGGTGCGTTCTCGCAGGCCTTTGTGCCGATTTTTGGCGAATACAAAAACCGTCGCAGCCATGACGAAACCAAGCTGCTGGTGGATCATGTCACCACCCTGCTGGCGATCATCCTGTTCGTGGTTACGCTGATCGGCATCATCGCAGCGCCGATACTGGTGTACATAAGCGCGCCGGGTTTTGTGAAAGACCCGGATAAGTTCGCACTCACCGTCCAACTGCTGCGCATCACTTCCCCCTACATTTTTTTCATCTCGCTGGTCGCGGTGGCGGCGGGCATACTCAATACCTACAACAAATTCTGGGTGCCTGCCTTTGCGCCCATCCTGCTCAACCTGTGTTTCATCGGTGCGGCGCTGTGGTTGGCTCCATATTGCGACCCACCCATCATGGCGTTGGCGTGGGCGGTGTTCCTGGCCGGGTTTGTGCAGCTCGCGTTTCAAATCCCGTTCCTGAAAAAAATCGGCATGTTGCCGACCTGGAGCCTCAACCTGAAAGATGCGGGGGTATGGCGCATCATCAGGCAGATGGGTCCGGCGGTATTCGGCGTTTCCATCGCCCAGATCAGCCTCATCATCAACACCATCTTTGCCTCGTTTCTGGTGGCGGGCAGCGTGTCATGGCTGTATTACGCGGATCGGCTGATGGAGTTTCCCTCCGGCATCCTGGGTGTGGCCATCGGCACGATTTTGCTGCCATCACTTTCCAAGTGCCATGCCGATAACAACACGGCGGAATATTCCAGGCTGCTGGATTGGGGCTTGCGCTTGACCATCATATTGACGCTGCCCGCTGCGCTGGCCTTGGGCATGATCGGCGTGCCCTTGCTGGCGACCTTTTTTCAGCATGGCGCGTTCGCGGTGCACGACGTGCTGATGACGCGCCAGGCGCTGGCCGGCTACAGCGTGGGGCTGATCGGGCTGATTCTGGTGAAAATCCTCGCGCCGGGTTTCTACGCACGGCAGAACATCCGGACCCCGGTGAAGATCGGCATTATCACGCTATTGGCCACGCAGGCAATGAATGCGCTGTTCATCGGCTGGATACAACACGCCGGGCTGGCTCTGTCCATCGGCCTTGGCGCGTGCCTGAACTCCGCGATCCTGTTTTATTCCCTGCGCAAACACGGCATCTATCACCCCGAGCCGGGCTGGGCGAAATTTTTTGCCAAGGTGGGCATCGCCGTGCTGGCCTTGGCGCTCATCCTGTGGTTCGGCATGGGCACTGAACAAAGCTGGCTGACCAGCTCAGGCTGGTCGCGCATTCTGCGCTTGTCTGCACTGGTTACCGGAGGGATGGTAGTTTATTTTGCCGTGCTGGCCGTGCTGGGATTTCGTCCCAAGGATTTTTCCAAGCGGGCGGTTCACTGACGTTGCATCCAAAAACCTGTCATTCCCGTGAATGTTGGAATCCATTTTTATCCTACTATTCTTTAGTGAGTTGTTTCTGCGTTACCTGAATGGGTGCGCTCAAAGCCTGTGCGACCCGAAACGAAAGGCCGAGTGCGGTCAGAAACGGTTTCGAGTCTTGTAGGTCATAAAATTCAATAAGATACCCCCCCCGCGCGTCCTGTCAGACAAACACTGACAGCAAAATTTCTCCGTGCCCTACACCATAATCAGGCAAACACTGATAGCACCTTCGTGCGCCGGAGAGCACCATTATTACGTGTGTTGCCGGACAGTAATACTGCCGTTGTGGATGTACAAAATGGTTTATGTAGTTCCCCACGTTTTTCGTCTATTTGAAAGGAGTTATTCATGGGCCAGAATTTTTATTCGTCAGAGGAACTCGAGCATATGTTGGCGGAAATGAAGGTTGATCAGCGCCGGGATGTGCTGCTGTGCATAGACGAAATATTGACTGCTCTGGATACGGCAAGTCCAGCCTTGGATCAGTGGAAAGCGGCGCGGCGATCCGTTCAACTGGTTGAGGGGAATAAGTTCGCTGTGATGGCTGGTGTTCCAAATGGTGCGGCGCATGGGGAACCGGCGCGGAATTGTAGCTGAGCTGCTCAGGAAATTATTGAAACAGCATTTCTGCATTCATTTGTTTGACTCAAACGTATTCACAATTAGCCTGGAGAATCATCATGAAAATCGAAGAGGTACGTAGCATTGCCAAGGCACACGGCATCAATCCCGCCAAGCTTCCAAAAGCCGAGCTGATTAAATCCATTCAAGCGGGTGAGGGTAGGGCGAAGAGGAAATTACAGATGTCACAAATTATTTGAACGCAGTCCATTATGGTTTTCCGGTCATTGACCAGAAAGGGTTCTCGCAGGGTAAAAAGATCAATCAGGTCTTGCGCCAGTATTAATGGCTGATTTAGCTGGTGTGGCCAATTAAAATCTATAACATGTAACCAACAAAAAGCGCGAGTTCAAGTTTGAAGTGCAACGCCTGACTTGAAGAATACCTGACTGGGTGTTTTGTATTCAAGCCTTTTTCTGGGTCGGTTGTTCAATCGTTC
>CAITJF010000249.1 GCA_903892645.1 uncultured Nitrosomonadales bacterium | reverse complement strand
CCATTTCTATGCCGCTACCGGAAAGCATTGCCAGATTTGGTTTCACTCCGGTTGCACAAATTACGACGTCAACCTCAAAGGCTTCGCCGTCATCGAGAGTAACAGTCTGGACAGCTCCATTGGCGACGATAGAAACAACCCTTCGTCCAGTGCGAACCGTAACGCCCTTCAGGTCGCACCACCGCTGGATCATGCCGCCGGCAACTTCATCCATCATGCGCGGCACCATGCGATCGCCCATCTCTACCATGGTCAACTTTGGTCCGCGCAATGCCAGTGCTTCCATGATGATGCAGCCAATAAAGCCAGCCCCCATCTGTAACACCCTGCTGCCAGCCTTTACCGATGCCGCAATGGCACGCGCATCTTCAAGCGTCCAGCAAGACAAGACACCAGGCAACTCCATACCCGGGATCGGCGGACGCACCGGGTGCGAACCGGTTGCTATCAACAAACGATCGTAGGACAAAACACTGCCGTTATTGAGCCGGACAGATTGCGCCTTGACATCGATCGCTTCAGCACGCGCCTGCACTGTACGAATATTTAGAATTTTAAAATGATCGGGATTCTTGCGCAGATAGGTGCCATCTTCGCCAACTTTACCCACCAGCAGATAAGGAATGGCCATTCTGGAGTAAGGAGGCTCCGCCTCCTCACCGATCATTGTAATCTCTGCGTTCGGATCACAGTGGCGCAGGGTCTCAGCGGCAACAACCCCTGCGGGGCCGTTGCCAATAATGACATGCTTCATCATATTAAAGACCGAGACGAGTGCGCGTTTCACTTGTCGGGACACCCTCGGCATTCCAGCCACGCAACTGGTAATACTCAGGGAGCATCTTGCCAAGTTGAGCAACCATACCCGCCTGCGGTCCCGTCTTGCACGGTTCATTGAGCAAGCGCGGCGGTAGCGTGTCATCTTTGCCGGTAATTCCTGCTGCAAGATTAAATTCGCGCTCGAGATTCCAGATTCTTTCGCCCATTGCAAGCAGCGACTCCATCGACCAATCGCCCTCGCAAGCAGCCTGAATTTGCGGTTGAATGTCGTTGAGATTCCACGCAAAGGTTGTGAAAAGACAAAGCCCCGTCGAATCGACAACCGCAGTCGCATCCTGGAAGGCCTTCAGCATTTCTGGCTTGCCCTCGGTTGCCTGTGGATCCAATTTAACCGGAATGCCGAGGACTTCGGGAGAAACCATATAACCTCGCAGATGGCAAGCACCGCGGTTAGAGGTGGCGTAGGCAAGTCCCATTCCCTGAAGCGCACGACCGTCATATGCCGGGAATTCCTGCCCCTTGACTGTCATGGAAAGATCTGGCCTGCCATATTTTTCACAAAGCCGCTTTGAGCCCTGACCAAGAATCTTACCAAACCCTTCACCACGAGCGGTCAACTCAGCGAGCTTACACAATGCCTCTGCCGAACCAAAAGGCGCCTCAAAACCAATTTCTTCCTTGGTTATCACGCCCAACTCATACAACTCCATGACCGCGCCAACCGTCGCACCGAACGAAATCGGGTCAAACCCCTCTTCATTACAGAGCAGGTTGCAGTACTGCAGCGCCTCCAGGTCGTCAATGCCATTGGCATTGCCAAAAGCCCAAGCTGCTTCATATTCCAGCCCGCCGGAAGCCCCCCAGTATTCAGGTTTGGTATTGACTGAAAAATGCGTCTCATCAATGCGCGAAATACGGCCACAGGCAATCGTGCAACCGAAACATGCCTGATTGGTCACAAGATGAGTCTTGCCATCCGTTTCACGCTTCTCGTGCATGGCTTCACCAGAAATCTTTCTGGCACCTTCAAACTGAACATCCTGATGATTACGGGTAGGCGATGCACCCATCTCATTAATCACGTTCATCAGAACCTGAGTACCATATTTCGGCAACCCCTGCCCAGTCACTGGATTGTCGGCAAGCACCTTCTTCCCAGCCTTTACTGCCGCCATGAATGCCTTCGGATCAGCAATGCTGCTAACACCCATAGTGCCGCGAACTGCGAACGCCTTCAGATTTTTGGAGCCCATCACCGCACCGACGCCAGAACGTCCAGCAGCACGGTGGAGATCGTTCACGATACCGGCAAACAAAACTTGATTCTCACCAGCACGACCAATACAGGAGACGCGAATCTGCGGATCTTGGTGTTTCCTTTTAAGTCCGCCCTCGGTTTCCCAAACGGACTTGCCCCAGAACTCATCAGCCGGGAGCAGCTGAGCCTTTTCATTCTCGACGAAAAGGTAAACAGGCGTCGGCGATCTCCCCTCGAAAATCACCATATCCCAACCGGCGGAGCGGAGTTCGTTGCCGAAATAGCCACCTGAATTGCCACAAGCGATCGCATTCGTCAGCGGTCCCTTGGTGACCACCGAGTAACGTCCTCCAGTAGCAGCCATTGTCCCTGTCAAAGGACCAACAGTGAAAATCAGCTTATTCTCAGGGGAAAGAGCGTCAATTTTTGGATCAATTTCAGAGGCGAGATACTTGGTCGCCAACCCACGCTGACCAAGAAATTGCCTCACCCAATCCTGATTGACCGGCTCCTCAACACAAGTGCCTTTAGTCAAATTAACGCGAAGAAGTTTACGTGCCAATGCCATGATTATTCCCCCTCAAACCTGCGCTTGTGTATCGGTTTTTTGTGCCCACTGGCGCATGCGCTCCAGCCCGGTCCAATCAGCATCAACAAAAGTAATGGCACCTGTTGGACACTCTCTTGCGCAAGCGGGATCACCGCCACACAGATCGCACTTCTGAACCTTACCCGTTTCTTGTTTATAGTTAATAGTTCCAAACGGGCAAGCGATCGTACAAACCTTGCAGCCAACACACACCGATTCCGATACCACTTTTGCGCCGGTAAGCACATCCACCTTAATCGCCTCTACCGGGCAAGCATTCAAACACCACGCTTCTGCACATTGCGTACAGGTGTAAGGCACATTGCGCCCCTCGTGATGAAACTCGAAAATCTTGATTCGCGAATCCGAAGTATTAAAAGTGCCGGTATGCTCGTAAGAGCAGGCCATTTCGCATTGCCGACAACCGGTACACTTACCCGGATCGATGTGCAAGGACTTCTGCATGACGTAGTCTCCGTTTTATTAGCTTGATTAAAAGGTTAAACATAAGCACGTGCGAACATAACCCAAATAGTTCATTTTTAAAAGCTGCGGTGCAACATTTGCACGACGCGAAAGTAAAGTGGTCCCCTGAGTCAAGACAGTAATGGCGTCAGTTTAAGCTGCACATTCGACTTCACTCGCAGCGGGACGGCGCTGCCCCGGTTTTGTTTTTGACTTTGTTGTTGCTGTTGCTTCTGTACTTGTCTTTGCGGTGGAGGGCACCCCTGTGGAGCGTAGCGAAACTGGGGGGCCCTCCACCGCGCGCGGAAATTTATCCACAATTATCGCTCCGCCACCAATCGCACTTCGATATACGGCATCAGGCGTTTTGTTATCCAGCGACTGATGCGGACGCTCGCCGTTATAGAAAGTGAAGTACTCGGTCAGGCCGAGCAACAACTCGCCCATCGAGGCGTAGCCCTTCAGATACACGTCCTCGTGCTTGACGCTGCGCCACAGCCGCTCAACGAAGATGTTGTCGAACGCTCTCCCCCGGCCGTCCATGCTGATGGTCACGCCCTCCCGTTGCAGCACGCCGGTGAAGGCTGCGCTGGTGAACTGCGAGCCTTGGTCGCTGTTGAAGACTTCCGGCTTGCCGTGGTTGCGCAATGCTTCTTCCAGGCAGTCGACACAGAATACGGCTTCCATGCTGTTGCTGATCCGCCAGCTGAGCACCCGGCGCGAGTACCAGTCGATGATCGCCACCAGATAGGCAAAGCCGCGCGGCAACCGGATGTAGGTGATGTCGGTACTCCAGACCTGATTGGGCCTGACTACAGGAATGCCGCGCAACAGATAGGAATAGACCTTGTGCTCAGGGTGCGGGCGGCTGGTGTTGGGTCCCGGCGCCATCCCCGCCAGCCCGATCTGGCGCATCAGGCGTTGTACCCGCTTTCGGTTGACCGTATGCCCTGCCACCTTCAGAAACACCACCATTTTCCGGCTGCCGTAGAACGGGTGCCGGGTGAACTCTTCATCGATCAGGCGGCAAAGCAGCAGGTCGCTTTCGTCGACCAGCCGGGGCTTTTGCTGTGCATAGATCGTGGCGCGAGATACCCCGGCCAGCGTGCATTGCTGGACAACGGCGACCGCACCGCCTTTGCAGATCCAAGCCTGTCGCATCATGACAGGCTGATCCCAGACTTTTTTTTGAGCCAGTCGAGTTCCACTTTCAGCTTGCCAATCTCGCTGTAGAGCAGGTCTGGCTCTTGGTGTGCCGCCATCGGCTTGGGGCCGCGCTTGCCTTCAAACAGCGTCTTGGCTTGCTCCAATATCGCCTTCTTCCATTGCCCAACCTGAACGGGGTGGACACCAAATTCCTGGCCAATCTCGTTTAACGTCTTCAGCCCTCGAACGGCTTCCAAACCCACCTTCGCCTTGAACTCCGGCGTTGGGACTTTCCTCTTCTTCGGCTCACTCATTTATTCTTGTTCCTCATGTCAGCGGACAGCTTAAACCTCTGTCCTGAAATCAGGGACCACTATAGTTTTTTGTACGTTTGTTTGCAGAGCACGAAGAGAGCAAAAGCGATGAGTCACTGACAAATATCCTGCAGAAAATTGATGCATTTCATCGGGCGTTTCCGATACAGCGGCTGTCGTAGAGGTTGCTACCATATCGGTAGCATGCTAGATTGAGGCATGCGAGTCATCTCCATCAAAACATTGCGTGAATTCTGGATGCGCCATCCGCAGGCCGAGATTCCCTTGCGGGGCTGGTATGCTGATGTCAGTAATGCGGATTGGAGAACGCCCGCCGACATCAAGGCCATCCATCGCAACGCCAGTTTTCTGGCAAACAATCGGGTGATCTTTAATATCAAGGGCAACAACTT
>CAITJF010000248.1 GCA_903892645.1 uncultured Nitrosomonadales bacterium | reverse complement strand
CACAACAGGAGATTGATACGGCAATGAACAGATTGAACAACCGACCCAGAAAAAGACTTGAATACAAAACACCCAGTCAGGTATTCTTCAAGTCAGGCGTTGCACTTCAAACTTGAACTCGCGATGGGTGACTATCTTAACCTGCACTCAATTGCAGTTTGCGCCGTGATGATTATGCTCGGGCGCCAAATGGAGATGAATCACGAAACCCTAATTAGCCTTGGGCTGGCCGGGTTGTTGCATGACATTGGAAATGCCGTTATTCCGGACAAATTGACGAGCAAGCCCGGCAAGCTTACCCAGGAAGAGTATGACATTGTGAAGACCCATCCCATAAAGGGATGGGAAATGCTGAAAATCCACAAGCTGGATGATATCGTCCTGGATGTTTGTCTGCATCATCACGAGCGGATGGATGGTAGCGGGTATCCAGACGGCCAAATTTTCGATGCTCTATCGCTTTTTGCAAAGATGGCGGCGATATGCGACACCTATGATTCGCTAATTTCTGACAACCATTACAGGAAGGGAATTTCTCCCGCAAACGCAATCCGCCAGATGGCTAAATGGCAGGAAAGCCAGTTTGACAAACTGGTATTCTATGCGTTTGTTAAAACCATGGGTCTTTATCCGTTCGGCACACTGGTTAAATTAAAATCTGGCCGCGTGGCGGTAGTGGAGGAGCAGTCAAAGAATAGTGTGTCCTCTCCCATCGTGAGAGTGTTTTATTCAACCAAAATGGAAGAGCCGATTTTTCAGGAATGGGTTGATCTCTCTAAGGTACAGGATGCCATTGTAAGTGTTGAAGAGGCAGATGAACTATCAAAAAAACTAAGAATTGACCTGAGGATTATGTTGGCAATCTGAGGGGATACCAATTATCAAGGTGGAGGACTAGATGTTATTTATGAGCCTAGAGGCTCTGCTTCTGCCAAGCCGCTATTCAATAGCCATAACCGCTTTGTGTCGTAAGCGTAAGTACACCACCAGCGACCATTACGATGCCAGCCCATTCGCGCAGTGTGGGCTGTTCTCCAAAATACAAACGCAAAAATGGCGACGAGTATCAAACTCAGCTTGTCTATGGGTGCAACCTTCGATGCGTCGCCGAGTTGGAGGGCGCGAAAATAGCATACCCAAGAAGCCCCGGTAGCTAGACCAGATAGGCCGAGGAATATCCACGTCTTGGAAGGCAAGGCAAGCGGGTTGCTCCACTTCCCCGTGAACCAGACAAAAACCGATAGGACAACGATGATGATTGTAGTTCGAACAAGTGTAGTCAAATCTGAATCCACGCCCTGAATACCGACCTTGGCGAAGATCGCAGTGAGCGCCGCGAAGACTGCGGACAGAACTGCCCAATAAAACCAACTGGTAGAGGTGGCCATAATGTGCGGCTATGCCTAACTATGTTGGCGCCGAAAGAAATGTGACCACCTGTACCGGTTGAAACCGCAGCACACAGCGGATAGGCACATTTGCTAACCGCCTACCCGAAATAAGATGGTCAAGGCAATGAAATCAAGGCCTCCCAGTGCCCACATTCATCGCTTCGGGCGCACCAAGCCAGGAGTGGTAATCAAAAGGTTTGTTTCAAACAAAAAGCCCCTGCCAAATGGCCGGGGCTTTTTTTGTTACAACCCGAACGCTCAGCTTACTTGTGAACACCCAGCTTTTGACGCCAGCCTGGATACAGCTTGTCAGCATCTTTCGGGAACGATTCGAAGGCGCGGGCGAACTCCTTATGCTGCTTCGCCCATTCGACCGGGTCGGCGCCGGCCTTCCAGCATTCATAGGCTTGGCGCAGCGATTTTGCGCCCGCAGCCGGGCTGTCGATGTGGCCGTAAGCACCGCCGCCGGCGGTGTTGATCACGTTGCCGTGGCCCAGATTTTCGAAGAACCCGGGCAGGCGCAGCGCGTTCATGCCGCCGGAGATGATCGGTGTGGTCGCCTTCATGCCGTACCATTCCTGATGGTAGAACGGGCCGGTGCAGCTATCGCGCTCGATCATATAGGCAATGATGCGGTCATCCTTGCCGCCTTCCTTTTTGCCGTAGCCCATGGTGCCGACGTGGATGCCGGAAGCGCCTTGCAGGCGGGACATCTTGGCCAGCACGAAGGCGGTGTAGCCGCGCCTGGAGGAAGGCGATGTGACCATGCCGTGGCCTGCACGGTGGTAATGCAAAAACTGGCCAGGATACTGGCGGCGCGCGGTGGTCACCATGCCGGGGCCGCCGACAAAGCCATCCACCAGAAAAGCGACCTTGTCCGCGTCCGGGCCGAAGGTTTCCAGAAT
>CAITJF010000247.1 GCA_903892645.1 uncultured Nitrosomonadales bacterium | reverse complement strand
GAAAATTCGATCTGGCGCAGTGTCTGCAAGCCGCTCTGGAAGTTCTTCGCCGCCAGCATTTTGTCGAATAGCGCACGCGGCAATTTCTCGCCAGTTTCTGCGTGGTGCGTCATGTCCTGCAGCACTTCCCACTCCCAGCAGAAATTCTCCATGAACTGGCTGGGCAGTTCCACCGCGTCCCATTCCACGCCGCCGATGCCTGATACGCCGAGGTCTTCCACCCGTGTCAGCAGGTGATGCAGGCCGTGGCCGAATTCGTGGAACAGGGTGATGACCTCGTCGTGCGTGAACAATGCGGGCTTGCTGCCAACCGGTGCGGCGAAATTGCAGTTGAGGTATGCGACTGGCGTCTGGATACCGGAGGTGATGCGCCTGCGCGTGATGGCATCGTCCATCCACGCCCCGCCGCGCTTGCTGTTGCGTGCGTACATGTCGAGATAAAATTGACCGACCAGCTTGCCGTCCACATCGAGGATGTCGAAGAAGCGCACATCTTCATGCCACACAGGAGCTGAGGATGGGCGCACATTCAGGCCGTACAAGGTCTCCACCAGCTTGAACATGCCCGGCAGCACCTTGTCCTCGGGGAAATACTGCTTCACCTCCTGCTCGGAAAATGCATAGCGCTGTTTGCGCAGATGCTCGCTGGCGTAGCCCACGTCCCATGCCTGCAATTCCGTGAGGCCGAGCTGTATTTTGGCGAATTCGCGCAACTCAGCAAGATCGTGCTTGGCAAAGGAGCGTGCGCGCTGAGCCAGTTCGCGCAGGAAATCCATCACCTGTTGCGGTGTATTCGCCATCTTGCTTGCCAGCGACAGCTCGGCGTAATTGGCGAAGCCCAGCATGTGCGCTTCTTCCGCGCGCAGCCTAAGTATCTGCACCATCAGCGGCGTATTGTCGAAGTCTGCTTTGCCATCTTCTGCGAGTTGTTCGCTGGCGCGTGTCACATAGGCGCGGTACATACGTTCGCGCAAGGCGCGATTGTCGGCGTACTGCATCAACGGGCCGTAGGACGGCGCTTTCAGCGTAAACAGCCAGCCGGTCTTGCCCGCCCCCTGTGCCGCTTCGGTGGCAACCTGACGCTCGTCGTCGGGAATACCGGATAGTTCCGCCTCATCTTCAACCAGCCAGGTGTAGGCGTTGGTGGCATCCAGCAGGTTATCGGAGAAGCGCGAACACAGTGTGGACAGTTCCTCCTGGATGGCGAGGAAGCGCACCTTTTTGCCCTCCGGCAATTCCGCACCGCCCAGACGAAAATCACGCAGTTCATTCCCGATTATTTTCTGGCGCGCTACGCTCAAACACGCGAATTCCGTGCCGTTACGGATCGCCTTCACCTTGTTGAACAGGCCGAGGTTTTGTCCCAGTTCGGCGTAGTACTGCGTGACCTTGGGCAGGTTGGCGTTGTATACCTCGCGCAATGGAGCGGCGTTCATCACTGCATTCAGGTGCCCTACCTGCCCCCAAGCGCGCGACAGGCGCTCGTTGGCATCATCCAGCGGCTGCATGAAGCTTTCCCATGTGGGTATTGCGGAATCGGCCAGCAGATTTGCAACCAGCGCACGATTCTCCGTAAGTAGCTGTTCCACGGCGGGCGTGACGCACTCGGGTTTAAATTCCGTAAAGCGTGGCAGGCCGGAAAAGTCCAGTAGCGGGTTAGACCCAAACTGAAAGTCTGGCAATGAGTTCATGGATAATATCCGGGGGTAAAAGAAATACTACAGTAGAGAAACAGGCAGCCGCATTTTACTACGGAACATTCAGGCTATAGTCTTGATGTGGGCCGGTTGCAACAGGAGCCTCCTTTTGTTTATTCCTTGTTGCAGGCTATTTTCCAGAATTTCTCATCATATGAGTCCGGCATAATCGGCATCTCCTCGGGTGATGGTACGGTGTTAGAATAAACGACCTCTCCCTCTCCCATTTGACCCGAATACCAAGAGAAGCCAAGCACCCGCAATTGCACGTTCCTACAATCATATTCATACTGTATTTTTAGCGAAAAGCGACTCTTGCCTTTAGTTACTTGGGATCTGCTGAAGTCATCCATTCTCCATAACCTTACCAGGCTGCCGTTTTCATTCTTGCTGATAGTTGCTTTGTCGACGTACATTGTGGAGACTACAGTCTTGTCCACCTTCATCCATTCAGCCGCCACGCTGCAGCTGAAAATCGCAAGAATCAAAAACGGAATAACTTGTTTCATGTTTTCCTCATTAAAAATCTTGGAGCCGTAGTTGGCAGGGGAGTAAGTTTTTTCCGGCTTCAATAGCAATACCACATAACGAAGCTGTGACAACCTGAACTTATCTTTAGTTCTACTAGCCATTCATTTCTTGCATGCGATTCTCTACAATACTCGCTGCCCATTATATCTGATGCTCGCCATTTTTCTGCACCCCCCCTTTGTGGGCTATAGACTAACGCTCATCATTCACTGCGACAACCCATTCGCGAATGTTCATACGCTCCTCATGTCTTCGGTGATTCCGCTGCCATGCAATACTAAAGTGGATGAATTTTATCAATACATGCATAATCCACCTACTTATTACAACTGGAAAGGTGTTGCCGTTCTGATTTCATCCAGATGCACAGTCATGAGTAGCGCAATGATAAGGGTCT
>CAITJF010000246.1 GCA_903892645.1 uncultured Nitrosomonadales bacterium | reverse complement strand
GCCTGAACGAGGCGATGTTCCACGCTGTATTCAGCGCAATTGCCGGGTATTTGCATAGCCTTGACCCAGAAAATCGAATTCGATCCTAAGTCATTTATTGCCAGCCTCCCCTTGTTGCCAGGGGTGTATCGCATGCTGGATGCCCAAGGGCAGGTGTTGTATGTCGGCAAGGCGGGGCAACTGAAAAAACGTGTTGCCTCCTATTTCCAGAAAACCAATGTTTCGCCGCGCATCCGCCTGATGGTGTCGCACATTGCCCGCATTGAGGTGACAGTCACGCGCTCCGAGGTCGAGGCGTTGTTGCTGGAAAACACCTTAATTAAAACATTAAAACCACGCTATAACATACTGTTTAGAGATGATAAATCATATCCGTATATTGTGCTGACCGGGCATCATTTTCCGCGCTTGGCCTACTATCGCGGCGTGACCGGCAAGCAGCATCAATACTTCGGACCCTATCCCAATTCGCATGCCGCCAAGGAAAGTATCAACCTGCTACAAAAGGTTTTCCGCATCCGCACCTGTGAGGACAGCTTCTTCAAAAACCGCACGCGCCCCTGTTTGTTGCATCAGATTCATCGCTGTACTGCCCCCTGTGTCAGTTTGATCAGCGAACAGGATTATGCCAGCGATACATGCAACGCTGCGCTGCTGTTGCAGGGCAAGCAGGGCGAAGTGGAGGGGCTACTCCGTCAGGCCATGGAGCAGGCGGCGAAAGCACAGCATTACGAGCAGGCCGCAGCACTACGCGACCAGTTGCACGCGTTGCATACGGTGCAGCAAAAGCAGTTTATGGAAAGTGGCCGCGCGACGGATGCGGATATCGTTGCCGTGGCCGAATTGGGCGGCGTACTATGCGTAAATCTGGCTATGGTGCGCGGCGGCAGGCATCTGGGTGACAAGAGCTTTTTTCCACAGAACGCTGAAGGACAAGCGCCCGGCGAAGTTCTGGAGGCATTTCTGGCGCAGCATTATCTGAATCGCAGCATGCCGCCGTTGATTCTCACCAGCGTTGAAATTGTGACTGAGGCGCTGGAAACCTTATTCAGCGTGCAGGCCGGGCACAAGGTGCAGATACGCCACAGTGTCAGCGGAGAACGTCGCCAATGGCTGGATATGGCGCTGAGTAATGCGCTGCTGGCATTGCGCCAGCATACTGGACAACAGGCTGGGCAACTGGCCCGTTTGGAAGCTCTGCGCGAGGTGTTGTCGTTGCCACGACTGGCGCGCATCGAATGCTTCGACATCAGCCACACTATGGGCGAGGCGACGGTCGCTTCCTGTGTGGTGTACGACAACTTTGCCATGCGCACTGCCGAATACCGGCGCTACAACATCACCGGCATTACCGGAGGTGATGATTACGCGGCCATGCGTCAGGCCTTGTTGCGCCGCTATCAGAAATTGCAGGGAGGGGAGGGCAAGCGACCCGATCTGGTGCTGATTGATGGCGGAGCCGGGCAACTGGGCGTTGTCTGTGCGGTGATGGCGGAACTGAACTTGCCTGACATCCCGTTGATAGGCGTGGCTAAAGGTGTGGAACGTAAGCCCGGGATGGAGCAATTGTTTCTTCCACAACAGGAAAAGCCGTTACAATTGCCGCCTGATAGCCCGGCGCTGCACTTGATTCAGCAGGTGCGCGATGAAGCGCACCGCTTTGCCATTAGCGGACACCGCGCCAAGCGCGGCAAGGCACGCACGGCATCCATGCTGGAGGAAATCAGCGGGGTGGGGGAGAAGCGCAGGCGCAATCTACTGGCTCGCTTCGGCGGCCTGCAAGGTGTTTGCCAAGCCAGCATCGACGAGTTGGCGCAGGTGGAAGGCGTAAGCCAGTCTCTCGCGGAAAAAATTTATCAACAATTGCATTGAGAACACCGGTCTGGATTCATGCCATTAAATATTCCCAATTTGCTGACCTGGTTCAGGATCGTGATGATCCCAGTGTTTTTTGCCGTGTTTTATTTATCCGATAGCACTCTTAGCCTGCACCATAAGCATCTGGCCAGCACACTCATCTTTGCGCTCGCCGCTATTACCGACTGGCTGGACGGTTATCTGGCGCGCACGCTGAACCAAACTTCCGCGTTCGGCGCTTTTCTGGATCCAGTGGCAGATAAGCTGATGGTGGCGGCCGCACTGATTATGCTGGTTAATCTGGCTTATGTGGATGCCGTCATCGCCTTCATTATCATTGGCCGTGAAATTGCCATCTCCGCCTTGCGCGAGTGGATGGCGCAACTGGGCAACAGCAAAAGCACAGCAGTGTCCATGCTGGGTAAAGTTAAAACCACATTTCAGATGATTGCCATTCTACTGCTGCTCTATCACGAGCCGGTGCTGATTTTTTCCGCACACGAGGTAGGCACGTTGTTGGTTTATATTGCCGCTCTGCTCACTTTAGGGTCGATGATTTATTACCTGATGTTGGCAATGCCGCAAATCACGCAAAAATCGCAAGAGTAAAATTGATTTTTCGCCGTATGCCCTGTATAGTGCTGCGCTCTCGGGGTGTAGCGTAGCCTGGTAGCGCGCCTGCTTTGGGAGCAGGATGTCGGGAGTTC
>CAITJF010000245.1 GCA_903892645.1 uncultured Nitrosomonadales bacterium | reverse complement strand
GCGTCACCCGCCAAGTGCTCAAAAATCGCGTAGTGCTTCCGCAGTTCCTTATCGTAGAACGCCACCGTTTTTCCACTATCGCTATCCATTTTCTTCACCAGCCCGCGGAAACGCGGTTCATTCTGGACAAACTCGCGGATCGACATGGAGGGCTCCTGAGAATCCAGCGACAGCGGATTCTTGCCTTCCTCCTCGCGACGCGGATCGAAACGGTACAGCGGCCAATGGCCGGTGTTGACCGCCCGCTCCTGCTGCTGGTGCTGTATATTCATTTCGTAGCCGTGCTCGGTGCAGGGGCTGTAAGCAATGATCACTGAGGGGCCATCAAAGGATTCGGCTTCGATGAAGGCCTTCAGCGTGTGGGCGTCCTTTGCGCCATAGGCGACTTGGGCAACATAGACATTGCCATAACTCATGGCGATCTGCCCCAGATCCTTCTTGCCGGTAGGCTTGCCGCCAGCGGCAAATTTGGCCGTGGCGCCGCGCGGCGTAGCCTTGGAACACTGCCCGCCGGTGTTGGAATAGACCTCGGTATCGAGCACCAGGATATTGACGTTGCGGCCGGAGGACAGCACATGATCCAGACCGCCGAAGCCGATGTCGTAGGCCCAGCCGTCGCCGCCGATGATCCACACACTCTTCTTCGCCAGGTAGTCTGCCAGACTCTCCAAGTTGCGCGCCTCGGCGGTAGCGATGCGGGCCAGCGCCTTGCGCAATGCCTCAATGCGCTCGCGCTGAACAAAAATACCCGCTTCGGTAGATTGATCGGCGTTGAGGATGGATTCGGCCAATTCGGCACCGACTTTATCCTTCATCATCCCCAGCAATTCGCGGGCATGCTCGGCATGTTTGTCGAGACTGACGCGGAAGCCCAGGCCGAATTCGGCATTATCCTCAAACAGCGAATTTGCCCAGGCAGGGCCGCGTCCTTCCGGGTTCTTGCTGTAGGGCGTAGTGGGCAGGTTGCCGCCGTAGATCGAGGAGCAGCCGGTAGCGTTGGCCACCACCAAGCGGTCACCGTACAACTGGGTGACCAGCTTGATATAGGGCGTTTCGCCGCAACCGACGCAGGCAGAAGGGAATTCGAACAGCGGCTGCAGCATCATCGCACCCTTGATAGTGGAAGTGCGCAACTTGGTGCGGTCGAATTCAGGCAGATTAAGGAAAAACTCCCAGTTTTCTTTTTCCTGCTTGCGCAACGGTGCGATGTCGCGCATGTTAAGCGCCTTGTAGGTCGGGTCAGTCTTGGATACTGCCGGACAGATATCGACACATAACTCGCAGCCGGTGCAATCCTCGGGCGCCACTTGGTAGGTGACGTGCATACCCTGCTCGAATTCCTTGCCCTTGATCTGGATATGCTTGAAAGTGGACGGGGCATCCTTGGCCAATTCGATGGAAAAAACCTTGGAACGAATAGCGGTATGCGGGCAGACAAACGCGCACTTGCCGCAGTAGATACACAGCTCTTCGTCCCATACCGGAATTTCCATCGCCAGATTGCGCTTGTCCCACACAGCAGTACCGGTAGGCCAGGTGCCATCGGCGGGGAACACCGACACCGGCAGCAGGTCGCCACGGCCAGCCATGATCTCGGCAGTCACGCGCTTGACGAAATCCGTCGCATTAGTACCCACCGGCTCGGGCATTTCAAAATTGCTGGTGACGGCAGCTGGGATCTTCACCTTGTGCAGGTTGGCGAGAGTCTCATCGATCGCCTTCCAGTTGGCCTCCACCACTGCCCTGCCCTTTTTGCTGTAGGACTTGTCGGCAGCGGACTTGATCTTTTCGATCGCCAGTTCACGTGGCAACACGCCGGAAATGGCAAAGAAGCAGGTCTGCATGATGGTGTTGATGCGGCTGCCCATGCCGGTCGCCTTGGCAATGTGATAGGCGTCGATTGCATAGAATTCGATTTTCTTGTCAATGATCTGCTGCTGCATCTTGCGCGTCAGCTTATCCCATACCTTGTCCGTTGCTACCGGAATGTTGAGCAGGAACACCGCTCCCTCGGCGGCATAATCCAGCATCTCATAACGTTCCAGGAATCCCGGCTGGTGGCAACCGATGAAGTTCGCCTCGCTGTTGCCGATCAGGTAGGGGGAATGAATCGACTTGGGCGAAAAACGCAGATGGGAGACGGTAACCGCACCGGCTTTTTTCGAGTCATAGACGAAATAACCCTGAGCATACAGCTCGGTTTCCTCGCCCATGATCTTGATGGTGTTCTTGTTGGCGCCCACCGTGCCGTCCGAGCCCAGGCCGTAGAACAGGCAGCGGTTCACACCGAGGCTGGCATCGTTGCGGAAATTTGCATCCCATTTCAGGCTGGCGTGGGTGACATCGTCGATGATGCCGACGGTGAAATGATTTTTCGGCTGATTTTTTTTCAGTTCGTCGAACACGCTCTTGATCATGCCCGGCGTAAATTCCTTGGAGGACAAACCGTAGCGCCCGCCCACCACGCGCGGCATGGCGGCGAGCTTGCTCGCGCCGGAGGTGAAGGCTTCTGCAATTGCCGTCACCACATCCTTATACAGCGGCTCGCCGTCGGCACCCGGTTCCTTGGTGCGATCGAGAACCGCAATGTGCCTGGCCGTGGCCGGAATAACCTTGAGCAATTCTTCTGCTACAAAGGGACGGTAGAGGCGCACTTTCACTATGCCCACCTTCTCGCCATGGGCGGTCAGGTGCTCCACCGTTTCCTCCGCCGCATCCGCACCCGAACCCATCAGGATCACCACCCGCTCTGCATCCGGTGCGCCGACGTAGTCATACAAATGGTATTGGCGGCCGGTAAGCTTGGCGAATTTGTCCATCGCCTTCTGCACGATGCCGGGCATGGCGTTGTAATAGGAATTGACCGTCTCGCGCGCCTGGAAGTACACGTCCGGGTTCTGCGCCGTGCCGCGAATTATCGGGTGATCGGGCGTCAGCGCGCGAGCACGGTGGGCAAACACCAGCTTGTCGTCGATCATCTCGCGCACCACTTCCAGCGGCACCTGCTCGACCTTGGCTACTTCGTGGGAAGTGCGGAAACCGTCGAAGAAATGCAGGATTGGTATACGCGACTCCAGCGTCGCAGCCTGGGCGATCAGCGCCATATCCATGGCTTCCTGCACGGTATTGGAGGCGAGGAAGGCAAAGCCGGTCGAGCGCGCCGACATCACGTCGCTGTGGTCGCCGAAAATCGACAGCCCCTGCGCCGCCAATGAACGCGCCGCCACGTGCATGACGAATGGTGTCAGCTCGCCGGCGATCTTGTACATGTTGGGGATCATCAGCAGCAACCCCTGCGAGGCGGTGAAGGTGGTCGTCAGCGAACCGGTCTGCAATGCACCATGCACCGTGCCGGCAGCGCCGCCTTCGCTCTGCATGGTGATCACCTCGGGAACCGTGCCCCACAGATTGGGTGTGCCGGCTGCCGACCACATATCAGAATATTCACCCATCGGCGATGAAGGAGTGATCGGATAAATTGCGAT
>CAITJF010000244.1 GCA_903892645.1 uncultured Nitrosomonadales bacterium | reverse complement strand
AATTCCTCCAATGCGCTTAATACATGTTCCTTGCTCTCGCGTAGCGCCTTCTCAATATGCTCGCGCTCGATGATCTCTTCCTGCAATTGCTCGTTGCTCACATTCAAATCGCGTGTACGTTCCTCGACGCGGTCTTCCAGCGTGTGATACAGCGCTTGCAGGTTTCCGGTCATGCGGTTGAACGCACGCCCCAGGGCCCCGATTTCATCCGCACTGGTTTCATCGACGCGCTTGTTAAAATTGCCCTGGGCAATTTCATCCGCGGTGAATGCAAAGCTCTTGAGCGGTACAACCAGCCGTCGACCAAAATAGAATGCGATGGCTCCGGCAAACAGAATCAACACCAGCAATGCTTCCAGCAGATTCTTCCGCTGCTGGTAAATGGGTGCAAAAACCTCATCCGCATCCATCTCCACCACTACCCCCCAGTTCAATTCAGGCAGATAGCGCCATGCGGCGACCACCCGTTTGCCGCCATAGTCAATTTCCACGCCACTGCCGCGCAGGCCGGACAAGGCGTTTCGGATCGGAACAGCGCTCGTTTTTAAGTCTATCTTGCGCCGCATGGCGGCTTGGGGGTCATGCCTGAGCGGCGCCACAAAAATGGCTTCACCGGCATCCGTCAATTTAACGAGCGGAGTTTCACCGGTCACGCCCAGGCCAATATTGTCGCCCGCCACCTGATAAATACGCTGTGTATCCAGTTGGAAGGCAACGACCCCCAGCAACACGCCCTCACGGATAACCGGCGCGGAAACAAATGCTGCGGGTTCGTTGGAAGGCGCGTAATGCTCGAAATCGGAAATGCTGCTTTCCAGCGTCATGCGCGATTCGCGGAATACTTGAGCCAACTGCGAATCGCGGTAGGGGCCGTTGAGCAGGTTGGTCGTGAAATCGGGTTCATGCTTGTTGGTGTAAACGATCTCGCCCTGTGGCGTAATCAGGAACACGTCATAAAACAGGGTGTCTTCACCCGCGCCAATATAAGCGGCAAAATTCTTGTCGAAAGGCTTTGCCGCCCTGTGGTATTCCGCTGAATTGGCGCCATAACGCGCATAAGTGCGCGATAAATCCGACATGGCTGTCTCCGCCAGATTGCTGCGCGCCAACAGCTGCGCATCCTGAATCCGTTCGGCCAGATAAGCCTTGATTTGCAGCGCCTTCTTGTCCGCCAGCCGCGACATCCTGCTCAGCGCTTCGCTGCGCAATGTGTTTTCATTTTGCCGCAAACTGAGATAGCCGAACAAGGCGAGAGGCAGCAGCGTAACTACGATGAACCAGAGCACAAAGCGCCCGGTGAGCGAGGTGAATTTCATGGCCGCGCTCCCGGCAACGCTTGCTGCTTGGCCAGCCATTCCGCATGGCTGCGGTAAAACGGGAAAGGCGCGGGATGAATCGGTTGCGCGGATTGCCAGACAATTTCAAACTGTCCATCGGCGCGCGCCTTGCCGATATACGCCTTTTTCCACAGATGCCGGGTGCTGTAATCGACCGCCACGATCCCCTCTGGTGCACGCAGGGTTTGCTGCGCCAGTGCGGATTTTATCAACTCAAGGTCGGTCGAGCCTTGACCGCGAGCCGCCTCCACCCATAGCTTCACGCCGATATAGGAAGCTTCCATCGGGTCATCCAGCACGCGATCCTTGCCGAAGCGCTGCTTGAAACGCTCGACAAACGCCTTGTTCTCCGCGTTATCCAGACTCTGAAAATAATTCCATGCGGCATAATGTCCCACAGTCAAATCAGCGCCCATTGTCGTCAATTCGACTTCCGCGACGCTGGTGGAAAACACCGGTGTTTTTTCTGCGTTGATTCCTGCTGCGTGTAGTGCACGGAAGAAGTGCTGGTTGCTGTCGCCATTCAGCGTGTTCAACACAAAATCGGGATGCAGCGCGGCAATCTCCTTCACCACTGCCGCCATATCGCTTGCCCCCAGCGGTACATAGCGCTCGCCCAGCAATTGCCCGCCTTGCGCAAGCAGCACGTCCTTGACCATCAGACTCGCGGTGCGTGGAAAAATGTAATCCGAGCCGATCAGATAAAAGCGCTTGCCCTTGTGCTGCAACGCCCATAACGCCATCGGGACGATTTGCTGGTTGGGTGCCGCGCCGGTGTAGATGATGTCGGGCGATTGTTCCAGCCCTTCGTATTGCAGCGGATAGAACAGCAGGTGATGATGCCTCTCGACAACGGTTTTGACCGCCTTGCGGCAAGTGGATGTCCAGCAGCCGAACAGTGCCTGAACGCCATCCTGGGTGATGAGTTTCTCCGCCTGTTGTGCGCAGTACGCGGCATCCGAACGGCAGTCCGCAACGATCATCTCGATCTGTTGGCCGTTTATTCCGCCCGACAGGTTCGCTTCTTCCACCGCCAGCCGCACCGCATCCACCAGCGGCGTTTCACTGGTCGCCATCGTGCCGGTGAGCGAATGCAGCACGCCGATTTTTATGCTTGGCTTGGCGCGGTCGCGCAGCACTAGCACTAGCACTAGCACTAGCACTAGCACTAGCCATTTTTTACCGCGAGACAGGTTTGTCATTTGTTTTACTCCCCTCTCCCGCTTGCGGGAGAGGGGTTGGGGGAGAGGGCGATAGTACAGCGTATTTGCTCCAACACGGCCTCCAATTGTTGCATGACTTTGTTGTTCCAGAAACGTAGCACCGTAAAACCTTGGCTGCGCAACCATGTATCTCGATGCTGGTCATATGCTACCTGTTCGGCATGTTGTCCGCCGTCAATTTCAATAATCAACCGATGTTCCAAACACACGAAATCTACAATGTAGCGACCCATGGGCTTTTGCCGTTTAAACTTTAAACCCATGAAACGGTGCGCTCGCAAGTGGTACCACAACCGCTGCTCGGCTTCAGTCTGGTTGGTGCGCAGGGTCTTGGCATTGTTTGGCACTCTCCCTCTCCCCCAGCCCCTCTGACAACTCCACACGCAACTTGTTGCGTAGTGGATTGCGTACTTTTAGTGCTCCCGCAAGCGGGAGAGGGGAGTTGTTTTCCGCCTTCACCAAAGGTAGGCAATTCACTACACGCTGAAGCGGGTGTGAAATTGTCACCGCGGGAATGACGAATGCTACCGCACCACCTCTTTCAACTGTTCCAAAATAGCCGGATTCTCTAATGTCGAAATATCCTGTGTTATCTCCTCCCCTTTGGCGATGGCGCGCAACAGGCGGCGCATTATCTTGCCTGAACGTGTCTTGGGCAGGTTGTCGCCAAAACGGATATCGTCCGGTTTGGCAATCGGGCCTAGCTCCTTGCTGACCCAGTTGCGCAGTATGTCAGCGGTCTGCTTGATCGCGGCGGCATCCTGCGGGCGCGCCCCTTTCAGCACCACGAAGGCGACCACCGCTTCGCCCTTGATTTCGTGCGGCCTGCCCACCACGGCGGCTTCAGCCACCAGCGGGTTGGATGCCAGTGCCGATTCGATTTCCATGGTACCTAGGCGATGCCCGGATACTTTCAGCACGTCGTCGATGCGCCCCATGATCCAGAAATAGCCGTCCGCATCCTTGTGCGCCGAGTCGCCTGCCAAATAGGCGCCCTGCATTTCTGCCGGGAAGTAATTATTTCTGAAACGCTCCGGGTCGCCCCAGATAGTGCGCAACTGTGACGGGAAAGGGCGCTTGATCACGAGGAAGCCGCCCTGCTGGCCTTGCACCTCATGGCCCACCTCATCCACGATGACGGCCATGATGCCGGGCAGGGGCAGGGTGCAGGAACCGGGTTTGATCGGCATTGCGCCGGGCAGCGGTGCAATCATGTGGCAGCCGGTTTCGGTCTGCCACCAAGTATCCACGATGGGGCAGCGCGATTGTCCGGCCACGGTGTAATACCACATCCAGGCTTCCGGGTTGATCGGCTCGCCCACGGTGCCCAGCAGGCGCAGGCTGGACAGGTCGTATTGTTTGGGCAATTCGCCGCCCAGCTTGATCAGCGAGCGAATGGCGGTCGGCGCAGTATAGAAGGTGGTGACTTTGTGGTCCTGGATCATTTTCCAGAAGCGTCCGGCATCGGGGTGGGTCGGTATGCCCTCGAACACCACTTCGGTACCGCCGATTGCCAGCGGGCCATAGGTGACATAGCTGTGGCCGGTGACCCAGCCGACGTCGGCGGTGCACCAGAAAATATCGGATGGTTTGTGGTCGAATACCCACTGCATGGTCAGGATGGTGCCGAGCAGGTAGCCCGCGCTGGAATGCTGCACGCCCTTGGGTTTGCCGGTGGAGCCGGAGGTATAGAGGATGAACAGCGGATGCTCCGCGTCTACCCATTCCGGTTCGCACGTTAACGCCTGCCCGGCGATCACGTCGTGCCACCATACGTCATGCCGGGTGTTCCATTGCACCTCACTGCCTGCGCGCCGGTACACGATGACGCTGTGCACCGCATCGCAGCCGCCCATGGCGAGCGCCTCGTCCACCGCAGGTTTCAGCGGCATCACCTTGCCGCCGCGCACTTGCGCATCGGCGGTGATAACGGCACAGGCTTGCGCGTCCACGATTCGTTCGTGCAGGCTCTTGGAGGAGAAGCCGCCGAACACCACCGAATGGATGGCGCCGATGCGCGCGCACGCCTGCATCGCCACAATCACTTCAATGCTCATCGGCATGTAGATCACCACGCGGTCGCCCTTGCCGATGTTGCGTGATTTCAGCGCATTCGCGAACTGACATACGCGGGTGTGCAGCTCGCGGTAATTTACTTTGGTCACCTTGCCATCGTCCGCCTCGAAGATAACGGCAGTTTTTTCCGGCTGCGTCGCCAGATGCTTGTCCAGGCAGTTCCAGGAAACATTCAGTTCGCCATCTTCGAACCACTTGTAGAACGGTGCATTGCTTTCATCCAGCATCTTAGTGAACGGCTTGTGCCAGATGATGTGCTCGCGCGCCAACTTGGCCCAGAAGCCTTCATAATCCTGCTCCGCCGCAAGGCATAGCGCTTGATAATTTGCCATGCCGGAAACATTGGCTTGTTGCACAAAGGCATCAGAGGGCTGGAAAACGCGGGTTTCGTGCAAAACGGATTCAATGCTGGTGGACATGTGCGTTCCTCCGCTTGTTTAGAATCTCAAGTATTGCGGGTGAATGTAGTTTTTTTTGCAGATGCCGTCAATGCGACGCAGAAAAACGCTACCTGAAAATTTGACCAATCGGGTCAAGTTGCCTAGAATCCGCCCCTCAGTTTTATCTGTTTGGGTTGTTAGCTCAGTTGGTAGAGCAGCGGACTCTTAATCCGTTGGTCGTGTGTTCGAATCACACACAGCCCACCAATGAACTCATTGTTCTCAAGGATGAGAGCTTTTCCCCCGCTTGCTGATCACGCGGAACTTAATCAGTGGTTACTTCGCTTGTCACAAGATGGCTGTTCGAGGTATGATTCGAACTGTTGAGTTCATGCGTGCCGGATTGCATGCATGAGGCATGATTAGTTGTTTTATGATGGTCAAAACGCCTATATACAAGGCGAATGTCGGTAGTTAAATCCCGTCATCACCCATCTGTTTAGTTTATGGAGTGGTAGTTCAGTTGGTTAGAATACCGGCCTGTCACGCCGGGGGTCGCGGGTTCGAGTCCCGTCCACTCCGCCAGATCAAGGCGAACGCAAGTTCGCCTTTTTTCATATTGTCTTGGATTTTATTGGGTAGGTTGCCATGTTTGATTTTGTGCATGAAAAAAAACGATTTGTGCAGATCGTGTTGGCACTCATCATTCTCCCGTTTGCATTTTGGGGTGTTGATTCGTATCGCAAATCAGGTGGTGGCGAACCTCTGGCTACGGTAAACGGCGAGAAGATCAGCCAGCAGGAATTCGATAATGCCTTGCGCCAGCAGCAGGACAGGATGCGCGAATCAATGGGGGAGAAATTTGACCAGGTGATGTTGGATCAGCCTGAAGTCAAGAACTCGGTCCTGGAAAATCTGGTCAGCCAACGTTTGCTGATATCACAGGCGCGTGCCGCCGGTTTGACGGTAAGTGATGAGCAGGTAGCGCAGGTTATTACCGGTATCGAGTCGTTCCAGAAGGATGGAAAATTCGACAAGCAGCGTTATGCAACGGCGTTGAGCAGACAGAATATGTCGCCGCTGACCTTTGAGGCACGCGTGAGACAGGACATGGGTATGCGTCAGATGATTGACACCTACACTCAGAGTGGCTATGCCTCAAATGCCATTGCGGATAGCCTGATACGCCTGAATGAACAGCAGCGCGTGATCAGTATGGCGGAGGTTACGCTCGATCCGTTTCTCAAACAGGTGACGGTGGATGAAGCTGCGGTCAAAAACTATTACGAAAAAAACTCAAATGAATTTCAAGCGCTGGAGCAGGCCCGTGTGGAGTATGTAACATTTGCTGCCGAGGCGCTGCAATCGCAGATGGCAGTGGACGATGCAGAAATCAAGAAATATTACGACGAGCATCAACCGGAATTTGGCACACAGGAGCAGCGCCAAGCGGCGCACATCCTGATCTCGGCGGCGGCGCAGGCACCCGAGGCCGACAAGCAGGCAGCCAAGGTCAAGGCGGAACAGGTATTGCAGCAGGTCAATAAGTCACCGGCCAAGTTCGCCGAACTGGCCAAGCAACATTCGCAAGATCCGGGCTCGGCTGCGAATGGCGGCGACCTCGGCCTGTTTGGCCGCGGCATGATGGTCAAGCCGTTTGATGATGCCGTGTTCCAGCTCAAGCCGGGTGAAATCAGCGGCTTGGTACAGTCCGAATTTGGTTTTCATATCATCAAGCTGCTGGCGGTGAAACCAGCGAAAACACTGGCACTGGAGGAAGCGAAAAGCACCATCGCGCAGAAACTGAAGCAGCAAAAGGCGAACGACAAATTTGCCGAGTTGGCGGAAAAATTCAGCAATACGGTGTATGAACAGAGCGATACCCTGAAGCCTGCGGCGGAGCTGGTGAAAATGCCGGTGCAGCAAAGCGCGTGGTTGAACAAGGGGCAGGCCGGAAATCCACCCTGGACGGACAAGGCGCTACAAGCCGTGTTTGCCAAAGAGGTGGTAAAAGACAAGCGCAATAGCGCCGCCGTCGAGGTGGCACCCAATACGTTGCTCGCGGCGCGGGTGCTGGAATATAAACCGGCCAGCACACGCCCGTTGGCGGAGGTGAGCGATGCCATTCGCCAGAAGCTGGTGCGCCAGCAGGCACATGAGCTTGTGCTTAAGCAGGGCAAGGCCATGCTGGCCCAGTTGCAGCACGGCGAAAACCTGAAACTGGAATGGAAGCCCGCGCAGATGATCACGCGTGCGCAGCATGCCGGGCAGAGTAATGAGTTGGTGCGCCAGGTGTTTCAGGCGGACGCAGCCAAGCTGCCCTCATATGTGGGTGCGGAAAATGCGCAAGGCGGCTATACACTGGTGCGGGTGGACGCGATCAAGGAAGCTGCCGCGATTGATGACGCCAAGCATACGGGCTACTTGCAGCAACTGCGCCAGCTTACCGGTGACGAATTATTCCGGGCTTACCTGGCTGACGCCAGAAAAAATGCGAAGATCAGCATGAAAACATTTGTTGCGGACGATAAGAAATAATCGCGAGGGTACAAACGAAAACGCCACCTGAACAAGGTGGCGTTTTTTATTGGTGAGATATTGCGGCTATGGGTCGGTTGTGCCCAGTGCCGTGGTGTTGGTGCCGCCGTCTACATAGGTGATTCCTCCGGTGATGCCGCTGGCCAGGTCGCTGCACAAGAATGCTGCTGCATTTCCCACTTCATCAATGGTTACATTGCGTTTCAGCGGGGCGTGCTTTTCGTTGTAACTCAGCAACTTGTTGAAGTCGCCAATGCCTGCGGCGGCCAGTGTCTTGATCGGGCCGGCTGAGAGGCCGTTCACACGGATACCGCGGTTGCCGAGATTCATCGCCAAGTAACGCACGCTGGCTTCCAGGCTCGCTTTGGCCAGGCCCATCACGTTGTAGTGGGGCACGGTGCGCACTGCGCCAAGATAAGTCATGGCCAGCAGCGCGGCGTTGCGCCCTTCCATCATCGGCAATGCGGCTTTAGCCAGTGCCGGGAAGCTGTAAGCGCTGATGTCATGCGCGATGCGGAAAGCTTCGCGGCTGAATCCTTCAAGAAATTCACCTGCCAGCGCCTCGCGTGGCGCAAAGGCGATGGAATGCACGAAGCCGTCAAACTTGTCCCAGTGTTTGCCGAGATCGGCAAATAATTGATCGATTTCCGCATCACTGGCCACATCGCAGGAGAACAGCAACTCGCTGTCAAATTCCTGCGCCAGTTTGCTCACCCGGTCGCGGATGTGTTCGCCCTGATAGGTAAAGGCCAGCTCCGCACCTTCGCGCCGCATGGCTTTGGCGGTGCCGTAAGCGATGGAGCGGCTACTGAGCATGCCGGTAATCAAAATACGCTTGTTTGCCAGAAATCCCATGTTGTCCCTTTGTTAAAATTATTAGAACTGGTGGATTATAACCGCACAATTCATCGTTGCGTAACCGCACATCATTACTGCGCACCGCTGCTGATGCAATCGTATATAATCCCGCGCTGTTTGATTTTACCGGAACCGACTACGCAATGCTGGAACCACGCAATGCTGGAAATTAACAATCTTGCCTGCACTCGCGGAGACCATCAGCTGTTTTCCGGTTTAAGTTTTTCCCTGTCTGCCGGTGAGTTGTTGCAGGTGCAGGGAGAGAATGGAAAAGGAAAAACCAGCCTGTTGCGCATGCTATGCGGTTTTCTTGCGCCTGCGGCAGGCGAAATCCGCTGGCGCGGCCAGGACATCCGCGACCTGGACGAGGAATATTATGCGGAAATGGTTTACCTCGGCCACCTGAATGCCATCAAGGATGAATTGAATGCACTGGAGAACCTGCGCATCAGCGCCGGCCTGGCGGGTTGTGAGGTGGACGACAAACAGGTCATCGCAGCACTGCGCCACATGGGTTTGCGCGGACGTGAAACTTTACCGGTCAAGGTGTTGTCCCAAGGGCAGCGTCGGCGCGTGGCGCTGGCGCGCTTGCTGGTCGGTAATGCCCCGCTGTGGATACTGGATGAGCCGCTCACTGCGCTGGACGTGGGCGCGGTAGGGTTGATGCAGGAATTGATCGGCACGCACCTGGCAAAAAATGGGATGGTGATCTTCACCACACACCAGCCGCTGGAAGTGGCGGGTGTGGAAACGCGGCGATTGACACTGTCATGAACAGATTATCGCTGTTTGGTTTGCTGAGGTTGGTGATCAACCGCGACCTGATGCTGGCAATGCGCCGTCGTGCCGATGTGCTGACCACGCTGATTTTTTTTGTTATGGTGGTGAGCCTGTTCCCGCTTGGGGTCGGGCCGGAACTGGGCATGCTGCGCAAAATGGCACCCGGTGTGGTATGGGTGGCTGCGCTGCTGGCCTCCATGTTGTCATTGGGGCGGATGTTCTCGGCGGATTACCTAGACGGCACGCTGGAGCAGATGCTTCTGGCTCCGCAGTCCCTGTCGGTGTTGGTGCTGGGCAAGATTCTGGCGCATTGGATGTTATCCGGCCTGCCGCTGGTGCTGATGGCGCCCGTGCTGGGTTTGCAGTTTGATATGTCGGTGCAGTCCTTGTGGGTGTTGATTGCCAGCCTGTTGCTTGGCACACCGGTGCTCAGCATGATCGGCGCAGTCGGTGCGGCGTTGACGCTAGGTTTGCGCGGCGGCGGGGTGCTGGTATCGTTGTTGGTGTTGCCGCTGTGCATCCCGGTGCTGATTTTCGGAACGGGCGCGGTAGAAGCCGTTGCAAGCGGCATGAGTGTGGCCTCGCACTTGTCATTACTGGGCGCGCTGCTGGTGCTGGCATTGGTGTTCACGCCCTGGGTTACGGCCCAGGCATTGCGTATTTCGATGGAGTGATGCGTTGACTATAAACTGGTTCAAATATTCTGCCCCTTCCACCTTTTATGGATTGGCCGGCAAGCTAGTACCGTGGTTTGCATGGTTGTCTGCAATCCTGTTTGCAACCGGCCTGTATATCGGCTTCTTCGTGGCGCCCACCGATGCCGTTCAGAGTGAGGCATACCGCATCATTTTCATCCACGTGCCGGCTTCCATCATGTCCATGTTCCTTTATCTGATCATGGCGGGCTATGCCGCACTGGGGCTGGTTTTCAACACGCGCCTGTCCTCCATGATGGCTTCCGCACTGGCGCCCACCGGCGCGCTGTTCGCCTTCATCTCGTTGTGGACCGGCGCGCTGTGGGGCAAGCCGATGTGGGGTGCGTGGTGGGTGTGGGATGCACGCCTGACTTCCGAACTCATCCTGCTGTTCCTTTATTTTGGATTCATCGCGCTGCATGCCTCGATTGACGATCCACGCCGTGCAGACCGCGCCAGCGCGCTGCTTGCCATTCTCGGCTCGGTCAACGTACCGATCATTTATTTCTCGGTGAAGTGGTGGAACACGCTGCATCAGGGGTCAACCGTCAAGTTCACCGGCACCAGCATGCATGTCGCCATGCAGCAGGCCATGTTTATTACGCTGACTGCCTGCTGGCTGTATGCCATCGCGATTACGCTGGCGCGCGTGCGCAGCATTATTCTGGAGCGTGAACGCAACACCCAGTGGGTGGATGAACTGCCGGAGGTGCGATCATGACGCGGTGCGCGAATGCGGCGGGTGCGGGAATGACCGCATCGCACCTCCTGATGAAACTACTAGCCAATCCACTAAGCCAGCAAGCTGGCAAGTGGCTGGTTATCCCGCAATCTGCTGGCTTCGCCATAACCAGCGACTTGGCGAGCGTCGTTTGCGCGCCTAGTCGAATGGCTAGTCGTTTCATCAGTAACGTACCCGCAAGGGGTAGGCCGATGGGTTCCCCGCTGCTACGCAGCGACCCATTCGCTCTGTCGGAGGTGCGCAATGAACTGGGGTGAGTTTTTTGCCATGAAGGGCTATGGCTTTTATGTGTGGGGCTCGTACGGCGTGGCACTGTTGATATTTATCATTGAAATTGCGCTGGTGCGCCATAAAAGAATCATTACCTTGCAGCAGTTACGCCTGCTGCGCGATGCAGAAAATGAGGAATAAGAAATAATGGGTGCCATGAAACCGCGTCAGAAAAAATTTGTGTACATCATCATTGCTCTTGTCGCCTTGGGCGCCGCCGTGGGGCTGGTGTTATACGCGCTGAAGAACAACGTCAGCCTATATTTCACCCCGACCCAGGTTTATAACAAGGAAGCCCCGCAAGGTCGCAACTTCCGCATCGGCGGGCTGGTGGAAGTCGGCAGCATCAAGCGCCAGAGCGACGGCCTGACGGTACATTTCAACGTGACTGATACCACACGCAGCATGCCGGTAATTTACAAGGGCATCCTGCCGGACCTGTTCAAGGAAGGCAAAGGTGTGGTGGCGCAGGGCAAGATTGAAGCCGATAACCTGTTCCATGCCGAAGAAGTGCTGGCCAAGCACGATGAGAACTATATGGCGCCGGAAGCCGCACGCGCGGTGGAGATGGCTGCCAAGGCGCGGGGTGCCGCTTCGGCAGTCGCTGCCGCCTCAGCTGTTGCCTCACCCGTAACCGACAAGAAAGCTTATTGAGACGAACCGATAAGGCTGTGGGCAGCGCAGTGGCAGGCTGACTGTGCGGCCCAAAACATCATGATACGTTTCATAATCCCGCTGGTCGCTTTCTTGATGATCTTGGTGCTCCTGTACCAGGGACTTAATGCCAATCCGCGTGAAATCCCGTCGCCGCTGATTGGCAAACCGGCCCCTGCTTTTACGCTACCGCAGTTGCATGAGCCAGATAAAAAATTCTCACCGCAAGATATGTTGGGAAAAGTGTGGTTGCTCAACATGTGGGCTTCATGGTGCGTGTCCTGCAAGGAAGAGCTTCCCGTACTGCTGGCGCTGGCGCGACAGAACGTGGTACCGATATATGGCCTGGACTACAAGGATAAACGTGAAGATGGTGAGGCTTGGCTGGCAAGTGGCGGAAACCCCTATGTGTTGAGCGTGGCGGATACGGAAGACAGTATTGGTAATGATTATGGCGTGCGTGGCGTGCCGGAAACTTATGTCATCGACAAACAGGGCATCATCCGATACAAACAGACTGGCGCCATTACTTCGCAGAACCTGAAGGAAAAAATCCTGCCTCTGGTTGCTGAGTTGCAGAATAAAAAATAATCAGACATGACCCTATTCTGGATAATTTGTGCGTTACTGCTGGCAGTCGCTTTGCTGTTTGTTGTGCTGCCGCTGTGGCGCAGCACAGGGAAGAGCAACCAAGTGCTGCGCGACGCCGTCAACCTGGAAATATTCCGCGATCAGATTGCCGAGATGGATGCCGATCTGCGTAACGGCCTGCTCACACCGGAGATGCATGAGCAGGGCAAGCGCGAATTGCAGGCGCGTCTGCTGGAAGAGGTAACCCCCCCTGAAGAGAACGGCAATCTCCCGCTACGCAATCCCCACAAGGTGATGGCGATGGTACTGGCTATATTGCTGTCGCTCGCGGCCGTTGGTTTATATTGGAAGACAGGCAACCCGGATGCTTTACTGCCTCAGTCTGAGCATTCCAGTGCGGAGGGCTTTGGAACGGTCCATTCTGAAGCGGCGCTCAAGGAACTGGAGGATAAGCTGGCGAAAAATCCGCGAGACGCGGATAGCCTGCTTGTTCTAGCACGTTCTTATGCCGAACTGGAGCGCTATGCGGATGCCGCCAGGGCCTATAACAAGCTGACCCAGTTGATACCCAATGAGGCGCAGCTGTGGGCGGATTTTGCAGACGCATTGGCGATGGCGAACGGACAGAACCTGGCCGGGCACCCCACTTTATTGCTGGATACGGCGTTGAAACTCGATCCGAACAACCCCAAGGCGCTTGCTTTGTCTGGCTCGGCGGCAATGGGGCGCGGCGATTACCCAGCTGCCATCCGCCATTGGGAAAACTTGCTCAAGCTGGTGCCCAAGAATTCAGAAGACGCAAAAATGTTGGGGAACGGCATCCAGCAGGCGCGCGATTTTATTGCGCAGATCAAGAGCGGCAAACCCATGGCTGTGCAACGCACGCCAGTGGTTGAGGAGAAGAAACCTGTAGCCGCAGGCCAGGAACGGATTACCGGCACAGTTATATTGAGTGCCGCACTGGCGGGGAAGGCCGGGCCGAATGACACGTTGTTCGTGCTGGCGCGTGCGGCGAATGGCCCCAAGGCGCCGCTTGCGGTTATACGCGTGCGGGTGAAGGATTTGCCCTTGCAGTTCATGCTGGACGACAGCATGGCGATGTCGCCGCAAACGAAGCTGTCGAATTTCGGCAAAGTGGTGGTGATTGCCCGCGTGTCCAAGTCTGGCGATGCAATACCGCAACCAGGCGATTTGCAGGGCACGAGCGCAACCGTTAAGCCCGGCAGCAGCGGCGTGAAACTCAGTATAGACAGCGTAGTGAAGTAGCGTATTGCTTGCTACACCATGTTCTAACCCAGATGAATCCTAGTCAGGCACTGTCTGTCGGATCAAGCTTGAGCTGATTTAACTGTGGTTCAGCACATTTTAGATCGTCATTTGACGGGGAAATTTACGGCATTATTTCCACGTACTCATAGACTGAGCACTCAAGTATCTCTTGCTTCACGGATGGCGATTGGCGGCCATACCAAGCTTCTATGTCGTATTTGTCCACCGTCTTGCCGAGGAATCGGACCAAGTTACAAATAGGCTCAGTGATATTCGTGCGGAACAAAATATTTTTCTGAGTGTAGGCAACGTGCAGGTTCTTCAGGCAATTCTGCCGACAATAACTGAAGGCTTCACAAGTATGGCATGGCATGTCCTTGGTGCTTTTCATCATGTTTTCGCCGAGCGTATTGGTGGTTATATCTCCGCATCGCAAACTCTCATCATGAGTCAAGTCCGGGCACGGGTAGATGCCCCCGTCCGGCGTGATATTCAGCAGGTGTGTGGCGGCACGGCATTGCGTTTGCCCGTTATACGTTTCGATAGCGCGGTGGGGAAACAGTTTGTTGCGCACGATGCCCATGATCGGGATTAACGGAAAGAATTTTTCCGAGGTGAAGAACAGGTTTACCAATTCTTCCAGTACGGCTTTTTTCTGCTTTACCTGATCCGGGGAATAGAACCCCTGTGCCTGCACGAACTGCCAATAAACATAGTCGAATGTGGAAGCCAGTTCCAGGAAATCCGCAACTAGAATGTTGCTGTCGCTCCAGGTCATGCGCGCAGTGATAGTCCCGTCAACGAAAGGGCGCATGGATTCGACGGCTTCCGTAACTTGGCTGTACACCCCATCCCCACGGTAAGTATCGGTAGCCAGTTCTCCTCCGTCTACCGAAATCAGGATATTTGAAAACTTACCCAATGTTTCTGTGGATACGTTTTCCATTAAGGTGCCGTTGGTTTGCAACTGGAATCTGGCAAGAGGTAAAGCTTCAATGACTTCTTCTATGAATCCAGGATTCAGCGTTGGCTCGCCGCCATAAAAAGTAACGACGATTTCTTTTTTTTGGGCATGCGTGCTGATAAAGGTTTTTAAGTTCTCGATTGAGTAAGACACATCACCCTGTGTACCGAGAGACCCCCCATCAGCTTCGGTACAATAAGAGCAGCTTAAATTGCATTTTAGAGTGGTGAACAGATTTAGTTCGACGCGATCCCCAACAATCATATAATCATTTCCGGTTTTCTGTGGTAGTTAGTGCTACCGTTTGGAGTAATGGGCCGGCATTCATGCATGAGCGCCGGCAGTCCTTCGTTTAAAGCTTTCAATTCAGGTAAGCTTATTTAAGCTGAGGCGTAACTGGTTGGTCAGGCTGCTTGTGTTTTGCCAGCCACTCAATTGCCAGAGCCTGCGCTTCTTCAATTTGCTTGGGAGTCATTTTAGCTTCAGCAACCTTCCTGTTGTTTTCAGCTAGTTCTGTTAGTTCCTTGCTCTGCGTTTTTACCAGGCTGAACCACTTGTGCGCCTGAACCAAGTCCTGTAGCACATGGTGGTATATCTGCCCAAGGTAATATTGTGCTTCGGCATCACCCTTGTCTGCGGCCTTTTGCAGCCAAAATACGGCTTTGTCTATGTCCCGGTCTACGCCTTCGATGCCCATGGCATATCGTTTACCCAAGACCCTTTGAGCCATGGTGTTGGTTCCCTCGGCGAGGAATTGTAAGTCTTTTGTAGAGGTGCCCTTAGCTGAAGCGCTTTGTGTTT